>JBKJNN010000070.1:0-3819 GCA_046593625.1 Gemmatimonadaceae bacterium | reverse complement strand
CCAAAGTTTGTCGGGTCATCTTTGCTTACCCGCGGTCTGGCCCTCCCCACCACGGCTTTTACCGAAGCGGCGACCACACTGCTCAGAAAAATGGACTCGACAGAGTGAAGGCCGAGGTCCTGCGCCCTGCCGTTCCCGGTAGCCAGTCCGATCGCATATATGCCGCCCCCTGCCACCAGTGCACCGGGCTGTCCGAACAACCGGAAGATTGTAGCTCCCCTGTTATACAGGTGATTCGCCTGGTGCGCCTCGTCCTGAAGCTCGTGCGTAATCCACTTGTCGGCGGGTGCCGTCGCCAGCGATGCCGCAATCGCAGCTCCTGCGAGCACCGCATCTACAGCCTTGAACAAAGGCCGCTGGCGCACCGTATCTTCGACCTGCGCACCCGCAGCCGCACTCACCACCAGCGAGAGTAACATCCCTCGCATCATTGTCCGCCTCACAACGCCTTCCTTTGTCAGTTCGATACTGCGGGCCCGCAGTCTATTCCGCAGTCCGCGTTAAATCCGCAGTCCGAAGTTAGTCTGCAGATCGCAGCGATTATAGTCCGCCATCTACACCCCCTTGCTTCCTGAGTGCCGGATGGTCATATCCTGACCATGCTCAACATTGACCTTAGTGGCCGCCGCGCACTCGTGGCCGGAGTGGCGGACGATGGAGGTTTTGGCTTTGCCATCGCCAAGGCATTCGCCGAGGCGGGGGCGAAAGTCTCGGTCGGGACATGGCCTCCCGCGCTCAACATTTTCAACAATCTCCTCGAGCGAGGGAAAATGGATGAGTCCCGCCGCCTCTCCAGCGGGGACCTCCTTGAGTTCGAACATATCTACCCGCTCGACGCGGCATTCGACACACTCGCCGACGCTCCAGAGGATATCAGAACCAACAAGCGCTACAGGGAGACCGGGGACTTTTCGATTGACGGCCTGGTCAACAGCATGACCCGCGATTTTGGCGACAAGGGACTCGACATTGTCGTGCACTCTCTCGCCAACGGTCCGGAGGTCAAGAAGCCGTTGCTGGAAACGAGCCGCCACGGCTATCTCACCGCCGTCGGCGTCAGCGCCTATTCGCTCGTATCGATGGTCAGCCGGCTGGCGCCAATCATGCGCCCCGGCGGTTCGTTTCTCTCGCTCACGTACATGGCGAGCGAAAAAGTGATTCCCGGGTACGGGGGAGGGATGTCTTCTGCCAAGGCAGCCCTGGAGAGCGACACACGCACTCTCGCCTTCGAGGCCGGACGAAAGTACGGCTTGCGAGTCAATGCCATTTCCGCTGGCCCCTTTGCATCTCGCGCCGCCAGTGCCATCGGAATCATCGAGCGCATGGTGGGTTACTGCGCCGAAAACTCACCGCTTACCGAGCCCCTGACGGCCGAAGAAGTGGGGTCCGCTGCCGCTTTCCTCTCCAGCTCACTCGCCAGCGGAATTACAGGCACCACCCTTTACGTAGACAAGGGGTACCATTCGATGGGCATGGCAGTCTCTCTGCTTCCATCCAGCGACACAGAGCCGCAACCGTAATCAATCAGAGCTCGGAATTCACCTGACAAGGATCTACAGACTCGTTGCCACCTGCGTTCTTTTGCAGGGCTGCTTCTTCATGTCACGCGGTACTGCGCCAGCGTCGCCGAAAAAAACACCGGCAGAGCTTCGGGCCGACAGTGTCGAAAAAGCTGAAAGCAGCGCAGGCCTGAAGCCATACGCCAAGGTCGTTACAAAAGAAGCTCGCACGCGCTCCGGGCTGTTCATCACACACCGGCTTGGCGACACTCTGCTGTTCGAGATTCCCCGGCGTGAGTTTGGCCGCGACATGCTCCTTGTCGGCAGGTTCGCAAAGGCCTCCGGTGGTACCTCCTTCGGCGGAGATGAATTCACCGAACGAGTCCTGCGCTGGGAGCGGCAGGGAAACAGAGTCCTGCTGCGCAGCATGACTTTCGAGTTGACGGCGGACAGCACGCTGCCTGTATATCATGCCGTTTCGCAGGCCAGCTATCCTCCGGTCGTCGCAGTTTTCAAAATCGAAGCGTACGGGCCCGACAGTTCTGCCGTCATTGACGTGACTCCGCTTTACACCACCAGCATCCCCGAATTCACCGGCGCCCGCGGTTCTTTCGACGACAAGCGTTCATTCATCGAACGTGTTGCAGCGTTCCCCGAGAACATCGAAGTCGAAGCCACGCAGACCTTCACTCCGGAAAATCCGCCTGACTTGCCGCGAGGTCCCGGGCCGATACCGGCGCAGAGTGTTCTCGCGCACTGGAGCATGATTCGCCTGGCCGCCAGGCCCATGCTTCCGCGGCTCGCCGACAAGCGGGTGGGATTTTTCGAAGTCAGGCAGACGGACTTTGGAACGGCAGAGCATCGCTCGGTTACGCGTTCATACATCACTCGCTGGCGGCTGGAGAAACAGTTCCCCGACTCCGCCCTATCGGCACCCGTGAAACCGATTGTGTATTACATCGACCCCGCAACGCCGGCGCAATGGATTCCATGGATTCGGAAAGGAATCGAGGATTGGCAACCGGCATTCGAAGCGGCAGGATTCCGTGACGCCATTATCGCGAAGGAGGCTCCAGATGATCCGGATTGGTCGCCTGAAGACATTCGCAACACACTCGTGCGCTGGCTGCCATCAACCATTGAAAACGCCGAGGGTCCTCATGTTCATGACCCGCGCAGTGGCGAGATACTGAACGGCTCAATTCGCGTTCACCACAACGTGCTCAATCTCGCGCGCAACTGGTACTTCACGCAGGTCGCGCCGCTGGACGCGCGTGCGCAGCGGCTTCCATTCCCCGACTCGCTGATGGGCCGGATCCTCGAATATGTCGTGGCACACGAAGTCGGTCACACGCTTGGCTTTCAGCACAACATGAAAGCGAGTTCCACATATCCCGCGGACAGCCTGCGGAGCGCTTCGTGGCTGCGACGCATGGGACATACGCCAACCCTGATGGACTATGCGCGCTTCAATTATGTCGCGCAGCCCGAAGACAGCATTCCGGCAGAAGACCTGATTCCCCGCATAGGGCCCTACGACTTGTTTGCAACACGGTGGGGCTACGCTCCTGTCCGCGGAGCCAGAACTCCGGCTGACGAACGGCCGACATTGGACAGCTGGGCCCTCGAGCAGGACTCTGTTCCCTGGTTCCGCTTTTCGACATCAGGCGCGCGCGACAGCGATCCCGGCGAGCTGACTGAGGCGATTGGTGACGCGGATGCAGTTCGTTCCACCGCGCTCGGTCTCCGCAATCTCCAGCGGACGATGCCGCTTCTGATGACAGCGACATTGCGCCGAGGAGAAGACAACGCAGAACTCATGGAGCTGTACGACAAGCTCGTGGACCAGTGGAGCACGGAGATCGAACATGTCGTGAGCATTGTGGGCGGATCGATCTCGAGAGAGAGATACGGCGGTCAGCTCGGTCCCCGATTCATTCCGGTAGCGCCCGCTCGTCAGCGAGCGGCAGTGCGCTTCCTGTCAGAAAATGCGCTGAAGACTCCCGGATTCCTTCTGGACAAGGATGTCCTGCGGCGCATTGAGCCGGACGGTGCCTTGCGACGCATTGGTTCGGCGCAGTCACGCATCCTCGCCGGGCTGCTGGACAATGATCGGATTGACCGGCTTTCCGAGCACGAAGCACTCGCCACCAAGAGCAGCGACGTTTACACAGCCGGAGAGCTGCTTCGTTATGTTCGCCGGGCCGTGTGGTCAGAACTTGCCGCGAATTCTGTGGTGGTCGATCCATTCAGAAGATCGCTTCAGCGCGCATGGCTCTCTCAGGCGGACGCAAAGATGAACCCCGCTCCTGCGATAATC
>JBKJNN010000184.1:0-5578 GCA_046593625.1 Gemmatimonadaceae bacterium | reverse complement strand
GTTCGCGGCTGTGGAAGTGCCGTCAAAGGCCACGTCACCTCCGTTTGCCTTTGCGACAGTGGCGCCCATGTTGTGGAACAGGCCGTTCCCCGCGTTCGCGCTGTTGTAAAACTGTGTATTGCCACCATCGCCATCTGCAACCGTACCGCCGATGGTGGTGAAAGTACCCTGAGCGGCGGTCGCGTTGTCGTGGAATACAGTGTTGCCGAATGTGTCACCGTCGGTCGTGCTCGTCGATCCGTAGATGGTGAAACGTGCGGTTCCAGCGGAGGCGAAATCGCTGAAGCTCACCTCGCCTCCAACAGTGCTGTTTGTTTTTGGTGGAGTTCCAGCTCCGGTCGTAACTGTGAAAGTTGCTGAGCCCGCTGTGGATTTTTCGGTGAAGCAGATTACGCCGCCGCCTGCATCGGATGGTGTGGTCGGCCCGACGAAATAGAAAATCTCTGGACCGCCTGCTGTTGCGGTCCCACTGAACTTGAGCTGCGGATTCTTGTAACCGACGGCCGACGAGGCGACAACAAACCGCTGGCTGTTCACCGAGTTGTTGGTAATGCCCGCACCAGTGATGGTCAATGCGGGTGCGGCGGGCGCTGGATTGTTGAATGTGAAAGTGTAAGAAGAAGCGCCCGCCGCGAACGCGATGTTGCCGATAGCAGCGCTGCTGGTTGGAAGGAAGGTGATTTCCAGCTGAGACGAAGTGGCGAAGTTGGCCGTAGTCGTCGGCACACCCGCGGGATTCCAGTTTGAAGCTGTATTCCAGTCCCCGCTGGCAGGCTGGGTACCCCATGTGGAGTTCCCTGCTGCGGCGGACGACGCTGGGTTCTTACTCATACATTCAACCTCGGGCGACAAGGGTTTCAAAGCGAGGGAATGCAAAATCGGGAAGTCCTTATTCTGCAGGTCGCCAGGGCGGGACGCCAGCCATCGCCCGACTACGACCGATGCTTAGCGAGCCAGGTGTTGATTGTCGCCTCACGTTCGTCGATGAAGCTGAGGTACCCCGCTCGATCGATGAACGGTTGCACTGGACTGCTGGCCGTATCGCGTGCCTGAAATTTGCGCCATCTGCCGAATGCCCTGCCGTGTGACGCGAGGAAGATGTCGGCTGGCAGGCTCCTCAGCGTGCGGAAAGTCTGCGCAAATTCGGTTTGCGGTTTCATATACGGATCGGGCCCGCCTCCGGACACACCCAGTGGCGGTGACACATCGCACACGCTGACTGCGAGGAGCTCGCGGTCGCCGACACGAACAGGAAACGACCAGGTTGTGCTTCCGGGCGTATGCCCCGCCGTGATGTGCGGAGTGATTTCCAGCGACCCGAGGCGAATTGTCTCGCCGTCGTTGAATCGATGGTCAACGCGCGGAGGAGGATAGCGGGCGAACGGGAGGTACGAGACCCACTTTCGGGACCCAAGGCTGGAGTCGCCGGCGCCGCCAGCTGCTACCAGATCTGCATCCGGCTCACTGACCCACACCTGCGCGCCGGATGCCTGTTGAAGCGCTGCGAGGGCACCAGCGTGATCGAAGTGGGGATGTGAGTTGACGAGCACTTTTACGTCTGCGATGCGGAAGCCGAGCTGTGCAATGCTCCCGATGATCATAGGCGCAACGAATTCTCGGCCATCGCCAATCAGGATGTGGCCTTCGTCACCGGTAAGGAGAAACGCGGTGATGTCGTTGGTCCCTACATAATAGAGGTTGCCCGCGATCTGAAACGGCTCGGCTGGCATCTGCCCGCCGCGGTCAACGCTGGCTTTCCATTTTGGGGAAAGCACGGCAATAACAACGACGGCCACACCGGCCAGCAGCAGAATCCAGCGTCGAGTATTTAGATGTCGCATTTGATCACCGCCCAATTGCCTTTGCAAAGTACTCTACTACGCAAAGTAACGGTCTTTATATGCCTCTACCAGTGCATCACTGTTCGCAGCTGACCAGCAGGCGGCAACGCCTCCTTGCCTCAACGGGTCAAACCTATGTAATCCAAACTCCAACGGAGCCTTCCGGATGAGAAGCCATTTCGCGTACACAATTCCGCTCGCGCTCTTCGCTGCCACGTCATCTGCTCAGGATCTCACCCGTCGCGCTGATTCAGTAATGAGTGCAGCAGAGTCAGTGGGGTTCAGCGGCGTTGTGCGGCTCGAGAGGGATGGAGCTTTGATTCTCGAGAAAGGGTATGGCAGTGCCAATCGCGGCGCGAAGATCCCGTTCACCCCGGCGACAGTCGTTCAGATCGGCTCGAACACCAAGGACTTCACCGCCGTTGCCATCCTCCAGCTTCACGAGCGCGGCAAGCTCATGTTGACCGACACGATAGGCAAGTTCTTCCCCGGTGCTCCTGCGGACAAGCGAGCGATCACGATCAATCAACTGTTGCATCACAGGGCT
Source organism: Gemmatimonadaceae bacterium (assembly GCA_046593625.1). Classification (GTDB taxonomy): domain Bacteria; phylum Gemmatimonadota; class Gemmatimonadetes; order Gemmatimonadales; family Gemmatimonadaceae; genus UBA4720. Next base: position 3,190 of record JBKJNN010000184.1, on the reverse strand, counting down.
GGCTTTCCATTGGGGTTGGGCGGCGACTTCGAACCAGTGAGCCGCGAGCAGCTCATAAGCAACGCGATGAAGTTCACTCTTCTCTTCAAGCCTGGCGAGAGGGAAAACTACTCCAACACCGGTTATTCACTGCTTGCGGCGATCATCGAGAAAGTGAGCGGGAAGAGCTACGATGTGTACGTTCGCGACAACATCCTGTCGCCCCTGGAACTCAGGCGAACCGGATTCCTTTTGCCCGGATTCAAGAGCACTGACCTTGCTCATGGGTACGCGCGCAGTGGAAAGGATGAGGGGACGATGCTCGCCAAGGCGCACGCTGCGGATGGACCATACTGGAATCTTCGTGGCAACGGCGGAATGCTTTCAACAGCAGGTGACATGCATGTGTTTTACAAGGCGCTGTTCGAGAGCGAGAAGCTGCTCAGGGCCAGCACCCGCAACATCATGTTCAATCCCAGCGAGCCCATCGGCCTGGCGGGGTCGGACCTCGTGAATTTCTTTCTCTACGAACGCGACCCGCACTCGCGAACCGAGATGATCATCGCTTCGACCAACGCCGAACGTAAGGCGCCCGAGGTGCGTCGAGCGTTGGCGCAGGTGATGGGGCTGCCGCTCGACGTGGGGGATGATGACGGCCCCGAGGCAGGAGCAGTCGTCGAAGGCAAACCACCATCGGATGCTGTCGCTGATGTCATTTCACAATTGATTGCGACGATCAATGGAGGAAGTGGCGATGCCCTGCTTGCTTTTGTCAAAGCTCACTTCGACGTCGGTGAGGGCTCGCCAAAATCAGAGACCAGGGTGGAGCGATTGTCGGAAATGCATTCCAATCTTGGAACGCTGGAGATCAAAGGGATGAGCGATACTGGCGACGGGCCGGTGCGTGTCGGTCTCAGGACGAGCCACGAGGGGCCCGCAACGCTGCTCGTGGATATCGATCGCAGCGGGGAGCACAGAATCCGGCGAATTGGAGTTATGGTCGGGAATTAATCCGGGCCTCGGGGATTCGCCGTGAGCCGGGGCAATGAAAAATGTTGTTGTCATCCCCATCTCCTCCCAGCGTGGGTGCTACCTCCCGTCAGTGATATGCCAGCCGCAAATAGAGCGTGCGGCCATTCATGCCGAACGGCGACAATGCCCCCGGATGCCGGAATATTCCCTGCGTCGACACTCCCGTGGCATTTAACCCGTCCTTGAAGTCCAGCCATTCGTCCGGGTAGGTGTCAAACAGGTTTGCCCCGCTTACGGATACCTGTACGCGAGGCCGGAGCTGATAGGCAATTCGCGCATCGGTGATCCATTTCGGGCTTTGTATCTGATCCGCAGAGGGCAGGGCCCGATCGAGTTGAGCCGTGGGTCCGGAACGTTCGTTGTGAAGATTGAGCTGCAACGGGCCAGCACTATAGTTGAGTGTCAGCGTGATCGTCTCGCGCGGTTGTCCATTCTCGAGTATCCCCCGGCTGGTTCTGCTGAAAACCTGCGGCGCAAACCGGGCAAGTTGAGGGGATAGCGGCAGGATTCGGGTGACCGTCGTTCGAGTGTGGTTGTACCCGCCGACCAGCCGCAGCACCCGCGAGCGGTGGAACAGGAATGCATGGCTCGCCAGCAGATCTACGCCCTGCGTCCGCGTGTCAGTGGCATTCGTGAAATAATTTCCACCGTTGATACCAGCCATTCCATTCTCCTCGAAGAAGCGGATGATCGAGGTGTCAGTCACGGCGCCTCCAAGACCAATGCGATCGTCGATGGTGATCCGGTAGAAGTCGGCAGTGATCCGTGGGAGTTGCGGAACATGCAGCACAACGCCGCCACTGAAGTTCACCGAAGTTTCCGGGCGCACTGGCGTTGCTCCCAGCAGCTTTGCTTCGGGCGTGTTTACCGGGAACGTGCGAGTAGTGAGCACGGTGTTCACGCCGTTGACGACCTGGAACACGGTTCGCGTACTGGAGAAGTATTGCTGAGCCAACGCGGGAGCACGGAACCCGGTGCTCATCGAGCCACGCAGCGCCAGGCCGGGCACCACCTGCATGCGCGCAGCGATTTTCCCGTCCGACGTGGAGCCAAAATCGTTGTAGTCCTCAGCGCGCACTGCCGACTGAAGGAGCAGGCGCTGAATCGGGCGCGCTTCCGCTTCGAGATAAAGGGCCGTGTTGCTGCGCCGGGCCGAGACTTCATCGATGGGCCTGAAGCCGACCATTCCCTGTGCTCCGGCCGCCGCTCGCTGCCCGGCCTGCGGTCCATCGAGAATGCGCACCCCCCCGTCAATCCATGAGTTGCGGTCACCAGCTTTGATTCTGTACCTCTCGACACGGAATTCCGCACCGCCTGCGACTGCCACCAACAGTGAGCCGAGCTTCAACTCGCGTGAGATATCAGCGTTGTTGGTCCACTGCCCGCCGGAAACCCTCCCGTTGTAAAACTTGGTAGGGCTCGAGGCCCCAAGCGAAACGTTGTTGCTGTTGCGCACGCGATAGTCCGTGCCGTTGTCTCCCCAGCCGGAACTCAAGTCCCAATGCCAGCCGCGATTCGTTCCGCGCACGCCGCCCAGTAACGACAGATCTCTGATACGACTGCCAATCTCCGGAAGAAATCCATCCGGGAAAATCGCGCGGACCGTTCTCGGGTCCAGCGGGCGCCTGAAGAAGGCATCGGGTGCGATACTGTTTCGGTCACCGGCACCGCCGAACACATATACCTCTGTATGGTCGGCGATGGGGGCCACACCAGAGAGAAAGAACGTGAGCGCGTCCACCTCGCCGTTGCCCAGGTAGCTCGAGACCCGCGGCTGGTCGTTGTTACGCGGATCGGTTCCGAAATACTGCGGCCGGCGGTCGGAATAAGCGCGATTGGTTCCGTCCCTGTTGCGCAGCTCACCAGTAACCGTGAGATACCCACCCTTGGCGGAAGCGAAGCCAAGCGTTGTGCCTGCATCGAACAGGCGGCCATCCCGAAAGTCGCGGCCACCTTCGGAGCTGTAAACCTCACCGGCAGATGTCTGAAAGTCCCGCCGCGCGCCCGATTTCAGGATGATGTTCACGACGCCGCCGATCGCATCGGATCCGTACTGCGCCGATGCGCCATCGCGCAACACCTCTATCCGTTCGATAGCGCCTGTCGGAATGGTGTTCAGGTCAGTCATCGCGTTAGCCGCGACAGACGGACCTGAACACCATTCCGACAGGCGCTATCG
>JBKJNN010000190.1:0-5081 GCA_046593625.1 Gemmatimonadaceae bacterium | reverse complement strand
ATCGCCGAGTTTGCGCCTCGCTACTTCGTGCTGTCGATGGGACTCGACATCGCCAAGGGCGATCCAACCGGTGCGTGGATCATATCACCTGATGGACTGGAAAGAATCGGCGCCGCGATTGCCGGGCTCGGAATTCCGACTCTCGTGGTTCAGGAAGGCGGCTACGACATCCGCGTGCTAGGGCGAAACGCGCGCCGGTTCCTCGAAGGGCTTCAGCGGGGCGTAACGGAGAGGCCCGCGGTTACGCAGCCCGCGGACTAAGATCGCGGACCGGATCCTCAGCCCCCCCAGATAGCAATCCCCGCCCAATTTCGCAAGCCCGGAGAGCGGTCCATATCCTGCACTCCTGAACAATGTGAAAATCCTCCTCGTCCAGGTCCGAGGCGCCCGCTATGCCATTCCCGCCACAAACGTGGTGGAAATAATTCGCGCCGTGGGGGTCAGCCCTCTCCCAGGCGCGCCCGCTGTTGTCTCCGGCATCATCAACGTGCGCGGGAAGCTCATGCCCGTGATCGATCCCGCAGTGAGGTTTGGCCAGCCAGAAACCCCTTTGAAGGCGTCGGACAACTTTGTCCTTGTCGCAGTTCCATCCCGGACAGTCGCGCTTCGTGTGGACATTGCGGATGACCTCGAGGACATCGACGACGATGACATCAAGGCCGCGGATTCCATGTCCGCCTCGGCGACTCACGGACGGCTCGCGGGAGTTGCCACGCTGCCGGACGGCCTCGTAGTGATTTACGATCCGGCCCAGTTCCTCGACGAAGCGGAGAAAGCAGCGCTCGCCGAGGCAATGGCCGAGGCGGCGAGATGACTGCCCAATGGTCGCGGAGTGAATTCGCCCGGATAGCCCGTGATGTTGAGACGCGCACGGGGATCGTCTTTCCTGCGAATCGCATCGCCTCGGCGGAGTCGGGCATGAAGCGGGTGATGTCAAACCTTCGCATTGCCGATCCTGTGAGCCTCGAACTCGCCGTTTCGAAGCCGGGCCCGATAAGGGAAGCTCTGATGGCAGAGCTGACTATTGGCGAATCGTATTTTTTCCGGGAACCGGCGCAGCTCAGATTTCTCGCTGACGAGTTGCTGCCCGAGTGGAATCGGTCGTGGCCGTCAAACCGCACTGCACGTATCTGGAGCGCTGGCTGCGCCGGCGGGCAGGAGCCCTACTCGATTGCGATTCTGCTGCGTGAAAATGGATGGAATCGTCCATACCTCATCACGGGGACGGACCTGTCTGAAGCACGGCTCGCGCAGGCACGGGAAGCTGTGTTCAGCAAGTGGTCACTCAGAACCCTGAGTGCCGAACGGGCAGCGAGGTGGTTCAGGCAGGACGGCTCCCGATACATACTCGACCGCGATGTCGCCACCGATGTGACCTTCGCGCCACTGAATCTCGCCGCGTCGTTCCCGCACATCAGGCAGCAGGACGTGATCTTCTGCCGAAACGTACTCATCTACTTCGACATTCCGACAATTACCGGAATCGCGGAGCGGTTGCTCGACGCGCTCGCACCGGGCGGCTGGCTCTTCCTCGGTGCATCAGATCCGCATATCGCCGATCTCATCCCGTGCGAGGCGGTGGTCCTGCCAGGATCCACTGCGTATCGCCGATGCAATGAACCGGTGAGTGCGTATTCGCTGAGGAACGCTCCGCTCACCCTTATCGACCCGATCCCGGATCTCCCACCGGAACGGCAGATCGACGAGTTCGCCGATGCGTTCGATTCTGCCACGACCCCGGCTGACGATGATTTCGCCGCAGCACCCACATTAGAAGCAATGCCGGGCAACGCTGAGTTGAACGCGGTGCCTCCGGCGGCTGATTCTGCGGCGAGCCGTGTGCAGGAAATTCGTGCGCTGGCCAACGAAGGATTGCTGAAACAGGCGGGAATCGCGCTTGCCTCGGCACTCGAGGACTTTCCGGGCAGCGCCGAGTTGCACCTGATCGAGTCGATTCTGCATGCTCAGTCCGGACGTTGGTCAGACGCCGAACGCGCCGCGCGTCGCGCCCTGTATATAGACCGCTCGCTCACTCTTGCACACGTCGCTCTTGGAGATGTGCTTGCGCGGAGGGGAGACAAACCCGCCGCAAGGCGTAACTTCGAGAACGCCGCAGCGCTCATTTCATCGGCTGAAGCCCGCGGGGATCTCGCCGACTCGGATGGCGTCCCGCTCGCCAGGCTTCTGCACATCGTGCGTGCGCATCTGTCAGTTCTGGGTGAGCCTGACACGGCCGAGCCGATGCCGAAGCGTTGGGCATCCTGATGACCCGGGGCGAGATGACAGATACGGAAATTCTTGAAAAGCGTGCGCGAGCGCTGGCTGCTGCGCGTTCGGTGAATACGGTGAACGAGGACACAGATGCCTCCGGCCGTTTTTTGATGGGCACATGTGGAAGCGAACGTATCGCCGTGTGTCTTACGAGCGTAGCCGAAGTTTATCGTCCGGCTGGCGTGACTCCGCTGCCCGGCGTTGTGGCACCTTTGTATGGACTGGCCGCATGGAGAGGCAGGATTATTTCCATTGCAGTCATTGGAGACTGCATTCCCGGCAAGGGTGCTGGGATGGTGGCAATGCTCGCCGTGGGAGAGGCAGTGTTTGCGGGGATCTGGCTTTCGCAGGTTGAGGGTGAAGCAGCAATTGCTGAATCGGACATTCACGACGCCGACCAGGTTCGCGGTGGCCGCGAGTTGTTTCTTACCGGCGTCACTGGAGACGCAGTGCTCGTGCTGGATGCAGTGAAACTGAAAGCAGCTCTTGAACGGGACACTCCCGTGTCCGGGGATAACGCTGGAATTACATCGACGAGGAGTGCCGGATGAACCGGGATATTTCTGAGTGGACGGTTGGGCGACGCATCACCATTGGCTTCGGGATTGGGCTCACGCTGATGATCGCCGTTACGGCCGCCGCAGTGTGGATACTACAGGGAACTGTGACTTCCTACGAAACCGCACTTCAGCAGCGAAGGCAGCTGCTGCTTCCGGCAGTGCAGATAGAGTCGGATTTGCGGGGCGCGAACGTCGAGTTCCTTCGTTACCTCATAGATGCAGATCCGGCGCAGCCACGCGCGGTGGACAGCATGGTGAGAGTCGCGCGCCTTGCAGCAGAGCGTGCGAAGGCTGATGGTGGAACAGGAACAGAGGCAGGGAGAAACTGGAATCAGATCGTGTCTGTAATCGACCTGTGGACGCGGTCGGTGGATTCTGCAATAGCGCTGAAGAGGTCTGGGAATGAGGCCGAGCTGCTACGGATTCGCACTGGAGAAACGATACCGCTGCGCCGCCAGCTCGACGCCCTTGTGAGCACCACCGCAGCAGCAGTCACATCGAGCACCGATGCGCAGGCGGAAGGCGCGGCAAACCGCGCGATCAACACGAGAAACGGACTCATCGTCGGAGCCATGATTGCGTTTCTTATCGGGCTGCTTGCTGCATATCTCCTCAGCCGGTCCATCAATCGCCCATTGCAGGAAACCGCCAACGTCATTGCCGCCAGTTCTGCACAGATTCTCGCTTCGACGACGGAGCAGGCAGCAGGAATCAACGAGTCTATGGCCGCCGTCACGGAGACCGTAGCAACAGTGGACGAAGTTGCGCAGACCGCAGCGCAGGCTGCGCAACGCGCGAAATCGCTTGCGGAATCGGCGCAGCAGGCGGCAGACAGTGGAAGCGCAGGGCGAATCGCTGTGCAGAAGTCGGCTGCCGCAATGCGCGCAGTGGAAACGGAAGTGGATTCAATTGCCAAGGGAATCGTCGCACTCGCCGCGCAGGCATCGACGATTGGAGAAATCACGTCTGCGGTGAGCGACATTGCCGAGCAGACGCGTCTCCTCGCGCTCAATGCAGCGGTGGAGTCTGCGCGCGCAGGTGAACACGGGCGCGGATTCGCAGTGGTTGCTGCTGAAATCAAGGCACTCGCAAGCCAGTCCAAGGACTCCACCGCGCAGGTCGCCCGCATACTCGGCGAAATCCAGCGTGCGACGAGTGCCGCTGTGATGGCAACCGAGCAGGGAACCAAGCAGACTGCAGCTGCTTCGCATCAGGTGGCGGAGGCGGGTGAGATCATCTCCAATCTGGCCGACGTTGCTGCGGACGCTTCGCGCACGGCCGCGCAGATCTCTGCCTCGGCAGGTCAGCAGGCGTTGGGGATGGAGCAGATTCGCCAGGCAATTGCCAATATTCACGATGCTACACAGCAGCACCTTACGGCGACAAGGCAGTCGGAGTCGGCCGCAGAGAATCTGAGCCAGATGGGTGGGCGCCTGGTGAATCTTGTGGGCTCGAGTGCGCGCAAGTGAGGCAGCAGCTCTTCATCTTTTCAGCATGTTCTGAGTGAGCGACTCGGTACCGCGTCGTGACCCGCTGGCAATCCGCCTGCTCGCGACATTTGCCGCCGAGCTGGATGACAGTCATCGCACGCTCGTAGCGGATACTCTCGCTCTCGAGCGGGACCCTGCGGACGATGAGCGTCGTCGTTCGGTGTTTCGCATCATGCACACCCTCAAGGGTGCGGCAAGGGCAGCGGGTGTACCTGCGATAGAGACGTTGTGCCATTCGGTTGAAGGCGAGCTGTCGCGTGTGAAGGCGAGCGGTGCTCAACTCGATCCTGCCCAATTGTCATTGCTGCTCGCAATCGCTGATGCGTTCGCTGATGCGTCGCAGCAGCTCAGGCGCGGTGAAGAAGTGACGGAGGATGCGATCGCGGCTCTGCTTCACAGGATGTCTGGGCGCGCCAAGCGATCTAACACGCCTGAACTTGTGCGGCCTGCGGCTGTGGCAGCTGCGCCTCCTTCGCCGGCACCTGAGGTTGATCCTCCGCAACCTGTCCTGGTTACAGCACCGGAGGAAAAGGCTGAAGAACCGGAAGCCGAGCCCGAGGCGACCAGCCAGGTGCGACCCGACACAGACGATCAGGTTCGCGTGGGTGTTGGAAGTCTTGAGAGTCTACTCGCAGCAAGTGGCGAGTTGCTGCGCCTTGCTGCGCGCATGGAGTATCAGCCGGCGGCGCTTCTCAGGGCAGCAAGGGAAATCGAGGAACCGACGGTGCGGGCGACTGTTACCAAGACGACCCGCATGTTC
>JBKJNN010000118.1:0-53833 GCA_046593625.1 Gemmatimonadaceae bacterium | reverse complement strand
CATGAAGCCAGTCTTGTCGCGATAGGGGCTCACGATTGCGCGTTCGCTGAAGGCGATTGCGGCGGTGGGTCGCGAGAAGCGCGCGAAGAGAATGCCGGTGCCGAGGGCGAGCATGAGGAGTCCTGTGAGCGACTCCATGGTGACGATGACGTTTGCCGCGACGCCGACCGGAGAAATGTTGCCGTAGCCGATTGTGCCGATCGTCTGGACGCTGAAAAAGAAGGCGCGTCCGAATGTGCCGCCGAACAGCGCCGCGTCCTGTCCGCCGATCGCGCCCGGGCCGCATGCGAGGTAGGCGAGGGCGAAGATGACGTTGACGACCAGGTACCCCGAGATGACCGTCGCGAAGAACTTCTTCCACGAGAGCGTGAGGAAGAAGTGATATGCGTGGAGGCCGGCGAGAAAGTTGAGTCCTTCGCGCCGGGGGTTGAACGAGCCGTCTCTGTTGAGGAGGCGTTTCTCGTTGGCTCCGCCCACGACGGTGCCAAAGCCGAGGTCGCGGTAGTCGTTGGTTGTTGTGTTGCTGAGGGTTGGGTCGGACACGGGGCTCGATTAGGAAGTCGAGAAAAGCTACACCCGGAGGAGCAAGTCGGCTGGAATTCCCAGTGCGTCCCTGAGTCGTATGATCTGACTTTTCGACAGATCACGAGTGCCGTTGAGAAATTCCGACAGGCGGGGGCGGCCACCCAGCAAAGCTGCCAGGCCGGCAGAGGTGATACCCTTTTGCTCGGCCATGAACTCCACGAGCTCTTGAGGCGATGCAGGTTTGAGCTCAGGCAAGTGCTCCTGCTCGTACGCGGCGATGAGAATAGCGAGGAGCTCCATGCGGTCCTGGGCCCGCGATCCTTCTGGAGGATTCGAATCGACAAGGCGATCAAGTTCAGAAACGAAAGCACCGAACTCTCGACGGCTACGAATTGGGCTTACGACTGGACCTGCTTTGCGTGCAGTTAGCGTTGACATGATTTTCTCCCGATTGCTTCCTAATGTCGAACTATGTAGACGGCTACTAAAGTTGTCCAAGCCTGACCAGACGATCATACTCCTTGTGCGTCAGGACATGCCGGATAAGCACCTGTCCGCGTCGGTACAGGATCTTCGTAACTAACCGGTATTTGTTTCCGCCAATATTGAAAACAGTTCTGCCGTCACCGAGGAAAGCCACGCTGCCGAAATCTGCTTTGACTTCTTGCGGGTTCCTGTACTTTTTCGCTCGCATGATGGTTTGCCAGGCGCGGAGCGGAATGTTGGCATCAGGGTGCTCTGTGGCAAAGTGCCGCAATCTCGTCTGAGTGATTACGTGCATTAGTTGGCTGTGTTACCAAATTGGGAACTTCTCTTGGGTTTGTCAAGGTGTGTCTCCGCCGTCCGGGGCGACCACATGCAATACCAGCGTTCGTTCCATCCTGGCTGTGAGCGTTTGAGTTCAACAGCCGTCCGCGGACGCATCCTGTTTGTCTGATGCCGCACGCTCAGAGCGACCGGTGAGCCATGCCACCCACACCTGGCGCGAGCGAAGGTGCGGTTGTAATGGACAGTCTCACGGGGTAGATTCACCATTGCTTCGCAGATCACCGCGTTGCGGGACGTGGCGCAGCCCGGTAGCGCACCTGAATGGGGTTCAGGGGGCCGCGGGTTCAAATCCCGCCGTCCCGATAAGAAAAAAACCCGGCAGAACATGCCGGGTTTTTTTATCCTGCCTTATCTGCTTCCTACTGCCGAGTGCCAACCGCCGTCAAATTTCTCGTCGTCGGTGGCTTCGTGTCGTAATCTGAAACGACGACTCCGTCGAGTTTCCCATCGCGGAGGCGCCACGTCACGATACTATGGACTTTTACGCCCTTTTGAAGGCGGCTGTCGAAAGGTCCCGCCTCCGTCACCAGGCTGTCACCAGCCATCGAAACGACGTGCATCGCAATCGGGCCGCCCGTCGGGAAAGTGAACGACCAGCCCGCCGTGTCGGCTTTTGCATCGAGCACATATGACGTCAGCGTACTATCCCCTGTCTCGGCCGATAACACCCGCACATTCCATTTGCCCGCCAGCTGATCGAGTGACATCGGCGCGGGTTGTATGGCTGCAACGGGCGTGGCCGTATCGATAGGGGTCGCGCTATCCGAAGCAGTTTCAGCTTTCTTGCACCCGACTATGAGAATCGCACAACAGATCAGTGCAGAATTTCGCATTACTTCTCCTCTTGGAGGGAACCAGCTGCTGCAAAATCAGCTTGCGAACGTATCACCGCCCTTAGCCACCTGCAAGGCGCCAAACACCCGGCACGCAGAGTCCTGACAGACAATTAGCGCTTCTTCTGGGATTGCTCCCTTTGATGGCTCTGGGGGAAATGGGGAGACGATTTGTTGCGTCCTGATTCTAAGCAACTCTGAGTCGCGTTGATGTCGCTGACGTAAAGCGTCGCTCGTGATCTACCGTCAAATCCCTGTTTACATCGGCGAACGGGCTCCAGCGGTCTTCAGACCGCCCACTCAATCGTCCTAACCTCACTCGCTGCGCATCAGTTCAACGGTGCGTTCCCGAGCGGCTCCACAGTAACGCCAGACTGAGGCAACTCACTGTTTTGCTTCTTTATCTCGCGGTTAGCATCGAGCGCATTCTGCCGCAAACTCGTCTCGCTTCCCAAGACGCGTCGGACCTCCGGGTGCGTGCGCAGCCACTCTGCCCGCGCACCGTCCATCGCGCGATTCCACTCGGTCTGCTTCTTGAGATATTCAGCGCGATTTCCCTCGTAGCTGCTTCGTCGCACGGAATTGACTCCCATTCCGATGATCTTGTTGACCACGGTGCCGACAACCGCTCCGCCCAATCCCCCGACGAGCTGACGATACGGTTTGTTGGTGTCCAGCCCATCTTCATCCAGCTCCACCTTGAAGCCGCAACCGCCAGTCGCGCCATCGCAATATTTATAACCGCCGTAGGCGCCGCCTCCCAGCAGTAGTGTGCTAACAACAAAGTTGTTGAAAGGCGACGGGGCATTTGGGGCTTTCGGCGCAGGCACCGTTGGGCGCCATTGAGCTGCCAAACCAAGTTCGCTCACTATTGCATCTATCGGTCTCACATCCGGCACAGCGACAGTGTCCTTCCGAAACGCAAACATCGCGCGAACGCGTTTCTTCGCATCAAGAGGCGCGTTCGCAGTCTGAGTCGATCCATTCAATCGCGCAGTTATTATCGCAGGGCGCGCGGCCGTGGCGTAACGTCCGGTCCATGGTGCCTTTCCGACCGCCTGGCCATCAATAAGTATCTCGGCCCCCGCCGGCCGACTCTCGACGACGATTTCGGTTCCGGTGAAGCATGCACTGCCAATGACCTCGAGAAGGTCGTTGCTGGCTCCTGCAGATCTCAAACGGGTCGTAGCGCCGGTGGTCAGCGGGAAAGTCACGCACGACTTGCGAATGAACGCGGCGCGCGTTTCTGCCGAGGACGATAGCCGGAGCAGTTCGATTACGTCATCGAGGTCGAGCGGTGCTGCCTGCTGAGCAGAGGCCACGCTCGCAAAAGCGGCGAGGCTGAGAAGCGAGATGATAGTTCGACGCATATGGTGGGCTGGGAGAAAAAACTGGCTAGCGCGACGGGACAACATTATGTTCACGCCACTTTCTGTCAACATGTTTACGCGTCGCTCCCTGTATTCGGCGATTGTTGCGGTGGCTGTCATGACTGGCATTCCGCGTTCCCAGACAAAATGATCATTAGAAAATCATTCAAAGCTGCACTCGTGACCGCGATCTGTTTGGCCGCGATTCAGACTGCCGGTGCCCAGGGCGACAAGCATGGTTCGCTTGCGATCGATCAAAACAACGGGGATCTGTACGGGTGGGCAATCGACTACGATACGCAGAGCGAGGCCGATGCACGCGCGTTGAGCGAATGCGGCCGCGACGTCTGTCGCATCGTCCTTCGCTTCGCCGGCGGATGCGGCGCATATGCGGTAGAACGCGGGAATCCTACACTCTACGGCTGGGGAACTTCTTCGACGCGCGCCGCCGCAGAAAGCAGAGCGCTAGCCGAGGCCAGAAACCGGGGCGGACGCAACCTCGTGATTCGCGTCTGGGGATGCATGGCTCCCCGGCGCGATACAGACCGGGACGCAAACCGCATTGCGGACGAACTCGCAGCGGCGCGCGTGCGCCGCGCCGCGGAGAAGGCAGCCCAGGAAGAAGCCGAGCGTCAGAGAATTCAGACAGAGCTTGCAGCTTCACGGGACCGACGGATCGCTGAAGCAGCGGACGAATCGCGCCGGGGCGTTCTGCGCGGCCGCGTGACCGATGCTCTCACAAGAAGAGGAATTTCCGGCGCCAGCGTCATCATCGCCTCCGATGCGCAGACCGTCGACCTCGTAACCGGTGCTGACGGAGCGTATGAGTCCCGCTCGTTGCTTGCGGGCACATACACCGTTGCGGCAGTCGCAGATCGCTACCAGCCAGCCACCCTCTACGGTGCACGCGTCACGGCGGCGCAGACGGTGACCGCTGCTTCGATCCCGCTGGCTCCAGCAAGCAACGGAAGAGGCATAATTTCGGGAGTCGTCCGGAATGCACGCAACGCCCGGCCCATGGCCGGGGTCCCTGTCGAGCTTCGCGGAGGAGTTGGTTTGGTGGATGGTGCGACGATTGCCTTCACTCTGACGACCGCGACGGGGGCTTACAGGTTTGCAAATCTTCCCGCAGGGACGTATTCGGTTGCTGCGGCGTCTGCAGGTTACATCAATGGAAGTCTCACCGGGATCTCCATCGGGGGCACCGAGCGGGGTGATCAGGACGTGTTGCTTTCTCCGGAAGGCTCAGAGAACGAGATACGCATAGTCCTCAGCTGGGGCGCTGAACCGCGAGATCTCGACTCTCACCTGTACGGCCCTACTGAATCGGGCTCGCGGTTCCATATATCCTACAGTTCTCGCGGTTCACTCGACACTGGTATCCGCGCAGCGCTCGACGTCGATGACACAAACTCATACGGCCCGGAGACCGTAACGATCACTGAGCAGCGACCGGGAGTTTATCGCTATGCGGTGCACCACTTCACCGGTAATGCGAGTTTGTCGAGTTCGGGTGCAGTTGTTCAGGTCTACCGGGGATCGACTTTGCTTGAGCGCTTCGAGCCGCCTGTTGGCGGCTCCGGCAAGGGAGACGTGTGGGTCGTCTTCGAGCTGGACGGGCCCACACTCCGGCCGATCAATTCAATCGGGCGAGAGTTCCCGAGGTAACGGAAAAGAACTTCACAATATCGTCATCAGGTCATTGCGAATGACTGCCGAGACGGCACACCGCGCCGGAAACCTTCGCGAGCTAAGTAGTTCGATTGCTGTGAGGCGTGACTCCCCTCATTGACCGCGTCTCGCGCGGGAGACAAGTTCTCACCACTCTTCACCGGGATTCTGACGCTTGGCCTCCGCACCATCAATCGATCGTCTCAAAAGCGCACTTGACGGGCTGTACACGGTCGACCGGGAACTCGGCCGCGGTGGAATGGCAACGGTCTACCTCGCCCAGGACTCCAAGCACGATCGAACGGTCGCCCTCAAAGTTCTCCACCCCGAGCTGGCGTCGTCTCTCGGTCCGGACAGATTTCTTCGCGAGATCAAACTCGCTGCGCGGCTCAATCACCCGCATATCCTTCCACTGTTCGATTCCGGCGAAGCCGATGGATTTCTATTCTATGTGATGCCGTACGTCGAGGGCGAATCGCTGCGCGAGCGGCTGGACAGGCAGAAGCAGCTTCCGGTGGATGAAGCCGTGCACCATACGAGCGCCATCGCCTCCGCACTCGACTACGCGCACCGGCAGGGCATCATACATCGCGACATAAAACCAGAGAACGTCATGCTCCATGAGGGCGAGGCGATGGTGATGGACTTCGGAATCGCCAAGGCCCTGAGCTCCGCTGGCAGCGACACGTTGACTCAAACCGGAATGATGATCGGCACCCCCGCGTACGTCAGCCCGGAACAGGCAGCGGGAGCGCTCGACCTCGACGGCCGAAGTGACGAGTACTCACTCGCATGCATGCTCTACGAGATGCTGACCGGTGAGCGTCCCTTCACGGGTGCCACGCCGCAGGCCGTGATGTCGAAACGATTCACCGAGACGGCAAAGCCCGTGCGCACCATCCGCCCTAACGTTCCAGAGAACCTCGAACGCGCTCTTTCCAGGGCTATGTCCACGGAAACGAGCGACCGCTACAGGACCGTCGGGATGTTCGGCCAGGCACTGCAGACGGGCGGCGTGGAAACTCCCACTGACACGGCTACTGTCCCGCAGCACGCTGTATCGACAGCCAAATCGGTCGCGGTACTCCCGTTCGTGAACATGAGCAACGACCCCGACAACGAGTACTTCGCCGACGGCATGGCGGAGGAAATCATCAACGCCCTCTCCAAGATTCAGTCACTTCGGGTTGCCTCACGCATGCAGTCGTTCCCATTCAAGGGGAAGAATGAGGATGTCGCCGAAGTCGGGCGAAAGCTCCACGTGTCAACGGTCCTCGACGGCAGCGTCCGGCGCATCGGCAACCGCCTCCGTATCACGGCACAGCTGGTCAACGTCGCAGACGGATACCAGCTGTGGACCGAGAGATACGACCGCGAGCTGGAGGACGTGTTCGCAATTCAGGACGACATCGCTCAGGCGATCGTGAAGGCACTGCGGGTTATCCTCACCGAGGGCGAAAAAAAGGCGATCGAGAAGGGGCGCGTCACAAACGTCCAGGCATACGATTTCTATCTGCGCGGGCGGCAGTACTTCCACCAGCTCAGCCGCAAGAACCTCGAGTTTGCCAAGCAGATGTTCAATCGCGCGATCAACATCGACCCAGACTACGCCATCGCCCACGCCGGTGTCGCCGATTCATGCTCGATTCTCTACATGTACTTCGACGCCCGCGAGTTCAACCTTCGCCAGGCCGATGCGGCGAGTCTCAAGGCGCTCGAGCTCGACCCGGAGCTGGCAGAGGCGCACGCCTCGCGGGGACTCGCCGTTTCGCTCAGCAAACGGTGGGAGGAGGCCGCGCAGGAATTCGAGAAAGCCATGCGGCTCGACCCGAAACTTTACGAGGCCCCGTACTTCTACGGCCGGGCACGTTTCGCCGAGGGCAGGGCCGAGGACTCGATCAAGTTGTTCGAGCGCGCCTCCTCCCTTCGGACGGAGGATTTTCAGGCGCCGATTCTGCTCGCGCAGGCCTACGACTCACTTGGAGACAAGGCCAACGCCGAAAGCTGGTACAGACGAGGTGTGCAGATTCTCGGCGAACGAATGGAGCTGAATCCGGACGACACTCGCGCCCTCATACTCGGTGCCGTTTCGCTCGCCCGGCTGGGAGAGAGGGAACGCGCGCTCGACATGGCGAATCGCGCGCTCGCCGTCGATCCGGACGATTCGGCTCTTCTCTACAACGTTGCCTGCGTGTACTGCTCACTTGGTGAAGCCGAGCGAGGAATCGAGGTGCTCGAAAGAGCAGTGGACCGTGGCTTCGGACAGCGTGAATGGCTCGTGACCGATCCGGATCTTGTGCCACTGCGAGGGACCCCTCGCTACGAGGCGATTCTCAGCGCTATGTAAACCCTTTCCGCGCAACCTCAGCCGTCAAAAGCCTTATTGTCATCCCCAATACATCGGAACCGTGGCCGCCCCCCCCGGCTCGGCTGCTTTGATCGTAACGACATTGGCGATGCCGGTTAGCGCGGAGCTGGCTGGGAGAGCCTTCGCGTGCATATTGAAGAAGAATCCGCCGTTCCTCGCGACCGGGGTGATTTCCATCGCCGAACCGTCGGACACTGTCATCGTGGGCGGCGGCGTGGCGCCACCCGGCAGCTGCTGGATTCCATTCTTGTTGCGGACGATTACCTCGAACTGGATCGTCTGCCCCACCGTGATGCGTCTGACGTCCCCGGCAATCGAAAATTGGGGCGCGATAGAAGTTGCCGGGGGCACGCCAGGCAATCCCGGAGCCGCTGACTACTCTCCGAGCACCGCGTCCGTCGCGTCCGCCTGCGCAATCCACGGATCCTTCGACATCCAGTTCGGATCCGGCGCAAACAGAAAAACCAACCCGCCATTCGCCAGCTTCGGGAGAATCCTCGCCGCCCGCGCCTGCTCCATCGCCGGGCACCCTTCGCTCCGCCCCGATTTCGTCGGCGTCACGTACGGCGCGCCATGCGCAACGACCCGCCTCGCCAGCGCGTTGTCGTTGTAGTCGCCCGACATCCCCTCGAGCTTGAGCCCAACCGACCCATACGACCGGCCCGATGCCTTGCCGTGAAACGCATAAGTGTCCTTCGCCAGATAAAGCCCGAGCGACGTGGCATAACTGCCGTAATCATTGGAGAAACGCGTCGGAATGCCGTCCTTTCCAGCCGATCCGCGGCCGTGCGCGACGGTGAACGGACCTTCCACAACCTTCAGAAGGTTCATGTCGAACAGGTAGCCGCGCGGAGACGTGCTGGGCAGACCGTAATCCACGAAGTACAGGTACGGCTTTCGAACCTTCTCCGGATGCTCGCTCTTGAATGCGAAATAGCTCACGAACGCATCATGCAGCGCATCGGGGTGGCTGAGCGGTCCAACAACCGATGCAAGTGCGCCGAGCGCGACGTCGGGCTTCGACGGAGCGGTTACCGTGACGCGGGTCATAGCCGTGTCGCTCGACGCGGCATGGCTGCCGCCCATGAGCGAGACTGCCGCGGTCAGAACTGGGCCAGTCCCGTCACTGCCAGGAATCTGAGACCCTATAAGTATCACTGCCGTCGCTGCGGCAAGAATGTTTTCCAAAGCTGTAGGTGTGCGCATTTGTCTCCGGTGCGTTAGCAGCCATCGCGGCCAACCGACGTGACGGGCCTAAGGAGTCCTCTGGAGAGGACCCTTCCATGTGTTCGTTGTGTTATACGGTATACAGTAGTTTAACGGATTCGTTCCCCTATTTAAAGCCTTGACACACAGGGGTTTACGCTATCTCCGCAGATGCGCCGGGCGGAGCATTAACTCCGCAATCGCCAGGGCGCGATCGGTGAGAACCGCCAGAACAGCGGCGGGCACAGCTCCACTCAGAACCAGCCGGGTGTCGGCGAGCGCCAAGCCCTGCACGATGGGCTCGCCGAGCCCTCCAGCCCCGATGAATGCGGCAAGGGTGGCGGCTCCAATTGTTATCACCGCTGCCGTTCGAACGCCGGTCATGATGACGGGTGTCGCCAGCGGCAGCCGAATCCACATCAAGCGCTGCACGGGACTGACTCCCAGCGCCTCGGCCGCTTCCACCGCATCGGGATCTGCCTCGCGTACGCCGGTATAGGTCGCCCTCGCAATTGGGTACAAGGCGTACAGCCATAACGCGACCAGTGCAGGCGCCACGCCCACGCCGAACAACGGAAGCATGAACGCAAGCAGAGCGATGCTCGGAATTGTCTCGATCACTCCAAGAGTGCCAAGCACTCCTTCCGCGGCACTCCGCTTTCGTTCGAGCAAGAGGCCGGCGGGTACGGCCACGAGTATCGCCGCAAGCAGCGCAACCACGGAAAGGAGAATGTGCCTGAGCGTCTGGTGGGCGATATCACTCCGCCGCGACACCATGTAGGCAAACAAACCCAAATCCGAATGGGATGACTCACCGGTCTGCGTGTTCCCATTTCCGACGAGTCCAAGCTCCCGGAGCGCATCGCGTGCTACGATCACAACGTCCTCGCGATTCACTTCTACCCGCTGGTTGAGCGTCCTCATTCGCACCACATCGAGCCGCCCCGAAAGAAGCGCAAGCGCTCCAATTGCTCCATTCGCCGAAGAGTCGAGCCGAGCGCTCACGAGAGCCGCGGCCTGGTAGGGCGGGAAAAACCGCCTGTCGTCTTCGAGTGCCACGAGGTCATAGCGCGCCAGCAGCCCATCAGTCGAATACCCGTCAATCACATCCACTGCACCCTCGGCCAGCGCCTGATACTTGAGAGCAGGGGATAGGGACCTCACGGACTTGAACTGAAGCCCGTATGCGCGCGACAGGCCAGCGAGCCCGTCAGAGCGCCCGATGAAGTCGGCAGTGAGGCCGGCATCAAGACTGGAACCGGCACGCGCCAGATCGGAGAGTGTGCGGAGCCGATACCGCGCCGCAGTTTCCTTCCTCACTGCAATTGCATAGGTGTTCTCAAATCCAAGTGGCGGAAGCCAGCGTATTCCATAGAGAGAGGAAAACCTGCGCGAGACGTGGGAGAACACTGCCTGCGGATCGCGCGACAGACTGTCACTCAGGGAATCATGCAGCACGGCAACCAGACCAGTCCCCGTGTATTCGGGATAGACATCGATATCGCCGGACTTGAGCGCGGTGAACGCAACTTCAGTGGCACCGAATCCCGGACGGCGTGTCACGGCAATTCCGCGTGACTCCATTAACTGCGCGAACATCTCCGCGAGCAGGTAGGATTCGCCGAACGGCTTGGAAGCGACGACGACGGGCTTGCCTTGCGCATTCGCTCCGCCGGTCAGTGCTGACAATCCACACACGAACAACAATGCGATCTTGGGACGCCGATGGCGAATCACGTTACGCCAGTCCCGGCAAGCAACGGCTCGAGCTGCCGCAACGCACTCCGTATCAGCGCTTCGACATACTCGGTGGCGGGCGAATCGCGGAGTACTTTCATGGTGCCACGCTGAATGATCTTCCCATTTCGCATGACAACTATGTCGTCAGTGAGCCGGGCCGCTTCAGCGAGGTCATGAGTTACGAGGAGCATCGTCACGCCGAGGTTTTTTTGCGCATCCGAGAACGAGTCCTGTACCTCGCCGCGCGAGATCGCGTCGAGCGCGCCGAACGGTTCGTCGAGAATGAGCGCCTGAGGCCTGCTCGCCATTGCGCGGGCCAACGCCACTCGCTGTCGCTGTCCACCGGAAAGCTCGCCTGGAAATCGCGATGCGTATGTGGCACCATCGATCCCGGCAAGCTCGAGTGCCTCCGTAACTGCAGCCGGGTCGTCGCGTCCCATCGACCTCAGAACGAGGCCGACATTGTCCGTTACGGTCCAGTGAGGGAGAAGCCCGCCGTGCTGCTGCACGTATCCGATTCTGTGGCGCAGCGCGAGCACATCCTGCGTTCGTACGTCGTCGGCGCCAACGCGAATCACCCCATCCTCCGGCTCCACCATCCTATTGAAACAACGGATCAGCGTGCTCTTGCCAGATCCGCTCTCACCAACGATTGCGACGACAGATCCTGCGACCACCTCCATGCTAACACCCGCGAGCGCAACTACATCGCCGTAACGGTGCGTAACCTGCGTTGCAGAAAGGGGTACTGACATTGCGAAAGAATGGCTGTCTGGCAGGGCATTCGCTATTGGGCGGCGGGCCGGCGACTGGACTTCAAGCAGGTTTAGGGGGATTTTTCGAATGAACGCACCATGGTGACGAAGGAGCTTACAATCCCGATTCCGACGCTCGATCCCACCCTCACTGTCGTTCGGCCCGAATCACCGAGCCGCATCATGAGCGATCGTTACAAGGCAGTGCGTGCGCACACTGAGTTGCTGTGTGATCCGCTCGAAGTAGAAGACTTCGTTGTCAGCTCGATGCCCGATGTCAGCCCCACCAAATGGCATCTGGCGCACACCAGCTGGTTCTTCGAGACGTTCGTTCTGAAGGAGCGGCTCCCGGATTACTTTCCACTCGATCCGAGATATGCATTTCTCTTCAATTCCTATTACGTGCAGGCGGGGGAGAGGCATTGCCGCGCCC
The DNA here is from genome assembly GCA_046593625.1 of Gemmatimonadaceae bacterium. Taxonomy (GTDB): domain Bacteria; phylum Gemmatimonadota; class Gemmatimonadetes; order Gemmatimonadales; family Gemmatimonadaceae; genus UBA4720. The sequence goes on along the minus strand of JBKJNN010000118.1, from coordinate 42,104 downwards.
AGCGCGGCCTGGTCACGCGTCCAACTGTGGACGAAGTGTTCGCCTATCGGCGATACGTTGACCGCCACATGCTGGAACTCCTCGCCGGTGTAGAGGACGATGCCACGGTTACACTCGGCCTCCATCATGAGCAGCAGCACCAGGAACTGCTCGTAACGGACATCAAGCACGTGTTGTGGACCAACCCGCTCCGTCCCGCTTACGATGCCGCGAAGGCGAGCCATTCCGGCCACTCCGGCGCGTCCGGAACGTGGACTCAAATCGCAGAAGGAATGCGCCGCGTCGGAAATGACGAGGAAGATGATTTTGTTTTCGATAACGAGCGTCCATCGCATCGCGTTTTTGTCGAAGATTTCAGAATTGCCAATCAGCTCGTCACCAACGGCGAATATCTCGACTTCATGAATGACGGCGGCTACGACCGCTCCGAGCTCTGGCTTGCCGCCGGATGGGCGATCGTTCAGCAAGAGGCCCGGCGTTCACCCCTCTACTGGGAAAAAGCCGACAATGGCTGGAGCGAGTTCACCTTTGGCGGTATGACTCCGCTGGACACTTCAGCGCCAGTCAGCCATGTCAGCTATTACGAAGCTGACGCGTTCGCCAGATGGGCGGGGCACCGGCTCCCAACCGAACCCGAATGGGAGATTGCGGCGCGCGAGCATCCTGAACTGCCTCAACTCTATGGCGACCGGTGGCAATGGACCCAGAGTGCGTACGTCGCGTATCCGGGCTACACTCCGCCCGCAGGCGCCATCGGAGAATACAACGGCAAGTGGATGAGCGATCAGTGGGTGCTTCGTGGATCGTCGATTGCGACACCGCCCGGTCACCGCCGCCTCACCTACCGCAATTTCTTTCCTTCCGACACCCGCTGGCAGTTCACCGGCATACGACTCGCATCCAGATGACATCCACTCCTATGCCTCTTACCACTGCGGCGCCCGTCGCACTGCGGGAAGAGGTGCTTCGCGGACTCCGCTCGTCACCGAAAACTCTTCCGCCGAAATTGTTCTATGACAATCGCGGAGCGGAATTGTTCGAGGCTATCTGCGAGCTGCCGGAATACTACCTGACGAGAAGCGAGCTCTCCATCCTGCGCGCCAGAGCGGGGGAGATCGCGTCACTCGCCGGCCCGGATTGCGCACTGATCGAATACGGAAGTGGAGCGGGCATCAAGGCCCGTCTCATCCTCGATGCGATGGACAATCCGCTCGCCTATGTGCCCGTGGATATCTCGCGGATTCAACTCGAGGATGTGGCTGCATCTATCTCAGCCGACTTTCCGGACATCACCGTAGCTCCCGTATGCGCCGACTATACCTCGCGCTTCGTGCTGCCCTCACTACCCGATGGCGTCCGCCGCAAGGTCGCGTTTTTCCCCGGCTCGACGGTCGGAAACTTCCAGCCGACGCAGGCAACGGGATTTCTATCGCGTGTGCGTGAGCTGCTGGGCCCGGGCGGCGCAATGATACTCGGAGTAGATCGGGTAAAGTCGTCCGAGGTATTGAACGCCGCCTACAATGATGCAAGCGGGCTCACAGCGGAATTCAACCTCAACATGCTTCAGCGCATCAATCGTGACCTCGGTGCAGATTTCGACGGTTCCGCATTCGAGCACGTTGCATACTTCAACGAGGACGCGAGCCGGGTGGAGATGCACCTTCGAGCGATGCGCGCGCAGACGGTCGTCATCGACGATACAGCGATCGAGTTCGAGCGAGGTGAGACAATATGGACCGAAAGCTCCTACAAATACTCGGAGGAAAGCCTTGGCAACCTCGTTCGCGCCGCCGGTTTCGAGATTTCGGAGCTGTGGACGGATGACGACAGCCGTTTCTGGGTCACCTATCTGAGGGCCTAAAGCCGCCGTTTCTGTGTTACGACCTGCCCCCCTGCGAGTCTCTGTATTGAGCGTAAACCCTTTGCCATGAATTCCATGAGATATCCTGTACTTGCCGCAGTTACAGCCATGCTGTCCCTTGCCGCGTGCGTTGAAAATTCAGCCGCGCCGGGGACTTCGGCCCCGACCTTCCGCCTGCGCGCCACTGTCACGGAAAGCAACGATTGCGATGTGTCTGTTCTGAACAAGACATACAGCTCCAAGGGACAGATCAGGGGCGACGTGCCCTCGCAGTTCGTTGGAACCATCCCGCAGCAGAGCTATCATGGCTTCGGCTGCTGGGTCGCGACGAGCGGCGGCGATGGCGACCTCATCGTTCTGTTCTCCGGCAACAATCTCGGCAAGCCACTGGCGGCGGGAACCTATCCGCTCAGTCTTGAAGTCCTCGATAACACACCTCTCGGCCGCGCGAGCGTGACATTCCGTCCTTCAGAGTTCGGCGGAGACAAGTTGAGGACGCCGACTGACGCTTCGGGTAGTGTTGTTGTCGAAGTGACTCCATCGGGCGGCCGGCGAATTACCGTCGATGCCGAAATGGTTCGCTGGAACAACTCCTTCTAGCGGCTGATCGAAGGACATTCTGAAGACTGCTTCGGCCCGCGGACTAGGTGAGCAGTCCGAAGTAGCATATCTTCACAGGACTGACACCCTGTCCCGGTAGCCATTCCAGAAGTTGCCAAATCCGCTCCTAACCCGCTGGCGAAAAGTTCCCGAGCGCACCCGAGGTTACCTGGTAGCGCTTTTCCTCGTGGCCGCTGCGACGTTTGCGTCGTACGCCCTGCGCACCTATCTGGACCGGAGCATCTTCATTCTGTTCATCGCACCCGTCGCGATGACAGCGTGGTACGCGGGCCGCGGCCCCGCCGCTGCCGCAACAATCCTTTCCGCCGTTGGCGCTGATTGGGTCTTTCTCGATCACAACGCGATCTTCATCCCCACAGATCCTCATCAGCTCGTAGGACTCGGCGCATTTTTTCTTTCCGGCTTTATCATCGTTCAGTTGAGCGGCCTCCTGCGCGCTTCACGCGATGCGGCGCTCCAGAATGCGGCCATTCTCGAAGAGCAAGCAATGGAACTCGAGCTTCAGACGGCCGAGCTGGAGCAGCAGACAGCGGAGCTGGAACAGCAGACTCAGGAAGCGCAAACGCTGAGCGAGGAACTGGAGGAGGCGCACGAAGCACTCAAACTCAGCTCGCAGTTGCAGCTTTCAGAAGCTCAGTCCCTCGCGAAGCTCGGAAGCTGGGAATGGGATATCCGAACGAATGAGATCAAGTGGTCTGACGAAATGTTCCGGCTTTATGGAATGGAACCCGGCGCGGCGGCGGTGGACTACGACCGCTATCAGGAACTCCTCCATCCGGAAGATCGGCCGATCGCACTCGAGACCATCAATGAATCTCTGAAGACCGGCAAGCCGTTTTCATACGATCATCGCGTGATGCGGCTGGACGGAGCAGAACGAATATTTCACGCTCGCGGAAAAGTTCTTCACGACGCCAGTGGAGCCGTTGTCGGAATGCTGGGCACTGGCCAGGACGTCACCGAAGCCCGGCGTGCGTCCGAGGCGCTTCAGAAGGCAGGCGAAGCGGCCGCAAGGCAGGCTGCGGCAGAAGCAGCGGCCGGTCATCTCAACCGTGTGCTTGCGCAGGCTCCGGTTGCGGTCATGGTTATGGCTGGCCCGGATCACCGATTCGAGCTGGTGAATGCACAGGCGTGTTCGATTCTCGGCCCGCTGGAAACCCTCCTCGGTCGGACTGTCTCCGAAGCACTTCCTGAGCTCGAGGCGCAGGGATTCGTTCAGTTGATGAATTCCGTGTATCAGAACAACGAGGCCTACGTCGGAACTGAAGTACCGGCCCGAGTGAGAGCGACCGGGGATGAACGGTATTACAATTTCGTTTACCAGCCGCTGACGAATGATGAAGGCGTATATGGAATTCTAGTCGTGGCAAATGACGTCTCGGATCTTGTCGAGGCGCGGCTGACCTCAGAGCGCGCGCGGCGTGAGGCCGTGGCCGCGAGCAAGGCGAAGAGCGACTTCCTGGCGCGAATGAGCCATGAGCTTCGAACTCCTCTGGCGGCCATCATTGGCTACGGCGAACTGCTGGAGGACGGCATTACCGGCCCGGTGACCGTCGAACAGAAGCGGCAGCTCGGCAGAATTCGCTCGAGTGCAAACCATCTCCTTGCAATCATCGACGAGATTTTGACCCTCGCGCGCATGGAAGCAGGAAAGGAGAAGGCCGTCATGCATGAAATCGACGTCGGCGACCTGATGGAATCCGTCGCTACGATGGCAGAGCCATTGGCGGCTGCCAAGGGACTTGGATTCACGCTACAGCCGGTTCCTGCGGGCACCCTGATGAAGACCGACCCCGTCAAGCTCCGTCAGGTCCTTCTGAATCTCCTGTCGAACGGCGTCAAGTATACCGACAAGGGAGATCTCGCGGTCAATGCCGAACTCTCGGACGGAAGAATCAGTTTCTTCGTCAGGGACACAGGCATCGGCGTGGATGAATCACACCTTGCTCAGATATTCGAACCGTTCTGGCAGGTAGAGCAGACCACCACTAGGCGCGCTGGAGGAACCGGCCTCGGCCTCGCAGTTACCAGGCAGTTCGTCGAACTTCTGGGAGGAACGCTTTCAGTCGAGAGTGAAGTCGGGGCCGGAAGCACCTTCACCGTAAGCCTGCCGCTCCGCTAGATCGGCAAGCCGCTTACCACCCGAGTATGAGCGCGAAGACCAGTGGAGCGACGATGCTGGCGTCGCTTTCGATGACGAACTTCGGTGAATCAACCGAGAGTTTCCCCCACGTGATTTTCTCATTCGGGACTGCCCCGGAATAGGATCCGTAGCTCGTCGTGGAGTCGGAGATCTGGCAGAAGTAATCCCATACCGGGATGTTGTCGCGCTGAAGATCCTGGTGGAGCATGGGCACCACGCAAATTGGAAAGTCGCCCGCGATCCCGCCACCAATCTGAAAGAAACCAATTGTCCCGCTTTCTGATTCCCGTGTGTACCAGTCTGCGAGCACCATCATGTATTCGATTCCGGTGCGAACTGTGTGAACCTTCTTCACGTCTCCGGAAATGCAGTGGCCCGCGAACATGTTGCCGAGCGTTGAATCTTCCCATCCTGGAACGAACATCGGCAGGTTCTTCTCAGCCGCGGCGACCATCCACGAATTTTTCGGATCTATCTGATAGCTGCCCTCGAGCGACCCATTTTTCAGGATGCGGTACATGAATTCATGCGGGAAATATCTCTCACCCGCCTGGTCCGCCTTCACCCATTCATCGAGCACCGCTTTTTCGATTCTGCGCATCGCTTCCATTTCTGGAATGCACGTGTCGGTGACTCTGTTCATATGGCGGTCGAGAAGTTCCTTCTCGTCCTGAGGTGTCAGGTCGCGGTAATTCGGCACGCGCTCGTAATGATCGTGAGCCACAAGGTTGAAAATATCCTCCTCCAGATTTGCCCCCGTACACGTAATCGCCTGTACCTTTCCCTGCCTGATCATCTCGGCCAGTGAGATGCCGAGCTCGGCGGTGCTCATGGCGCCGGCGACCGTCATCATCATCTTGCCTCCGCCCTGCAGGTGCGCCGTATAGGCGTCGGCTGCATCGATGACGGTGGCAGAATTGAAGTGCCTGTAATGATGGCGGAGGAATTGGCTGACGGGGCCGCCAGCGGACCGGGGTGCCTCGGTAGCGGCGGCGCTTTTACTGGTTGTCTGGCTCATGCGTCATGCTAACGGAATGGCGGGGTTCCTTCAAGGAAGTGGCTCGTCACGAGTTGGGCCGGGGGGCGTCCTACCACTGTGGGATCGCCTAAGCTGGGACTACCTATAGAATGGATCAAACCGCCTCATGCAGACCGCCGAAAAGTCGGCTTCCCTGACCGTAATCATTCCCGCCTTCAACGAGGCGGCGTCGGTGGGAGATACGATCCTCAGCCTGCTGGCGCAGACTGTTCACGCCGAGCAGATCATCGTGGTTGATGATTGCTCGAGCGACGAGACCGGCAAGGTAGCTTGGTCACTCGGTGTCACGGTAATGCGACCGCCTTCCAATACCGGGTCCAAGGCGGGGGCTCAGAATTTTGCGCTGCCGCATGTCCATACGCGTTACACGATGGCCATCGATGCCGACACGACTCTTGCGCCTGATGCAATCGAGAAACTTCTCGCTGCCATGGCAGACGCGAATGTCGCAGCAGCGTGCGGATTTGTCATTCCCCGCAACGTGCGCACAATCTGGGAGCGAGGGAGGTACATCGAGTACCTCTTTGCCTTCACGTTCTACAAGCAGGTACAGGAGTACTACGAGAAGCCGCTCATCTCGTCCGGCTGCTTCTCGATGTATCGCACAGATGCCCTGCTTGCCCACCGTGGCTGGGGAACGCGAACACTCGCGGAGGACATGGATCTTACCTGGTCACTTTACCAGAGCGGAGAAAAGGTGAGGTTTGTACCAGAGGCAGTGTGCTACCCGATCGAGCCACACACATACCGGTTCATGAGTACGCAACTCAAACGCTGGTCACACGGGTTCGTCCAGAACGTGCAGCTTCACTGGAGCGGGCTCCTGCGCGTGCCGTTCCTGCGGTCTGCTGTGGCGGTATCGATGTGGGATGCCACACTCGCGTCGTTCATTTACCTCATATTGCTCCCCATTCTCACGCTGTATTTCAGAACGCCGTGGCTCCTGCTTGGGTATCTCATAGATGCGCCGGCATTGCTGATACCGGTCCTTGTCGGAGCTGTGCCGCGCGGCGAAACCCGTCGCGCCCTTGCCAGCATGCCGGCGTTCTTTGTCCTCAGGACGGTAAACGCAGTGTTCTTCGTTGGTGCGGTGTGGTCGGAGCTCGCAATGGGCCGGAGTTTTCACCGTTACGAAAAGGGGCATTGAGATGACAGTCGGCCTCCCAGGTTCCGGAATAGGCGGAGTCTTCTATCTGATCAGCGCGCTCTCCATGCCGGTTCATGCGGCGATTGAATCGGTCCTTTGCGCGGCGGGAGTGCGTGCAAATGCTGACAGGCGCTCGCCCCGCTGGTCGCTGGTATGGAAACAGTTCGCCATCGCAGTCGGAATAATTGTCGCACTGTGGGTCACGGGTTTGGCGCTCGCTGCACTTCTGATCGCACATCCAAATGCACTTGGGAGTGCCCGCACAACCGAAATCGGAGGGCGGCTTCCGAACATACTTCGTGTTGGTGCAATCATTGTTTCCGTAGGAACGCTCTCGGTTGTGCTGGCCGCTGTTCAGGTGGCCCGGCTCGTCATGGCCGCGGCGCCGCCGCGGGAAACTGTGAGCGTTGCGAAGGCGGCTTCCACTGCCGCCGCGTTCCTTCTTCTGTTTGCCGCTCCGTCGGCAGCCGCGCAATCAACCGTTGCTCGCGACGCTGCTGCACGACATATATCGATCGCTGACCGCGCATTTAACGAGGAGGATACCAGTTCGGCGCGAAGGGAGTACGAGGCCGCGCTGGCGGCGAATCCCGGATCCTCGCGCGCGCTTTACAGACTCGGGCAACTCGCTAGATCCGACCTGCCGCTGGCACTGTCGTATTATCGCCGCTATGTCGCACTGGAACCCGGCGACGCGTGGGGATGGATTGCCCTGGGCGATACCTACGCGAGATCTCGGCGGTACAGCGACGCACGCACCGCATATGATCGGGCGCTCACAATTGCGCCGCGCGAGCGTGATGTAGTCGTTGGACGCGCACGGATTCTCTCCGCATCGGGCCGCACCGACGATGCGATCCTCGCGTATGAAACGTGGCTGTCCAGTCATCACGATGATCTCGAAGCAAGCCGGGAACTGGCAGTGCAGCGACGGCGAGCCGGCAGATACCGCGAAGCCGAGCGTGCGTTCGTGGCGTCGGCGGGCGCGAAGGCCGATGCCAGAACAACCCGGTCCATCGCAGCGGTGCGCGGTTTCTCTGCCCCGGCGTTCGAAGTGCGCAGTGGCGGCTCGCGCGATTCGGATGCCAACCAGTCCGCGCGACTTGGTATCGAAGCCAGCATTCCAGTAAGCGACCGCGCGCGCGCGAGTTTGAGCGGCGGGCGTCGATGGGTATCCGGTTATACCGACGTGACAATCGACGACGCTACGCTTGGACTCATCGCTCGTCCGCTCGCGGCATTCCGAATCGAGCTCGCAGGCGGCGTAGCCCGCCCACATTCGACGATCACGAAGGTCGACACCATCCCTGGGGTCTCTGTGCCCGTTCCCGGAAGCGGGAACGGAAACGGCAGAGGCAAGGGTAATGCAGGATCGACGGTTCCCCCGCCGGGCACCATCATCCGAACCGAAACAGAGTCGGCGAATAACGTCTTCGTTGGCTCGGTTAGAGGAGCCCTGCGTCACCCGGGGGGCCGCAGCTCTCTCGACCTGCGTGCGACGAGAACACTGCTCGATGCCACGCCGGTGCTTGTAGCGAATAGAGTCGTAAGGAGCGAGGTCGCAGGTCGGGCGGATCTTGAGTTTCTGCCGCGCGTCAAGCTGCGCGCTGGCGCGAGGGCGGGTTCGTATAACGCCACTGGAGATGCAAACACACGCGTGTCTCTACTCGGCGGGCTCGCAGTTGCTGCGTCAGACGCAATCGAAGTGAGTGGAGTATTCCAGCGCTTGTCATTCAGCCGTCCGACGACAAGCGGATATTTCGCCCCGCGCGTAGCACAGCTCGCGGAAGGCGGCACCTATGCGGAATTCGAAACCGACGCGGGCGTAGTTCTCGCAATTGACGCCGGCGCTGGCGCGCAGCGCCAGGCGGGATTCGGAGAGGCAATGGGCAAGTGGGAGCCCGCTTACCGTCTGTTCTCATCGCTCGACGTGCCAATTCGCCCAGGCAGCTCCCTTCATCTCGAGCTCGACAGCTACGACTCGAGACTTGGCAGCGAAGCAGCAAGCTCTACGGGCAACTGGCGCTACCTGGCATTTGCGGCCTCGGTGAGACTCGCTCTCAGGTGATAATATTCAACTCCCCGAGCAAAACACATAATGACACTGAGCTCCACTGACTCACAACTGATCACGCTGCTCGACCTGAAGCGTGCAGCGGAGATCCTGAAGCCCGTCGCCATTCGTACCCCACTCCTGTTCGATGATGTGCTCTCGGCGAACACCGGAGCACCGATCTGGTTCAAGCCCGAAGGACTTCAGCGTGCCGGGGCATTCAAGTTTCGCGGCGCGTACAACTTCCTCCACTCACTGCCGGCAGATGTTCGCGCGCGTGGTGTGGTTGCGCCTTCCTCGGGAAACCACGGTCAGGGCGTCGCAATGGCCGCAAAAATATTTGGAGTGCCGGCAACCATCGTCATGCCGACGAATGTCACCGACGCCAAGCGGTCTGGTGCCGAGCGACTCGGCGCAACCGTCGTGCTGGCGGGTACGACCACTCACGAACGTGCCGAACGGGCGCTCGAGATTAGCTCCGCAGACGGACTCACGTTCGTCCATCCGTACGACGATCCCGCGATCATCGCAGGGCAGGGCACTGTCGGGGTGGAGATAGCCGAGGATATGCCGGAGGTGGAGACTGTGCTGGTTCCGGTTGGCGGAGGGGGATTGAGTGCGGGAGTCGCAACTGCGATGAAACTGATGCGGCCAAGCGTGCGGGTGATTGGTGTCGAGCCAGTCAGTGCGCCAAAACTGTATCGCGCGCGTCGCGAGGGCGGTCCTGTCAATCTCGGAGCGACATCAGGTCTGACCGACGGTTTGCTCGCTTCGGAAATTGGCGGTCGGCCTTTCGTGCATCATCAGGCGTTCCTGGACGACGTGGTGCTCGTGGACGATGAGCCGATTCCAGCAGCGATGCGGCATTTGCTCGACCGGCTCAAGATTGTGGTAGAGCCGAGCGGCGCAATTACAGCGGCGGCAATCATGACTGGAGTCGTGAAGCCATCTGGAGTGACTGTTGCCGTTCTGAGCGGAGGAAACATCGAGTGGAGGGGACTGACTCAGCTTCTCCGGCCCGACTGACGGCGGCTTTTCCCAGGTTGTGAGCCACAGCGGCCCGCGCGAAAGTCGCGCGGGAGACAGTCGAAGAAATTCGTTGCCCACAGCCCGCGTTTTGCGTTGCGTGCTTCAATGACTGCGCGACGGATTCGATGCACGTACTGAACGTTTGGCGGATAGACGAGCGTAGTGGCGTATCCCGAGCGTGCCATCTCTTCGTTCGCCATGCGACCGTCGGGGAGGAAGATGTATCCCAGTATGCGGTCGTATGTGTCGCGAGGAGTGACGTCGGTTTCGATCGTCACCTGGGTGCCAACGGGGAGGAGTCTTAACAGGATGTCGCGAGCGTCGCGTCCGGACGCTCCCTGCGCCAGTTCCGGCGCGTCGATCAGGAGCAGCCTCACTCTGCCCGCGCTTCCACAGCGAAGCGAATCGCCATCGGAGATATGAGAGACCGTGCACTTGATGGTGTCGCGTAGGCGCGCGCTCTGTCGGCCTGATTGGCGGGCACGTGCGGATGCCGCAGAAGAATCTGCACCGCCGTCATGGGCAGCGCCGGTGCAGGCTGCGACTGTAGCCAGCAGCCATGTCGCGCGGCGCGCAGGCGAACTCAAAGCTGACTGGTGCAGTTGGGGCAGCGCGTGGCAGCCGGATCGATTTTTGTCCTGCAGAACGTGCAGTCCTTCGTAGGAGCCGGCGGCGCGGCGGGCTTGGTAACCAACTTTGCGACGCGCCAGACCACGAATGCAATGATGATGAAGTTGATCAGCACGCTGACAAAGTCTCCCACTCCGAACTTCACCGATCCAATGTCGAGCGTTGCTTTCTGCCAGTCACCCGATGGAGTGACAGAAGACACCAGCGGCATGATGAAATCATCGACTATCGCCTGGATAACTTTTCCTACTGCCGCGCCCAATACAACGGCAATGGCTAATGAGACGAAATTGTCCTTCATGATGAAAGTCTTGAAGTCACGCAGCATCGAGCGCTCCGGGTGAAGTGTGGAGGGAAGGGTAGCCCGGGCCTTCCCACGTAGTAAGAGCGGCCACGTACACCGAACGTGTTCTGGTTCTGGTGTAGGCCATCGAAATTCCCGGCGTGCCGCGGTCGATTGACCGCCGAGAACGCCGAGAACGCCGAAAAAGACTGTTCTTTTTTTCTCTCGGTGCTCTCGGCGCCCTCGGCGGTTCAACAGCGGTCAGTTCGTGCCCATTGGTGTTGTAGTGGCAAAGGCAGACGGGGACGGAAATTCTGTTGTTAAGGGGAACGACGGTGGTTAGAATCAAATGTCGTCTGAACTGCCGAAATCGCGAACTTCTGCTCCGTTTTCGGGTATTCGCTGTGCACGCGGATCCCGCCCCAGTCCCCACGAATTGCCAAATCTCTCGCACGACTTCAAATCTTCACGCGAAGCCGCGGATTCACATTCGCGGTTGAGACTGCCTGCCCGCCTGCTGAGCGTCGTCGCAGCGGCGGCGTTATTGGCGTGGGGCTGCGGCGAGGGCATAGCACCACCGGCTCCGGTGGCGAGCGTCGCAATTTCCGCCCAGCAGGCGGTGGAACTTGTAGTCGGCGGGACTCAGCAGGTCACTGCAATTCCAAAGGACGCAAAGGGCAACAGTCTCACTGACCGCGTCATTACGTGGTCGAGCTCTGACTCGACGAGAGCGACAGTCTCTTCCGGACTCGTCACTGGAAATGCTCTTGGCGGCGCAACGATCACCGCGTCCGTTGAAGGAATTACCGCATCTGTCGAAGTCAGAATCAAGGACGGAGGGCTGGTATCGTCGGCAGGTTCGACATTCAGCGCACAGGCAGGCGTGGTCAGTGTTACGGCACCGGCTGGGGCCGTCAGTCAGACCTCGAGCATTACCGTCGGGCCCGCGGCTAATCCGCCGGCAAATGCGCGGTTGATTCCGGGCACTGCTTTCGATTTCGGTCCTCCCGGACTCACGTTCGCGCAGCCGGTCATCATCGGCATCAAGTACAACGCTTCGCTGGTCCCGTCCGGCAGTCCGGAGAGTGGCCTTCAACTATATGAAGTGGTTGGCTCAGTTTGGCGAGCGATTGCGGGAAGCACCGTGAATCTCGCTTCAAAAATCGTTTCTGCGGCCGTCAATAAAGTCGGCACCTATGCCGTACTGCTCCAGCCCAAAGTCGAGACGATCGCCATCAGTGGCGACACTCCTCCGATTCCTGTCGTGACAACGAGACAGCTCGTCGCGACGTTGAAGGACAACGAAGGAACGACGCTAGATAGACCTGTAGCCTGGGTGAGCTCCAACCCCGCAATTCTGTCGGTGGATGTAGCCACTGGCCTGGCCACCGCAAAGGTTCCCGGCAGCGTAACCGTAACTGCCACTTCTGAAGGAAAGACTGCCGCTGCGACAGTCGCCGTAGTACCCGGCCCGCCCGCGAAGATCATCATCAGCGCAGGCAACAACCAATCGGTAGCGGCAGGCGCGGCAGTTCCCGTGCTGCCCGCTGTGAAGGTCACCGACGCCGGTGACAACCCGTTGCCGAACATTGCTGTCACGTTCGCTGTTGCTACTGGTGGCGGCACCATCACCGGTGGCACCGCCACCACCAACGCCTCGGGCATCGCGACACTCGGCAGCTGGACGCTAGGCAGCGCGGCAGGGCCGAATACCCTCACCGTAACCTCTCCTGCGGTAACCGGAGTGTCGGTCACGTTCCAGGCTGCCGGCGGCGCAGGCCCCGCTGCGAACGTTGCGATCCTAGCAGGCAACAACCAGACGGGAACGGCAGGCGGCAATATCGCCGTGCGCCCAGCGGTCAAGGTGACTGACGCCAACGGCAATTTCGTGGCGGGCTTCACCGTAACTTTCGCACCCGGCGGCGGGGGTGGCAGCGTCACCGGCGGCTCAGTTGTAACCGACGGTGCCGGCATTGCCACCGTTGGAAGTTGGAAGCTTGGCACGACGCCAGGCCCTCAGACGCTCGTCGCCACTGCGGCTGGTTTGAACGGCAGCCCCGTCACGTTCAACGCGACAGCGGTGGCACCGGTTGCAAGCTCGATTGCGGGTTACGTCGGGAACAACCAGACCGCACGTCCGGGGTTCGCAGTCGCGACAGCACCTGCGGTTGTTGTGAACGATCCGGCAGGGATTCCGGTGCCGGGAGTTACGGTGACGTTCGAAGTGTCGGGAGGTGGCGGCTCAATCACAGGCGCAACAGCAGTGACGAACGTGAACGGCATCGCCGCCGTGGGAAGCTGGACACTTGGCCCCGCCGCAGGACAGAACACGCTGCTTGCACGTTCTGGCACGCTGACTGGAAGTCCCGTCGCATTCAACGCGACGGCCGCCGCCGCCCCTCCCACCACCATCGCGATCAACGCCGGTGATGGGCAGAGCGCGAAAGCCGGCCAGGCTGTTGCTGTTCCTCCATCTGTCAAGATCACAGACGCCGAGGGGTTCGGTGTGGCCGGAGTAGCTGTAACATTCAGCATTCGGAGTGGAGGCGGTTCACTTACCCAGCCGTCAGTCGTCACCAACGCATCAGGTATCGCAACGGTTGGTGCTTGGACACTCGGGCTCGGGGGCAACTCGATCTTCGCATCCTCTCCGGGTCTGTCCGGCGACCCGCTGATCTTCGTGGCGCTCGGAACTGCCGACGTTCAGATCGTAACGTTCGGCGACTCTAACACCGATCTGGGTTTCCAGGGTGTCGATCCTTCGCCCAAGGTCGGCTCCTATATCTCCAGCGTGAATCCAGCCCTCAGGCTCGGCCCGAACGATCCCGACAGCCCGCTCCAGCTCTCAGGAAAAATCGAGGCGAGATGGACTGCGAATCGCCCAGGGAGCACAATAAAGGCGGTCAATCACGGGATTGCCGGAACATCGAGCGGTTCCGGCCGGAGCATTCTCACGGCTCCAAACGCTCTTCAGCAGGTCGCGGGAGTTTCGCGGTTCCGCGGTGAGGTGCTCGGCGACGCGTATCCGTGGAGCGGAGGCGAGTCCGTAAACCAGTTCTATCCCAACGGAGCGATTCAGCGGGTGCAGGCGTTTTCGCCTCGCGCCGCATCGGACTTTGCCTATGTCTCGATTGGCACCAATGACATTGTCGAGGGCGTTTCACCAACCCAGATCAAGGTCAATCTGGAAATCATGGTGGACGCATGGACGGCGCGAGGGCTCCCGGCCAATCGACTGATCCTGACGACACTGCCTCCGCGCAATCCTTCGGAAAGCGGGCAGATACCGGCACTCAACGCAATGATCCGAAATCTTGCGCAGGCGAAGGGAGCGCGCCTCGTGGACATCTCGCAGTTCGTCTCGGACGGCGACGGACTTACGTGGAAGGCATCATCCGGTGATCCATCGTACCCAGGACCGCTCAAGGTCAACAACGACAACCTTCACTACTCTGAAGTCGTTCGAAACTGGATTGCTGATCAGGTTGTCTCGATCATGCTCCAGCAGAACCCGTAACAGCTAGGAAAGAACCCACTCCCTGATTGCCTCGAAACGCTGAGCCTCGGCCAGCAGTTCACTCGCGGCAGTTCTCATGTCGGTGATCTCGAAGCTCAGCACGCTTCCCGGCTGCCCCTGGGCAAGGATGCCGAGGTCTGCAGTCGTCACGGCTCCAAGTATTCGATACCCGCCGATGGTCGGTGCATCGGCCATGAGAACAATCGGCGCGCCTCCTGGCGGCAGCTGTATCACTCCGGCACAAACCGGTTGGGAGACGATCGACGCCCCACCGTCCAGAATCTCACCCGTGAGACGATAGCCAGTTCGGTCGGATGCCTGCGACAACGTCCACGGGCGTTGATGAAATTCGCCCTTCTCCACTCGTGGAATGAATTTCACCGACTTGCGATCGAGTGGCGGTCGCAACGCAGCGGGCAGCGGACTCGCGAGATGGTGCCTTCTATGATGAACGGAGTGCGCTGACGTGAGCCGATCTCCCGTGCGCAGCCGGCGTCCTTCAACGCCTCCAAATCCTCCCGGCAGATACGTGCTGCGGCTACCCATTACAAGAGGCACGTTGAACCCCCCCGCGACAGCGATGTAGACAAATCGTCCGAGCACCAGCTCCGCTATGGTCAACACATCGCCTGCTGAAGCGTTGTATACGCGGTATGGTTCGACTGCCGAGTCGCGGAAGGTTGCAGCCACTGATGCGCCGCCGATTGCGAATGCTCCGCGTTCCGTGAACTCCACCACGCCGCCGGTGAGGGTCCATTCAATCGCTGCCGCTCCGGCATCGTTGCCAAGCAGTGCGTTGAGCGTTCGCAACGCCGGGAGATCCATTGCTCCTGCTCGCGGAACTCCACTCGACATGAAGCCGCGCCTTCCCATGTCCTGCACGGTGGCGTAGGCGGGCGCCTGACGAATGTGAATCACCGCGCCTCAAATCGAACTGTGTCGCCAACGCTGAACAGTGCCGGCGGAGACTGAGCAGCGTCGAATGTCTGGATTGTAGTGGTGCCGAGCAGATGCCAACCGCCAGGAGTTGACGATGGGTAGATGCCTGTTTGTGCTTCGGCAATCGCCACCGAACCGGCGGGTACTCGTTTTCGCGGAATCTCCCTGCGCGGTATCACGAGCCGGTCGTCAAGCGGGCCAAGATAGGCAAAGCCTGGAACAAAGCCGATCACGTTGACTCGATACTCACGCCCGCTGTGAACATCGATTACCTCCGCGACGCTCAGCGATGTCAGGCGAGCAATCTCCTCCAGATCTTCACCGTTATACTGCATCGGAATAGCATGGCTGCGATTCGCGCGAGCTTCTCCTGCGCTCCCCTCAGCAGAGTCCGCGCCCAACAATACGCGGTCCTTGAGATCGTCCCATGTAATCGTGAGTGGATCGAAATGGATGACGACCGACGCGTACGAGGGAACGATGTCTGTGACGCCGGCGATGCGCTGTAAGGCGAGCAGCCTCATCCAGCGGTCCACGCTCTCAGTGGCGGCAGCGTTGATCCCTTCGCCGGCCACGATTGTCATCGCGCTGTCGCCAAGCGGAAGCAGGACCGGGTCGGTCACGTTGCGAGCGGCCGAATGGAGAAGCCCGCCTTAAAGAGCTCGGCCCGGCACAAAGTCATCGACTCTACAGCGTTTCGGCTGTCGCTGTGAACGCAAAGCGAGTCGGCGGCGACGGTCAGTGCCCTTCCGTCCATGGCCCTGATGGTTCCATGGAGCGCGATTTCGAGCGCGCGTGCTGCAGCCGCGCGCGGATCTTCGATAACAGAACCTTCGACGCTTCGTGGTGCGAGCGTTCCGTCCGGCGAGTAACCCCTGTCGATGAACGCTTCGCGCGCCACCTTCAGCCCGCGTAACTGCGCCGCTCGCTGCAGCTCGCTCCCGGCAAGTGCCATCACTGTCAGCTGCGCGTCGAACTGCACAATGCCATCCGCCAGCCGCTCCGCAAACTCGGTATCGTGCACTGCGCGATTGTACATCGCGCCGTGCGGCTTCACGTGAGAAAGAGTCGCTCCCTCCTCAGCGCAGCATTCCTTCATAAGCTCCAGCTGCACGATGAGCGAATTCATTATTGCGTCGATACCGATGCTCAACTCCCGCCGGCCGAACCCTTCGCGATCGGGATAGCCCGGGTGGGCACCGATCCCGACACCAAGTGATCGAGCGGTTCGAATCGTCTGCCGCATCACATCCGGCGATCCCGCGTGTGCACCACATGCAATGTTTGCGGATGACACCACGCCGAGCATGGCCCGGTCTGCGGCGTACCCATCTCCGTCGTGTTCGCCGAGGTCGGAATTGAGGTCGATCCAGCGATTTGAATTCAAGGTCTGGTTGTCGTGAGGGCTCGCTGTCACCAAGATATGCGCCATGCAGAAGGAAACGGAAAACGAGAAATCACCAAAGGGAATCTGGCGGGTCATTGCCGCCTCGACTGCCGGGACGATGATCGAATGGTACGACTTCTTCATCTTTGGAAGTCTTGCGACGATCATCTCCACACAGTTCTACCCGCCCGGCAGCCCAACCGCAAATTTTTTGAAGACGCTCGCAACGTTTGCAGTCGGCTTCGCTGTCCGGCCACTGGGAGCCCTTTTCTTCGGACGCATCGGGGATCTCGTCGGGCGCAAGTTTGCCTTTCTCACCACATTGCTGGTTATGGGCGGCTCCACTGCCGCGATCGGCATTCTGCCGGGATACGCCAGCATCGGGTGGGCCGCCCCCGTCATTCTCGTCATCCTTCGCATGTTGCAGGGTCTCGCGCTTGGCGGTGAGTACGGCGGCGCCGCCGTCTACGTGGCCGAGCATGTCCCTGATGCGCGCAGGGGATTCTATACCAGCTTCATCCAGACAACCGCCAGCCTAGGGCTCTTCACATCTCTGGTGGTGATTCTCATCACCTCGAAAATCATCGGGGCTGAAGGATTCGCCGCGTGGGGTTGGCGGGTACCATTCCTTCTTTCGCTCGGATTGGTGGCAGTTTCGTTCTATATCCGGATGCAGCTCGGCGAGTCGCCGCTTTTCGCGAAACTGAAGGCGGCAGGTAACTCCTCGGTGTCTCCGATACGCGAGAGTTTCGACACGTGGCCCAAATGGAAAGTCGTGCTGCAAGTGCTGTTCGGCGTGACCGCCGGACAGGCCGTGACGTATTACACATCGCATTTCTACGCGCTGTTCTTCCTCCAGACGGTGCTGAAACTGCCTGCCGCCACGGCCTATTCGATTGTTGCAGTTGCTGTCGTAATAGGTACTCCAGCATTTGTGATATTCGGCAGCCTGTCAGATCGGATTGGCCGAAAAAAAGTGATGATGGCAGGCAACATCCTCTCGGCGATCACGTATTTCATCCTTTACAGGGCAATGGTTTCGTTCGCCGAGCCTGTGAACGCGCCAGCAATCGTCGCTGTGATTGTCGTGATGATCGCGCTGGCTGCCATGGTCACCGGGCCGGTGGCAGCCTTCCTCGTCGAGTCGTTTCCGGCCCGCGTGCGATACACGTCGATGTCACTGCCGTATCACTTCGGGAATGGTTGGTTCGGTGGATTCCTTCCGCTCATTGCGACTGCCCTTGTAGCACGCACCGGCAACATCTACGCAGGTTTGGCCTATCCAGTCGTGATTGCGTTTCTTACTTTCGTCGTCGGAATGATTGTCCTGCCGGAGACCCGCCATCGCCGCATCTGGGATGAAGTGTAGGCCAGATCACCGGGTTCCAACACTTTCCCCCGGCTCCGCGTAATTCCACCGTTGATACATCGGCTGGCGTCTCCCGCGACGCTGGCATGCCCCACAACCCATCAGCCCCAGACATGCGCACATTTCGCGTTCCTCTCCTCGTCGCAGGCGCGGCACTGTCCTTTTCCACGATTGCAGGCGCACAGCTTTCCGCGCCGCTCGACTCGGCAGCAATGGCTGCATTCAAATGGCGCTCGATAGGCCCCGCCAACATGAGCGGCCGGGTAACCGACATTGAAGTAGATCCGCGGAATTCAAAAGTGTTCTACGTCGCAACGGCGGCGGGCGGAATCTGGAAGACGGTCAACGCGGGCACGATGTTCTTCCCGCTCTTCGATCAGGAGCGTGTGGTTTCGCTCGGCGACATCGCCATCGCTCCGTCCAACGGTGACATCATCTACGCAGGGACCGGAGAAGAGGACTCACGCAATTCCATCTCTCCGGGCGGTGGTATCTACAAGTCCACCGACGCGGGCAAGTCATGGAAGCTGATGGGTCTGGAGCAGACGCAGCACATCGGACGCATCGTCGTCGATCCGAAAGACGCCAACATCGTCTACGTCGCGGCGCTCGGTCAGACCTGGGCTGCCAATCCAGAGAGAGGGATGTACAAGAGCACCGACGGCGGAGTTACCTGGCGCCTCGTGAAGTTCATCAGCAGCAAGGCCGGCTTCGTTGACCTTGCCATGGATCCGTCTGACAACCGCACGCTCTGGGCGTCGAGCTGGGAACGCGTGCGCGGTCCCTACTTTCTCCAGAGCGGAGGCCCGGGCAGCGGCCTGTGGAAGAGTACCGACGCCGGCGAGACGTGGACCGAAGTGAAAGGCGGTGGATTTCCTTCGACCACCAAGGGACGAATCGGCATAGCAATCGCACCGTCCAACTCGAAAGTCATCTACACGTGGGTCGAAGCTGACACTCTTAAGAAGCCGCT
The DNA here is from genome assembly GCA_046593625.1 of Gemmatimonadaceae bacterium. Classification (GTDB taxonomy): domain Bacteria; phylum Gemmatimonadota; class Gemmatimonadetes; order Gemmatimonadales; family Gemmatimonadaceae; genus UBA4720. The sequence continues at coordinate 23,113 of JBKJNN010000118.1, read as the reverse complement.
AGCGCGCGGCGAGAAGCCGGACTCTACCAGGGAGCAGAAGACCAACAGTGGACTCTATCGCTCGACCGATGGTGGAGCGAACTGGGAACTGATGCAGCGCAATCAGCGCGACGCACGCCCGTTCTATTACTCGCAGGTGCGCGTCGATCCAAAGAATCCCGATCGCGTGTACTGGATGTCTTCAGTTTTCCGTTTTTCGGATGACGGCGGAAAGACCGAACGTCGTGGCGCATTGTCAGTTCATACTGACTGGCATGCCATGTGGATCGACCCTGTTGATCCCGAGCACTTCATCCTCGGAGACGATGGCGGAATTGCCATAACCTGGGACAAGGGCGGCACATACGATTTCCCAAATACGTTCCCGATCGGGCAGTTCTACCACGTGAGCTATGACATGGGCAAGCCGTACCGCGTTTGCGGCGGGCTTCAGGATAATGGAACGTGGTGCGGGCCTACGCGCACACGCGGCCGGGAAGGAGCGAGCAACGCGGATTGGTTCAACGCGGGCGGCGGAGACGGTTTCTTCAGCGCGCAGGATCCGAATGATTCCAACATCATCTACACGGAATCGCAGGGAGGCAACGCGTCGCGCCTCGACCTCGGCAGTGGTTCCAGATATACGATCATGCGTAGCAACGCGGGACGCCTGAACTTCGAGGATTCACTCATTGTTGCGCGCGGCGATACCATGAGACCGGCTGACAAGCCCACGCTCACCGCACTCGAGCGCATTCGCGCTCAGGCAAGAGCTGATTCTGCGGCGCGGTATCGCTTCAACTGGTCGGCTCCGTTCTTTCTGTCGAAGCATGCGCCAACCACGGTATACATGGCGGGGAATCGTCTCCTGAAGTCGTCAGACCGCGGAGATAACTTCTATCCCATCTCCCCCGATCTGACGACCGCAGATTCAGTGCGGATCAATATCAGCACAAAAACCACGGGTGGCGTTACGCGCGATGCAACCGGCGCCGAGACGTATGGAACCATCACGGCTATCGCAGAGTCGCCAATCAGGCCCGGTATTCTTTATGTCGGCACCGACGATGGCAACGTGTGGGTGTCAGGTAATGACGGTGGCCAGTGGACCAATCTGTCGAAGCGCTTCCCGGGCGTTCCGGCCCGCGCGTATGTAAGCCGGGTCGAGGCTTCGCACTTTGATACTGCAACTGTCTACGTAACGTTCGACAATCATCGCGAGAACGACTTCAAGCCATACGTCTACGTCTCGAATGATTTTGGCCGCACGTTCAGGTCGATCGCCGCGAACCTGCCCACTGACGGGCCTGATTTCGTGCACGTTGTGCGCGAGGACCCGTACAATCGCGATCTGCTGTTCGTCGGAACCGATGTGGGCGCGTACGTGTCAACAAATAGAGGGCGGTCATGGCAGCGCTTCATGGCGGGCCTGCCGACGGTTCCAGTGCACGATCTGGAAATTCATCCGCGAGATCGGGAGATAATCGCCGCAACGCACGGTCGGTCCATCTGGGTGACCGACATAGCTCCGCTTCAGCAGATGGTGGACAGCACAATGGGTGCGCGTCCGTATTTCTTCGAACCAACTACCGCTTATCAGTACTCGATTCAGTTCACGCAGGCGTGGAATGGAAACAAGATCTACGTCGCTGACAATCCGCCGTACGGCGCCACATTCACGTATCGCATTCCGTCGGGCGCGCAGCGCGCAGACTCGGCGCGAATCGTCATCACTGATGTGAAGGGAGATGTTGTGCGCCGGCTCGCTGGAGCCGGTGGCGCAGGCGTCCATCGCGTTAACTGGGATCTGCGTGGCCTGGCTCGTCCATTGAGTCCGTCAGGTATTCGCGACAGCGTTGCCGCTGCGCGGATCAGAGAACAGCGATCGGATTCTGTGCGGCGTGCAGGTGGTGATTCAACTGGAGCGGGTCGCAACCTTCCCGGTATGGACACGACTGCAGCCCGCAACATGCGTGATTCCATGGCCGCGATGCGTCAACGTGGCGACACGGCGGGAATGCGAAAGCTCCGCGAGTCTATGCCTGCGCAGGCAGGTAGAGGCCCCGCTGGTCCCGGAGGACGTGGCCGCGGCGGCCCCGGTGGAGCAGGCCAGTCAGGAGACCTGAACCTGCGCCCCGCTGAAGCTCCGGCCGGAGCACCGGCTGGCGGTGGCGGCGGTGGCGGCGGTGGCGGCGGACGGTTCGGTGGATTTGGAAGAGCAGGGTCCGCTGTCCCTGAAGGAGACTATCTCGTCACGATCACAGTCAACGGCGTCACGATGAAGCGGGTTGTTCACGTCGAGCGCATTGGCTCGCTGCCAGAGGATCCTGGTTTCGGTGGTGACGACGAAGATGAAGAGGGCGAGCCGTAGGCAAATCTTCTTTACACGATCCTTACCAACCGGAGACTCCTGCCTGACGCAATGAGAACATTGCCGCCCGTATATTCAACGGGCGGCAACAGGCGATTCGCGCCAGTCAAACTCAGGCAGGAGCAGCGTGCACTCAGGCGGCCCGGAGCAGCAGGGAAGTAACCGCATCGCACGGCGGGTTCGTGGAGGGCGGCGACCGAATCCGTTCATCCTCGTCGTCCTCCTGGCCCTTGCATTGATTCTCACCGGCGTACTTGGCTGGCAGGCACTGGACGCTGAACGGTCACATCGGGCTGCTGCAGAGCGTGCGCTGAATGACTATGCACGGTTTGCGGCGTGGCAGCTGAATCAGCAGGCGGGCCAGGAGATGCTCGGCGCGATGATCTCGACTTTTATCCTGCCACTCACGCGCGTCCAGCCAGACAAGCCCGAGGGCTGGCCCTCACCTGAAGAGTTCCGGGCGGCATCGCTACAGCCGCCGGCGCCAGCGCGGTACCTGGACGGTGTCAGATTTTTCTTTCGGCTCAACTGGCGCGACAGTTCGATGACAATTGCCGGCAGCGCGCCGTCCAGCCGAGTGATTCAATGGGTGAAGGACACGGTACTCAGTGCGCCATCGAGATTTGGGGCGCCGCCCATCAGAACTCAGGCGTTCGGGTCGGCTGATCGTAACCCGGCGAGCAGGCTTGCAGTGATCGTCAGCAATGATTCCTACATAGCGACAATAGACAGCGTTGCGGGCAGGCTCCGTGTTGTTGTGTTCGTGATTTCGCGTGACTACGACGGCAGGCCGCTTGTCACCTACGGCTTCGAAACCGACGCACGTGCTTTCATGCAGCCGTTGCTCGATTCGGTGCTGGCAAAGACGCCGCTTCTTCCGCCATCGCTGCTGCGCGGCGTGTCGCGCGATTCGGTTGTTGCAGTGAGGGCGTCAGCTCCCTTTGCCGGCGAAGTATACAGGTCGAAGGGCCCACGGTTCAGCGACGATTTTACGGTGGTCGATACGCTCGATGAACGATTTGGCAGAGTGCGGCTGGCGGTTTCTCTGCGTGCAGACATCGCATCCCAGCTTGTTGTCGGAGGTCTTCCCAGATCGCGCCTGCCACTCCTGCTCGGGCTGTTTGCGATTACTGCCGGCCTCGTCGCGGCAGCAGTTGTTCAGCTCCGAAGGCAACAGCAGCTTGCTCAACTCCGCGTGGATTTTGTCTCCGGAGTCTCCCACGAGCTGCGAACTCCTCTGGCTCAGATTCGCCTGTTCGCAGAGCTTTTGAGAAAAGGCCATCTCGTCTCTGAAGAAGAGCGGGAGCGGTCGTTCGGAATTATCGACGAGGAGGCGCAGCGTCTCACCTACCTCGTTGAAAACGTGCTCGCATTCGCCCGCTCTGAGCACGGGCGCAGCGCCGTTATCGTGGAGCCGCTCGACATGGAAGCAGAGATGAAGGCGGCAGTAGACGCATTCTCTCCACTTGCTCGAGTTCGCCGCGCGAGGATTCACTCGAGTATCGAGACGGGTTTGATCAGCCGCGTGGACCCGCGAGCCCTTCGACAGGTTGTTTTGAACCTCCTCGACAACGCGGTGAAATACGGCCCGGTGGGCCAGACGGTGAACGTGTCTCTGTCGGGAACTGACGACAAGGTAATCGTCGCATTCGAGGACAGCGGGCCGGGCGTGCCAGAAGCTGATCGGAACAAGATATGGGAACCATACGTACGGCTATCACGAGAGGCTGAATCGGCGGCGGGCGGCAGCGGGATAGGGCTGTCAATTGTCAGGGAACTCGTACGCCTTCACGGCGGCCGCACATGGGTCGAAGATGCCGCGGAGGGAGGTGCTCGTTTCGTCGTAGAGTTTCCACGCGAGCGCAACGTCCGTGCAGTGAGCGGAGAGAGCGGGAGGCGCCAACCAGCGGAGGCGGTATGACGAGAGTCCTTGTGATCGAAGATAATTCCAACCTCGCGTTCGGACTTACACGGAGTCTTGAATCGGAAGGTTATGAGGTTGAAGCCGCCGAAGACGGACTGCGTGGCTTCGAACTCGCGAGCACCACAGATCCCGATCTGGTCGTGCTCGATCTGATGCTGCCTGGAATGGACGGCTACACGATTCTCAAGAAGCTCCGCGCCGACGGTAAGGCAATGCCGGTCTTGATACTAACCGCGCGGGGAGAAGAAGCCGACAAGGTGTTCGGCTTTCGCCTGGGCGCTGACGACTATGTGACGAAGCCCTTCAGTCTTTCCGAGCTGCTCGCCCGTGTGAACGCAATCCTGCGCCGCGCGAAGAGTTCACAGCGGCGTGACGATGAGGCGATCGAGGAATTCGGTGACATCTCCATCAACACGCTGGCTCGCTCGGTAAAACGGGCGGACAAGGAAGTTGGCCTGACGCCGAAGGAGTTCGATCTGCTTCTTGCTCTGGTCAGGCGCAGGGGAGCCGTTGTGTCACGACTGGAACTGCTGAAGGAAGTCTGGGGGCACCAGGCGGAAGTGATGACCCGCACAGTCGATATTCACATAGCGGAGCTGAGACGAAAGCTCGAGCACGACCCGTCCTCGCCAATTCACATCCTGACAGTCTGGAAAGCCGGCTACCGGCTTCAGGCGACGGTGGATTAGGGCGCCGCTCGCGGACCCTTGGGTTTGACGAGCAGGCGCTCTCCAATACGAACGCGGTTGCTGGTGAGCCCATTCCATTTCTGGATGAGTTCCGGGGTGGTATCGAAGCGCGTTGCGATTGTCGAGATCGCATCTCCACGCCTCACTACATAGTAGATCGGCTCTGCCATCAACGCCGCCACTCCGGCGCGAATGCGGGTTTCGCGAATGGCTTCAACGCGCTGGGCCTGAAGCCTTCTGTCAACAAAATCGATGAGGCCGTCGAGCGCTTCTGCCTCCCCGCCCGACGCCGCGAATTCCTGACTACCAGTTGTTGGATGACTCAACCGCACGCCGTGCGCGCTCATAATGTAGAGTCGCGTCTTCTTTGCCTTGAGCATCGTGTCGTTGGGGAACTCGTACTGAAGAACTGTCTGAGGGGCGTCAGCGTTTTCCAGTTTGTCGCTCGGCGCGATTCCGACGAACAACAGCCGCTGGTTTGTGGCCACAAGCAGGCCGTTCGAAGCGCGATAGTAGTCCGACGGGCGCCGCTGGTACGCCTTGGCAAATTTCTGCACCCGCTCACCATAGCGAAGCATTCCGCCATTCAGCTCGCGAGCTGCGGATTCCCATGCGCCACGCGCGTCAACCTGGCGCATGAAAATGGCGTATCCGAAAATCATTATGCCGATCAGGACGACAAACACGCCGATGACCGTTTTCTTGATAAATCGAAACCAGCGGTAAAGACCTTCGGATTCCTTCATTTCTCTCGCTTGCGCATGGTCGGTGGACGGTCACAAATATGCCTATACACCCCGAATCGTGTATATCGGACAATCCGTCATGATCTGACAGGTCGAAGGCAATCTCCATACCGGGGATGGCATGCACGGTGCAGAAGGGATGGGTATGCCGACCCCCGGGAACACGGATGTCGAGGCGGCCACCGAGGCCAACTCTCAACCGAACGATCGCCGCCAGTCGGCCGGTAATGTCTTCACGGATATTCGCCGGAGATCGGTCGAGAAACAACCACGCCCACGTTGGGTGCAGGCTTTGCGCGCCGCAGGGAAGGCCGCAGGCGCTAGTGTGCTCCTGGCTGCCGGCGTGATGTGGACGCTGAAGCACCAGAATCCGAAATACGTCAAGCCCGGGGATCTCCTCAAACTGCCGGCCTCCCTCGTGGTCGCTCCGCCTCCCCTTACCGAGCAGGCGTTCAGGGTCAGCAGTGTCCTCAGGAGGTACACCAAGGACACGGTTCGCGCAGACCGGATTGCCCAGGCCATTATTCGTGAGGGAGGGAAGCGCAGTCTCGACCCGGCGCTGCTCGTGGGGCTCCTTATAGCGGAGAACGCGAAGCTCGACCCGGATGCGAGAAGCAATGTCAGCGCTCGCGGGCTGATGCAGGTAATGCCCTTTCATGCGGGGAAATGGAAGGCTTGCCCGTCCACCGATCTCGTAGATATCGACTCGAACATCTGCTACGGCACGAGCATCCTGGCGGATCTCGTAAAACGCTCGCCTTCGATGGAGCGTGCACTGCTCCGCTACAACGGATGTGTGCGGGGCACGAACACCCCCAATTGCCACACGTACTCGGGAAAGGTCCTCAAGTACGCCGACAGGGCGGCCTCGCAGATGCTCAACGCACCCCTGCCGACCCGCGCCGGGCCCGGAGAGTAGAAAACCCGCTGGACGGCATCCCCCGCCTGAAATGTCACAAACCTGCTGTCGGGAAAAAGGTCTGCCTTGGCCCACAGGCACAACCCCATTACTGTTATACGTAGCAGGTTAACAGTATTGACGGATTAGGTATGGCGGATTGGATCGGACGAGATCTTGAGCGACTTCGGAAGCTCAGAGGTCTGCGTCGCGAAGACGTTGCAGCCCAACTGCCTGTCCCGGTGTCACCGTCGACGATACGCAACATCGAGCACGACGTTCACTACAACGTCTCGCTCGAGCAGTTGCGCCATATCGCCGAGGTGCTCAGGGCACAGGTGAGAATAACTATTGAGGCGATACCTGATAACGACGGCACTGAAGTGCCGCCGGGTACACGGGTGATCGACAATGAGTACTTCATCAGGCACGTCAGGAAGAACTTTCCGGAATGCCCGCTGACGAACTCACAGATTGGGCGCCGCATGTGGAATTTCGCTTCATCTCATGGCGCAGAGATCGTAACGGAGCGAAAGCAGTTCAAGAAGCTCGCAGTAAATAACGGAACGACATTACATCCGTCGCCGACAACGGCCGCGGAATATCAGATATTGGAAAAGGATTTCCCTGCACTCGAGCAGTTTGCAAACCGGCTCGGAAGGGCCTTTCCAGACGGAAAAGGAGGAGTACTTGTCCCAGCCGCGTAAAGTATCACGGCAGGTGAAGTCCCGCGTTCGAAGGTTTGCCGGTGCAGCAGGCAGGGCGGCTACGCTCGGCATTCTTCTCGCCGCCGGTACCTACTATACGATCGAGAATCAGCCCAGGGCGCTGCCGGCTCTCCCGGGAGCAGTGATCAGTGCGGTCAAGCCCGAGGCAGATGCGTTTCGCATTGGCCAGGTGCTGCGCAGATACACGAAGAATGGTGAGAACGCCGACAGAATCGCGGCCGCAGTTGTAGTAGAAGGCCGTCGCAGAAAGATCGATCCAACGCTGCTGGTGGGTGTGATGCTCGTGGAGACTGACAACCTGAATCCCCGCGCGCGCAGCTTCATGGGCGCACGCGGGCTTATGCAGGTCATGCCGTTTCACCGCGGCCGCTGGGGATGCAAGTCCAAGGATCTGTACGATATCGAGGGCAACATCTGTCACGGCGTGAGTGTCTTGGCTGATGCTATTCAGCATGCGCCGAGCCTTCGCGTTGCACTCCAGCGCTACAATGGCTGCGTGAGAGGAACGAACACGCCCGGCTGCAGCAGCTACTCGGGCAAGGTGCTTCGCGCCGCAGACAAGACCGAGCGGCAGATGCTGTCGGTCAACGACTGAGGGTCTTCTCCCGATCGACTGGGTAGACTAATGAAGACCTTCGAAACTAATTGGGAAAAGACCGAAGGACTGATGTAGAATTCCCGGATGAATCGGCCACCCGCAGGATGGATTCTCGCTGCGTCACTGCTCGGAATCTCGTTCGCGGGTCCGCTGGTTCGTCTGTCAGAAGCAGATCCACTGGCAATAGCGGCCTGGCGGCTCGGGTTTTCACTCGTGATAATCGCAGCTGCGCTCCTCTGGTCAGGCGAATGGCGCGACTGGCAGAAGCTCTCCCTGCGAGATGCCGTTTTTGCTGCGGCAGCTGGAATCTCCCTCGCCTTTCATTTCTGGGCGTGGAACGCTTCGATCCACCTCACGACTATCGCGGCTTCCGTTACACTGGTAAGTCTCCAGCCCGCCTTCATCGTCGGAATCTCCGCTGTCTTTCTGCGTGAATCTCCGACTCGGACACAGCTCGCGGGAATTGCTATCGCCATCGCAGGGGCCATTGTGATTGCGGCTCCGGCCTGGGGCGAGAGTGGAGCCACATTCCGGAGCGGCGCCCTCCTCGGTAACCTTCTCGCCGTATCAGCGGCCGTCACGGCAGCCATCTACTACAGCATTGGCCGCCACCTCAGACATTCATACGGCATTTGGTCATACGTAGGACTCGCATACACTGCCTGCGCAGTTACGCTGGTTGCCCTCGCGCTCATCACCGGTGCACCGCTTGCCCCGCAACCGGCGCGCGAACTGGCAATATTCGCTGGCCTCGCCATCGGCCCGATGCTGCTTGGGCACACAGGAATGAACTGGGCGTTGAAGTACCTCCCCGCGTATGTCGTGAACCTGGTTGTTCTCGGGGAGCCCGTCGGCGCCACGATACTCGGCGCAGTGATCCCCGGCATTGCCCAGATTCCTTCGTCTACGACGCTGTTCGGCGGTGGGATAATTCTCGCAGGGGTAATCGTCACCGCCCGCGCAACGGTGTCCACTCGCGCGGTCGAGCCGTAGATTTCCAGCTCTCAATGAACGCGCTCTCCGCTTCCGCGGGTGGCGCCAATTTCCTCGAAGCTGCTTGGACGGATTGACACGACAGCTCCGAGGAGAAAAAATAGACAATTGTTTTCCTCTCGGCGCTCTCAGTGTTCTCGGTGGTTTAAATGCAGTCTCAGGTTTTGAGTTGCAGAAGAACCCGGAATCCGGGAAGGAAGGCGTTGCAGATGACTCACACCATCCAAAAAAAATGACCCTCAGCCGCACAGCCCTCGTTGCAGCATTCTTTGCCCTGAGTTTCAACCTCCAGGCCCAGACCCGGATCACTACGCCGCTTCAGCAATTCGGACACTCCATCGGGGATGACTATTTCCTCGCCGACTATCAGCAGCTCCTGAAATACTGGCAAAAACTGGCGAAGGAATCCGACAGAATGCGGCTCGTGAATATCGGAACCACTGCCGAGGGTCGTCCGATGGTGATGGCGATCATCACGGCGCCCGGGAATTTCAGCAAGCTCGGGCGGTATCGGGAAATATCGGAGCGGCTCACCCGCGCCGAGGGTCTGCATGAAACTCAGGCCAGGGCGCTCGCCCGCGAAGGCAAGTCCATCGTATGGATTGACGGTGGATTGCATGCCACTGAAGTGCTCGGCGCGCAACAGCTGATTCAATTCGTCTATGAAATGGTGAGCCGAACCGATCCGGAGACAATGAGATTTCTCAGGGACGACATCATGCTGGCGACGCTCGTCAACCCCGACGGCATGGACCTCGTCTCCAACTGGTACATGCGCGATTCGGTGAAGGAGAATCGCTCGACTCAGGGAATTCCCCGCCTCTACCACAAGTATGTTGGCCACGACAACAACCGCGATTCGTACATGGCATCGCAGCCGGAAACGCAGGCTGTAGACAGTATTCTCTACCGCGCGTGGTATCCGCAGATCGTCTACAATCATCATCAGACAGGACCGGCGGGCACTGTCATGTTTGCGCCCCCGTTCCGCGATCCGTTCAACTACAATCTCGATCCGCTGATTCCTGTGAGCATCGACCTTGTTGGGGCAGCGATTCACAGCCGCTTCATTCAGGAAGGGAAGCCCGGCGCAACCATGCGCAACGGCGCCAATTTTTCCACGTGGTGGAATGGCGGACTTCGCACAACCGTGTACTTCCACAACATGATCGGTTTGCTCACCGAAACCTTCGGCAATCCGACACCAACAGAAATCGCGCTCGTGCCTGACAGGCTCCTGCCAAATGGAAGTACGCCGTTCCCCATCATGCCACAGAAATGGCATTTCGCGCAGTCCATGGCCTACGAGCTGTCCGCGAATCGCGCGGTGATGGATGTGGCGTCGAAGTACAGGGAGGATTTTCTCTTCAATGCCTGGCGCATGGGCCGCAACTCCATCGAGCGGGGCAGCAAGGACAACTGGACGCTGACGCCAAGTCGCGTACAGTCCGTAAGGCAGGCGGTTGAAACCAGCAGGGAAGCCGGCACCCGGCGTGCCACAGCGGATTACCTCGGCTTACTGAACGAACCCGCTCGACGGGATGCCCGCGGATACATCATCCCGGCAGACCAGAAAGATTTTCCAACAGCAGTCAAGTTCATTAATGCGCTGATCAAGAATGGCGTCACCATTCACCGCGCTACGCGCGCTTTCAACGCTGCTGGCAAGAGCTATCCCGCCGGTTCCTACGTTGTGATGACAGCTCAGGCGTTCCGTCCGCACGTTCTCGACATGTTCGAACCGCAGAACCATCCGGACGATATCCCCTATCCCGGTGGACCGCCGACGCCTCCATACGACAACGCAGGCTGGACTCTGGCCTATCAGATGGGAGTGAAGTTCGACCGCGTGCTCGACGGATTCACGGGTCCGTTCGAAAAGCTCTCTGGTTTTGCAAAGGTACCTCCCGGCTCCGTGGGCGCTGCCGCAGCGTCGGCACCGTTCTACTCATGGACGCGCGGCACCAACGACGCATTCGCAGCAGCGAACAGTCTGCTCAAGTCAGGCGCCGAGGTTTATACGGTCACGTCAGTGGTGCGGTCGGGCGGCCTTTCGGCCGGAGCGTTTGTCGTGCGAAGCACACCGGCCGTCGAGGCACAGCTTCGATCGCTTGCCGCAGAACGCGGCGTCAGCTTTGCAGCGGTAACCGCAGCACCCGCTCCTGCGTCGCTTACCAGGCTGCACACTCCGAGAATTGCACTGTGGGATGTTTACGGAGGCGAAATTTCTTCCGGGTGGATGCGCTTTGTATTCGATCAGTTTGAATTCCCGTACGATGTTGTCTTCGCCGGAGATCTGGACACTGCTGATCTGTCGTCGAAGTATGACGTCATCATTCTGCCTGACGGAGCGCGCCTCTCAGGTGCAGATGACACCAGCGGCGGATTCCAGCAGCGCATGCAGCCGGACCGCGTGCCCGCCGAGTGGCGCTCGCGGCTCGGGCGTGTGACGGTTGGGACGACGCTTCCGCGCCTCAAGGCTTTCGTCGAGAAGGGCGGTACACTCCTGGCGCTCGGCAATGCATCCGAGATAGGGTATCAGCTGGGACTGCCGGTTTCCAACGCAATCGTCGGAGATGATCAGAAGCCGCTGCCGCGCGCGAAATACTACGTTCCCGGTTCAGTGCTTTCAGTTGCGGTAGACACCACCAATGCAATTGCGTGGGGAATGCATTCTCCAACCGATATTTTTTACGACAACGATCCCGCGTTCCGGCTCCAGTCAAAGTCGGCAAATGGTGCGAGCCGCGTTGCATGGTTCGATAGTCCGGAGCCGCTCAGGAGTGGCTGGGCATGGGGCCAGAAGGTCCTCGATGGAGCGGCCGAAATCGTGACGGCGCCCCTCGGCAAGGGAACGGTGGTGCTGTATGGACCTCAGGTGCATTTCCGGGGTCAGACTCATGGAGCATTTCGCTTTCTCTTCAACGGTATCTACTATGGCCAGGCCCAGCGGCCATAAGGGTTTGTCATAATGCCATCAATGCGAAAAATTGCGCGCTTCGGGCGAGGGGCGCGTGTACTGATTCTGGCGGGCGTGATTACATCGGCGGGCTGCTCGACGATAATGTCGAAGCTGCCAGGTGGAAAGTCAGAGCCGGTACTGCCGGAAATCACTTCCGGCAGGGAACTCATCTCTGCCATGCACGACCGCTATGCGGGGAACTGGTATCGCACTCTTCGTTTCGCGCAGACCAACACGTTTTACACCCAGTCAGGAAAGGAAGAAGAATCGCGGTGGGTGGAGAACTTGTCGGTGCCGGGAAGGCTGAGAATTGACTTCGAGCCGCTGTCATCGAAGAGCGGTCTGCTGATTCTGAACAACCGAGTCACGACATTCGACAATGGAAAGCGCACAGATACGCGCCGTTCGATTCAGGGGATACTCACCCTCACGGCGGACGTATACGCGATACCGGCTACGGTCACTCTTCGCCGGCTCGATTCTCTAGGCATAGACGTGAAGAAAGTCCGGAAGGACCGGCTCTCCCGGAAGACTGTCTACGTGATCGGCGCGAGAGCAGGGGATACGGAATCATCGCAGGCGTGGATAGACGCAGAACGAATGCTGCTGGTGCGGCTGATACAGGCAGAAAAGCGGGGCGACAAAACGGTGGTCACCGACACGAGAGTAGGAGACTACAGGGATCTATCCGGATTCCCGGTTGCCCACGAGTTCATGTCTCTCAGGGACGGAAAGCCCTACTTCAGGGAGCGGTACGAGAACGTGCGCGTCAACGAAGATCTGCCATCTGGAATCTTCGATCCATCGAAGTGGACTTCAGTCAAGCCCAACGCGTAGAAATCAGCCGGCTAGCGGTAGCCGGCTGCCTGCATGCGAAACAGTTCTTCGTACAACCCTGCGCGAGCCACCAGTTCCTCGTGAGTCCCTGATTCTTCCACAGTGCCGTCGCGGAGGACGATGATGCGGTCGGCCATCCGCACGGTGGAGAACCGGTGCGAGATGAGAATCGCCATCCGTCCGGCCACGAGCTCCGAGAATCTCAGGAACACCTCGTACTCTGCGCGCGCGTCGAGCGCAGCAGTCGGCTCGTCCAGAATAAGTACCTGAGCGTTTCGAAGATAGGCGCGCGCCAGCGCAACCTTCTGCCACTCTCCCCCCGACAGATCTACTCCCTCCTCGAATTTTCGTCCGAGCATCTGCCGGTAGCCCAGGGGAAAGCGAGGGAGAAGCGACGAGGCAAGTGAGTTTTGTGCTGCGGTGTCAATGCTGGCTGGCACGTCACCGTTCCCCTCGAGTTCCTCTCTCACAGATTCGATTTCGCCGACGCCGATATTCTCGTCGAAGCGCATGTCATAGCGGACGAAATCCTGGAAGATCACGCCGATGGCCTGCCGCAGAGAAGCGAGATCATAGTCGCGCAGGTCGCGCCCATCGAGGGTAATGTGTCCCTCCGTGGGCTCATACAGGCGGGCGATGAGTTTGGTGATGGTGGTTTTGCCGGCGCCATTTTCTCCTACGAGGGCGACGCGCTCCGCCGGATTCAACCGCAGGGATACATGCCGGATTGCCCACCGTTCGCTTCCGGGATAGCGAAATCCTACATCGTGAAAAACGAATCCCTCGCTCAGGGGCGACGGAACCTGCACTGCGCTGTCTTTTGAAACGATCGTAGGTTTCATGTCGAGAAATACAAAGAGATCGCGGAGGTACAGTGACTGCTCGAAGACACTCGACGCCGCGAGCAGAATTCCCTGAACTGTGTCACGTCCCCGGGCAAATGACGCAGACAGGAAGATCAGCGTACCAGGGGTGATGTCACCGCGAACTGCGCGGAGGATGATGATGACATACGCCACGTAATAACCGATGGTGCCGAAGATGGAGAGCGCCGCGCTGACCGCCCCGCGCCGTATGGAGAGCGCCTTGTTCTCGTTGTAGAATTTCCACGCCAGCACGCGATAGCGCTCGACGAGCCACGGTGCGAGGCCGAACATCTGAACTTCTTTCGCGGTCTTGTCGCTCGCTCCGACAAGGCGGAGATAGTCGAGCTGGCGCCGCTCAGGCGTCCAGCGGAAGAGCAGGGAATAACCGAGCGCAGCAAAGTGAGTTTCACCGAGGAAGCCAGGCAGCACCGCGATTACCAGCAGCAGCGCCATCCACGGGCTGTAGGCGATGAGAACTCCTCCCAGTGTGAGGAGCGTCACTGCTTCCTGCGTGATCGAGACGAGTTGCGTGAGCAGCGCTATGCGTCCGACCGTCTGCCGCCGCGCTCTCTCCAGATGATCGTAGGTCGCAGGGTCTTCGAACTGCGCGAGGTCGAGACTCGCCGCATGCTCCATGAGGCGCACGCTCATGACATTGGAGAACAGGTCGCCGAGCAGGCTCTCGATCAGCGAGGAGGCGCGGGCAAGGATTTCCGCTGAAACGATGATCGCGATTTCTATCGCGACATACCGCCACAGCTCGGCTATGTCCGCTCGCCCATCGCGCACTGCGATGACAGTGTCGAGAATGAGTTTGCCGACGTAGAACGTCGCCACCGGTACGAACGCCCGGACGAGACGCAGGACCATCATTCCTGCGGCGTATCCGCGATGTGATTCCCACACCAGGCGGGCCAGCGGCATGATGTGCCGGAGCGCGCTCAGGCGCTCGCTCCATGACGCGGGCTTTTCTTCCATCCTCCTGCCGCGCGACATGGGAGGAATGACGGGATTACTCACAACTCAGCCGGCGTTCTTTCCTCGCACTACATCGTGACCTTCGCGCTGCCACTCGGAGAATCCTGCGCCCATGTTTGCGACGTCTGTCCGACCGCTGCGTTGCAGGATGCTCGCAGCCATTGCCGACCTCGCGCCTCCCTGGCAATGCACTACTACATGTCCGGCGGGAACTTCTGCAATGCGCTTCTGCAATTCCGCCAGCGGAATGTTGACCGCTCGGGGAAGATGTCCTTCGGCAAACTCGCTGCGGGCGCGAACGTCGAGAATTGTTGCCTTGTGATCCGACGCTGCATCGGACACAGACACCTGGGGAACAGTCGATGGAACTACATCCTTTTCAAAGATGTCGCTCAAGTTGCCGGCCGAAAAAACGCCTGCGATCCGCTCGATGCCAATCAGGGTGAGGTCCTGGGCCAGCGACCGCCTCTCTTCATCAGTGTCGCCCGCGATGAACATGATGTCGCGGTCGTAGGGCAGCAGCGCGCCTGCCCAGTTGAGAAAAGACTTGTTGCGTGGAATGTTGAGCGAGCCTGGCGCGTGGCCCGCGGCGAAATCTGCGATAGGGCGGGTGTCCACGACGGGGGCACTGCTGGCAAGCGCGGCTCTGAGTTGCTCCGTATTCGCAACGGGCGGCACCGTTGTCGGCGCGGCAGCCGGGCCTTCGCGGTTAAGGACCTTCATGGTTGCGAAATACGCCGGCGGTTCGGGCTGCCCCTCGAGTACTGCCTTTACGAACTGGGCTTCGTCCGTCTCAGCGAGCGCCCAGTTGAAGAGTTTTTCATAGCCAAGGGTGGATTGAGGCATCGCACCGAGAGACTTGCCGCATGCGGAACCGGCTCCGTGGCCTGGCCAGATCTGGAGGTAATCGGGATGCGTCTTGAAATCCTGAACGGACTTGAAGAGCTGGCGAGCGCCTGCCTCCATTGTGCCCGCCCGGCCTGCTGCGCGCTCGAGCAGGTCGGGCCGGCCCACGTCTCCCACGAAGATGAAATCACCGGTGAGTGCGCCCATTGGCTCCGACGCGCTCGAGGTATCGGTGACGAGGAAAGTCAGGTGTTCGGGAGTGTGGCCGGGTGTGTGTATGACGTCAATTCGAACGTCACCGATCATGAAATGGGATCCGTCCGTCAGCAGCTCGGCGTTATCGCTTTCTGCGAAGCCGTACTCCCAGTCCTTGCCCCCGGCGCCAGAAAGGTACAACTGGGCTCCGGCTTGCTTGGCCAGCTCGCGAGAGCCTGAAACGAAATCTGCGTGTATGTGAGTTTCGGTAACGGCGACAATGCGGATGTTGTCGCGGCGGGCTGCGTCGAGATAGGCCTCGATATCCCGGTTGGGATCGACGATCAGCCCGATCCGGGAATGATCACACGCTACGAGGTAGCTCGTCTGGGCGAGTTTCTCATCGAAGAATCGGCGTAAAAGCATTGATAATACTAATAAAACGAATCATGCTCGGTGCGCTCAGAAGGCGACGACTTGCCTGGATATGCCGGTGACCGTTTTTGCGCCCAGAATCGGCACGATGGGCACATAGTTGTAGGAAACAGTTACCTGCACCCATTTGCCTGGATCCTTGGAGGCATCTTCCCAAGCCGGACGCACGGTGATCGGACTCAGTTGTGTGCGCCCCTGAACGAATGTCGCAATACCGGAGGAATCTGTAGCCGCCCCGCTGCTGGACCCCCGAACGATAGCGTACCTGACACCCTCACGCGCAGCTGCGGTTACAAGGCTCTTGGCAAAAATAGCCCGGCCAAACTCGATGATTCCAAAGACCATTGGGATAAACAGGAAGGCTGCGACGATAGCAAACTCCACCATTGCCGCGCCGGCATCATCCCGCAGCAGCCGGTCGAAAAAATTGCTAGTGCGGCGGCGTTTCCTGATCGTGCTCATGCGCTCACTGAACCAGTGACAGCCGCTTCACTGCGGAACCCGACGTGAGTGGCTGGTTCAATGTGAGGTCGGTTCCCGCCTTGACCTCGACCTTCTTTGCGATCAGGCTCCCGTTGATTTCGGTATCACTGTTGCTGCCTCCGAAATAAGCGGTCTGTGTTGGCAGATAAATCGTGCCCGACAGCGGTACGTCGTTGGAGCATGCAAATGTATTGATATACTCAACCCCCGGTGTACCAGCGGCAGGATCCTGCATCAATAGGATACCGGCGAGCGCACCGGTAGTTGGAGCCGAGAGGCTGGCTTTGCAACCGTTGCTGAACTCGAAGGGTTGGTAGGCAGCCGCGTCATTTCCGGGCCCGTTGGTAAGTATTATGGTGACTCCATTCCCCGCAATCTGGGCACCCCGAGTTACCGTCAGCCCGCCCCCGGCGATTATATAGGTGCCGGGGTTGAGAATGGCCTTATTGGCAGCGAGTGAGACCTCGATTCCACCACAGTAGACTCCGGGGTTCAAAGTCTGGGTGCCGCTGACGTTTAGCTTTGCTGCGTAGGTACACGCTCCAACAGTCGGCATCTGGATAGAAGACAGGGGGTTTGGGGCTGGGGCGACACCCGTTTTTGCTGCCGGGGTTATGGTACCACCTCCCGTCACGCCGCCTGTCACGGCAACCGAGGAACCCGTGAGTCGCGCTCCGCTCTTGATATCGATGGCACTTGAGGACGAAGAATTGACCGTTATTCCACAGTTGGTGATCAGCCGACCATCGATATCAAGTGCCTGGCTCCCCGACTGGTCGAGGGCATAGACGCAGCTAAAACTCGTTGCGCTTACGCCCGCAACTCCTCGGGCGCTCACATTCATGTACGCACTATTGAAAATACTCCCGAATATTGTCGGCATCTGTCTGTTGACCAGAACCTCCACGTACTTTGTGTTGCCGACGTAGGTCCCCGACGCGGGAGGATAATTGACAGTAACGTCATCCGCTGGAAAACCGTTCCGGACGGCCTCGGCAAACGATGCGCTCGTCACGGAGTCGTACTTTGCGCGAAATATCTCAGACGCGCCTCCGATCGCACCAGCATCTGCCGCCGTCTGGGCGTGGCGCCGCTGACGGCTGGCGGCCCCTGCATTCAGTGTCAAAGCCAGAACGCTGAAAAGGACCACCATTGCAATGGCCACGAAGACCAGCATGGCACCGCGGCGCGGCTCTACCTTGCTCGCCGGCAATCCTGCTGAACTGGTGGTAATGCTTTGTATGTCTTTCATAAAAGGCTCCTAGCCTGGATTGCGCCCTGATCCAATATGCTATTGCTGGCGGAACGTTGCAGTACGAGCAATGGGTACTCTCGACGCGAGACCGGGATACGACAATATCATTGCCACTGTGTCGCGCGCAGTGACTTCGATAAACACTCTGACTGGCCCGTAGCCCGCGCTGCAGGAAGACGTGCAACCGACAACCCCGGTGCCTCCACACCTGCATATGCGCTGCGAAGTGACGCGCAAAGTGCTGACCCCCTGACCATCCTGGCGTGCAAACTGATTGATCACCGCCGTGTCCACCGTGGTTGCGCCCGATTGCGCACCGAATTCTGCCCCTGCGCGAGCCGCATTCGCCACCACTATGGACCTGGCGAATACTCGGCCAAAATCCATCACTCCGATAGCAAGCAGGATCAGCAGTGGCATCACCACTGCCAGCTCGAGCAGAGCGCCACCCTTTTCTGGATGGATGCGGGGGTGGGAATGGCGTCCCCGGCTCCGGAAGCTGCGAACTGAGGCCCTCATCAGTTCCCAAACCCGGTTACAATCTGCATTACCGCCGGCCCCAGTACGACGACAAACAGAGCTGGGAAGATGAAGACTGCCATCGGCACTATCATTTTGAGCGGCGCAGTCGCCGCCTTTCGTTCGGCGTACTGGCGGCGCTTGCGTCTCAAGGTGTCGGCTGAAACCCGCAGCACCCGGCTGCTGCTCGACCCCCACTTTTCACTCTGAAGCAAACTGGCGACAAGCGCTCTCACCTCGTCAACGCCGGTGCGATCCCAGAGACCACGCAGGGCGTCCTCCCTCGTCATGCCCGCGTTGGTGCGGCGACTGACAATCATCAGCTCCGAAGCAAGTTCCGGATGCACATACGTCAGGTCACGCGCAACTCGAAGTATTGCCGCCTCGAGACTTATTCCGGCCTCGACACAAACCACGAGCAGGTCGAGCGCATCTGGCAGCGACCGCTGGATATTTTCCTTTCGCGCTGCTTCAAGGCGCAGCAAGACGAACGGGGGAATTAGCAGCCCCATCACGGCCGCCATCGACACGGCCATCACGACCTTCAGGAAGGTGTCGCTCGGCATGAACAGGAAGACAAGCAGAGGCAGCCCAATGAGCGAGACAAGGCGCATCATCGAATAGGCAAGTGGCGCAACTACTCCGTCGTAACCGGCCTTGATGAGGCGCTGCTGTACAGTCTGGTTCTGGGACCAGATGGACGGTGCTCGCTTGAGCATCCGTGCCTTGAGGGAATTCTCCTGGTCTTTCCCCAAGCCTTTGCGAAGGGCGCGCCTCACGTCGGCATTGCCGGGAGCACCAAGAGTGCGATCTACAACGTCGCGCCTGGACGTTTCGCGAAGCTGGAGTACGAGCGCAACCGCGAATCCGATTACACCGATGATGATGAGAGCGAAAAGAAAGACCGTGTTAGTCATACGTCCACATCCGCGATTTTCATCATTATCATGTAGCCAACGAGCACAGAAATCGCCGATCCAAAGAGGACTATTCTTCCGGGGCTGCCCGGCTTGGTCATAGAATCAAAGAAGTGCGGGTTCATTGCCGACAGCAGAACAAAGACAATAAGTGGCAGAATCGCGAGAAACCGCGCGGAGAGTTTGGGCTCAGCAATTAGTGTCTGGATCTGCCCCTTCATTGCAATGCGCTGTCTGACGAGATCCGCCAGATTGGACAGCACTTCACTCAGATTGCCGCCTGTTTCTCTTTGAATGAGTACCGCCGTGACAAACATTTTCAGATCGAGGCTGTCAACTCGCCCCTGCATCGAGATGAGGGCAGTCCGCACATCGATGCCAAGCCGCTGCTCGTCGTAAAACCGCGCGAACTCGGGTCCAAGGGGCGGAACCATCTCATCGCCGATGAACTGCGCCGCTGCCTGAAATGAATAACCCGCCTTCATTCCGCTCACCAGCATGTCGATGGCGTCTGGGAGTTGCTGCTCAAAATCCTTGAGGCGTTTCTTTTGTCGATGGCGAAGCCACAGGTAGGGACCTACCCAGCCAAAGATCATGAAAAAAACGGATGCAATACCCGAAACCTTTGCGCCGATAAGTGTGCCCATGACGCCGGAAAACAGTATCACCATGAGCAGTGATACCGGCTTCATAGTAGAGCCGGCACGCGCAATCTGAACGGACAGGGCGTCGATCCACGTCTGGCCGCTCAGAAGGCGATTCAGGAACGGGACGTCGCTGACTTTGTCTTCCTTTAGAAGCCGGATTGACTTCTCTGGTCCGTCTCCGTCGCGAAGCCGCGAGCGCGCAACATCGGTTGCCTCGAGGGTTCGCCGGTTGATGAGCACGTACCCGCCAACAACAAACGCCATCGTCGCGACGAAGATCGCCGCAAGGGTGAGAATCACCGCAGCATCGCCTCAGAAAACAGTTCGTTAGAAATGTCCACGCCGGCAACGCGGAGCCGCTCCATGAATTGCGGCCGCACGCCGGTTGTCTCGAAGTCGCCGATTACCTGTCCTTCTGGCGTAATGCCGCGACGCCGGTAGCGGAAAATTTCCTGTGTGGCTGTCACTGGGCCTTCCATCCCTGTGATCTCGACGATACTTGTGATCTTTCGCGTTCCATCAGCGAGTCGCGACACCTGGATGATGAGATCGAGCGCCGACGAAATCTGCTCTCGCATCGCCCTGTCAGGCAGATTTGCGCCCGCCATGAGAATCATCGTTTCGAGACGAGCCAGCGCATCACGCGGTGAGTTTGCGTGAACTGTAGTAAGCGAACCTTCGTGTCCCGTGTTCATCGCCTGAAGCATGTCCAGAGCTTCCGACGAACGCACTTCGCCGACGATGATTCTGTCAGGACGCATGCGGAGCGCATTCTTCACCAGATCACGCGCGTGCACTTCACCTTCGCCCTCTGCATTTGGCGGGCGGGTTTCCAGACGCACCACGTGGTCCTGCTGAAGTCTCAGCTCGGCCGCATCCTCGATTGTGATGATGCGCTGGTCAGCGGGAATGAACGAAGCCATCGCATTGAGAAGCGTGGTCTTGCCCGAACCAGTACCGCCAGAAACCAGAATATTCAGGCGAGCTGCAACGCAACCGGCAATGAGGGACGCCATCTGCGGGCTGAGCGTTCCGTTGTCGATGAGCTTCTGCACCGTAAGGTCGATGCCGAATCGCCGGATCGACAGAATGGGGCCGTCCAGCGCCAGCGGCGGTATGATCGCGTTCACGCGTGATCCGTCCGGAAGCCGCGCATCCACCATCGGTGATGACTCGTCAACGCGACGTCCGACTCTGCTCACGATGCGGTCAATCACCGCCATGAGATGCGCGTCGTTCCGAAACGAAGTAGCGACGCGCGTCAGCCGGCCCGCACGCTCGATATAAATCTCCTTCGAGCCGTTCACCAGAATGTCGCTGATGCTGAGATCGCGAAACATCGGCTCAATGGGGCCGAGCCCCGTGATCTCGTAAAGAACCTGATCGATGATGTCTTCGCGGTCCGCAACCGTGAGCGGAGTGGACTCTTCGCGGAGCAGCTCGATGACGACTGCGCGAATTTCCGCATTCAGCAGTCGCTCGTCGGGAATCTGTTCGAGCGCCTCGAGGTCGAGCCGGTCAATGAGCTTCCGATGCAGGTCTATCTTGACCTGATCAATCGCATTCACCGTCTCCACTTCTATCCTGCGCGAATAAATTCCCGACCCCGACGGAGGCGTCGGCCGACCTGCGGGCGCCTGCCGCGCTGGAACCGGAGGCGTCTGTTCGGCGTCGGGTGCCTCGGTGCCTGCTGCGGGCGTAAGCGCCGTGCGCGCGCCTCCATTGCTGCGACGGGTCAGCCGGTCTCTAAGAGACATGTCGGGCTCCCTTGTCATTGCCAAACAGCTTGCGGATCCGCGAACCGGTCCCGCTCTGCTGAGCCTTTGGGAAATTTCCAGAACCGCCAACTCCACTCAGTTTCTTTACCATTTCTGCATACCCGCGAGAAAGCTTGGATCCCGGCTCTTCCAGGGTGACAGGCACCCCGCGTGTCAGGGACGCAGCCGAGGCCTGGTAGTCATTCGGAAGCTTCCAGAATATCTGCGTTTGAAGAAGATCCTCGGCATCCTTCACCGGCAGAACATCGGCAGACTGATACCGGTTTATCACTACGCAGAGCTTCGTTTCATCGTACCCGAGGCGCCGGAAAACGGCCAGAGAACGCTGCGTGCTACGAAGGGCAGGAACGGTCAGCTGAGTAACCAGAAGAATCTTGTCCGCCGCGTCCAGCGCGGTCAGCGTGGATTCACTCAGATGATGTTCGCAGTCTACTACGGTCATCGGAAAGTGTTTGCGCAAAAGCGCGAGCACAGCACCGACTGCCGAGGAGTCAAACATATCCTGATCTTCCGGAGCATCCCCTGTTGGCAACGCCCACACGCCACCGGGGCAGGGAGTCATTACAGAGTTCAACAGTTCGGCGTCGACTGAACTGCCTTTCGAGAGCAAGTGACTGATGTCGTACGACGGTTTCAGATTGAGGAAAACCCGAACGTCTCCCCCGGTGACGACGAGGTCCGCGACAGCGACTCTCGCATCGGTCCGTACAGCTCCAAAAGCCTGCGCGACATTGACGGCGATGCTCGTGCTTCCGAGCCCACCCTTGCCGCTGTAGACGGCGATCAGGGTACCATCCTCGGGTTCAGTCCGTGTGCGGCGCATTAGCCGCTCTACCGATCCCGCAAGCTCTTCGGCCTTCGGCGGATTGACCAGAAACTCGTGTACACCTGCGCGCATCGCCCGAACGATCAGATCTGGCTCAGCTACTGAAGCAGTGCCGATTACGGACAGATTTGTATCTCTCCTGATTTCCCGCTCCAGCGCCGCAAGCTCCAGCGGACCGATTCCGTCGAGCGGAAGAATGACGAGATCGAACTGTCCATCGCGCAGTTTCAGCAGCGCGGCCTCACGGTCGTCAACATGCACTGTCCTGGAGAATCCAAACCGTGCGAGAACCCCGGAAACATTCTCCGGAGGTCCAGCGGCATTTGCAGCGAGAAGGGCCCGGCGTTGCATCAAGTCAACTCAGCGAATGATTGGTGACGGAGGCCGTTTCGAGGCCTCGTCGAGGCGTTTTTTGATTGCGTCCCGCGCCGGCAGAGCCGTATCAGGCAACAGTCTCAGAACATCCTGCGGTCTGGGATCGAGTGGATCGACGAGAACAGGCGTCACGACAACCAGCAGCTCGCTCTCATTGTTCTTCCAGCTTGTGCTGGAAAACAATTCGCCGATCACAGGAATGTCCTTGAGAAACGGTATTCCCCGTTTGATCTGTTCCTGTTCGTTGTTGAACAGACCCGAGATAATC
>JBKJNN010000083.1:0-11985 GCA_046593625.1 Gemmatimonadaceae bacterium | reverse complement strand
TCCGCGGGTGCAACTGATCTCTGGCAGCAGGCTGATTCTGTCGATGCAACGCTGGTGGCCGATGTTCATTCCGCGGGAGGCCGGATCATCGCCTGGACCGCCAACACGGAGCAGCAGTGGACATCACTCGCCTCGCTCGGGGTAGACGGGATCTGCACCGATAGAGTCGATGCATATGTGGCATGGCGCGACACCGTTCATCCTACCTGATTCCAGGTAACGGATTCCTCTGCCCTGTCGGATGGTTGTCAGATTCGTAAGTTAAGCCCGTCCGATATTTTTTCCCGCCCCGCTCTCCCTCAGGAGGAGCACTGCTCACGATGAAAGTTCAATTGCTGTTCATTGCCGCGCTCACCGCTACTTCGGCGTGTACGCAGTCCCGCACCACACAGGCGCCAACGCCTGTCAGTGCGAAAGACTCGACCGCCACGACCGGTTTCGGTGGAATGTCTACTCCGAATGCAGATCCATTTGCCAGCACCTATGTGCGCACTGCAGCGGCTCCCCTCGTAATTAGAAACGTCAACCTGATGACCGCCGCCGGCCCGATGATTCCAAACGGAATGATATCGATTGCGGACGGCAAGATCGTGGCTGTTGGAGCTACGGTACCAGTTCCAGCCGGAGCCACCGTCATTGACGGGGTCGGCAAGTACGTGACTCCGGGAATAATCGACACGCATTCGCACCTCGGTGTTTACGCTGCACCGGGCGGTCAGGCGCTCAGCGATGGCAACGAAGCGACGAGCCCTGTAACGGCGCATGTCTGGGCAGAGCACTCGGTATGGCCCCAGGATCCACAGTTTCCGCGGAACCTTGCAGGTGGAGTGACCACCATTCAGGTGCTCCCCGGTTCGGCGAACCTTATCGGCGGACGCAGCGTTGTGCTGAAGGTCGTTCCATCGCGCACCGTTCAGGGGATGAAGTTCCCTGGCGCGAAGTACGGTCTCAAAATGGCTTGCGGCGAGAATCCCAAGCGCGTTTACGCGAGCCGCGGCCCTTCAACGCGAATGGGCAATGTCGCAGGATATCGCGCAGCCTGGATTCAGGCAGAGGCATACAGGCGCAAGTGGGACAAGTGGAACAAGGATCACAAGGGCGACCCGCCGGGACGCGACCTGGGACAGGAAACTCTGGCCGAAGTGCTGCGCGGCAACATCCTTGTGCACAACCACTGCTACCGCGCTGACGAGATGGCGCAGATGATCGATATCTCAAAGGAATTCGGTTACAAGATTCGCGCGTTCCATCACGGAGTAGAGGCATACAAGGTTGCCGACCTGCTCGCCAGAGACTCAATCGGCGGATCACTCTGGGCTGACTGGGGCTCCTTCAAGATGGAAGCAATTGACGGCATCAGGGCCAACGTTGCGCTCGTCAGCAGTGCAGGCGCGAACGTCGCAGTTCACTCTGACGATGCGTCGGGTTCCCAGCGTCTGAACCAGGAGGCCGCGAAGGCAATGGCGGCTGGAATTGCTGCCGGTATACCGGTCACCGAAGATCAGGCCATCAAGTGGGTAACCATCAACCCGGCATGGCAGCTTGGGCTTCAGGACAGAATCGGTTCGCTGGAAGTCGGAAAGAACGCCGACATTGTGCTGTGGTCCGGCGATCCATTCAGCGTTTATTCCAAACCCGACAAAGTCTGGATTGACGGGTCCATGATGTACGACCGGCTCGATCCGCGTCAGCAGTGGCGCACTGACTTCGAGCTGGGCTTCGTAAAAACACCTGCGAGAATCAACCAATGAGATACACACACAAGACGAACATCCTTGCGCTCGCGGGAATTCTGGCGGGGAGCGCCCTCGCGACGTCAGCGTCCGCGCAGTCTGTTGCGATAACGGGCGGCAAAGTCTATCCCGTGAGCGGAGCGCCAATTGAAGGCGGCACCGTACTCATGCGCGACGGGAAAATTGTGGCAGTCGGCAGCAATGTTTCCATTCCGGCAAACGCCACGAGAGTTGACGCTACCGGAAAGTGGGTGACCCCTGGACTTATCAATTCGGCGACACAACTCGGTCTTGTCGAAGTCTCAGCTGTTCAGGACACGCGGGACAACACGGCGCGTGGCAAGGACAACATCTCGGCGGCATTCACCGTCTGGGAGGGATTGAATTCGCAGTCGGTTCTGATTGCACCAGCACGCCACGATGGTGTGACGAGCGTGGTCATTCTACCGGGCGGTAACGCTCTCGTTTCGGGTCAGGCGGCAATGCTGACCCTGGTGGATGGGATGGCGAGCGATATGGTCATTCGTACGCCCATCGCGATGGTGGCGCAGGTCGAGTCTTCCAACGGTGCGGGAGTTGGTGCGCGCGGGGAACTTCTCGTACGCCTGCGTGAACTGATTGAGGATACCCGCGCCTTTATGCGCAATCGTGCCGCTTATGAGCGCGCCGAGACTCGCGATTACGCGGCGAGCCGCCTCGACCTAATGGCAATGATTCCTGTTGTCGAAGGGCGGCTGCCTCTCCTCGTCGGCGCTGACAAGGCCACCGACATCGAGGCTGCACTTCGCATCGCTCGCGAGAGCAACATCAAGATCATAATCAACGGCGGTGCGGAAGCGTGGATGGTGGCGGATAAGCTCGCTGCTGCCCGCGTGCCGGTTCTCACCGGAGCGATGAACAACATACCGGGCGGCTTTACGCAGCTTGGCCAGATTCAGGAGAATGCAGGACTTCTTCGGCGCGCTGGTGTCGAGGTGCTTCTGGTCGGCAACGGACCCGGTGACGAGGCGACATTCAACATTCGCAACATCAAGCAGGAAGCCGGCAATGCGGTGGCCTACGGCATGTCGTGGGACGCTGCACTTCGCTCTGTAACTCTGGCGCCCGCCGAGGTGTTTGGAGTCGCCGACAAGATCGGATCGCTCCAGCCGGGGCGCGAAGCAAACGTGGTGATCTGGAGCGGCGATCCGTTCGAGTTCACCACCGTGGCTGAGCATGTGTATGTGCGCGGCCGGGAGTACACGGCGGCAGATCGCCAGCAGATGCTGACAGATCGGTACAAGACGCTTCCACCGGCATGGGGCGCGACACAGCGCCGATGACCTGAGTGCTTGAACGGAAAAAAAGCCCGGCTGCGATGGCCGGGTTTTTTTTCGGTACGGCGGTGTCAGCCGCTCACTTCTTCGGTTGATGTACCTGGCGTTTCTGCGTCAGCCGCAGGAGCCGCGGTATCGGCTGCCGGCGAACCGGCGGTTCGGGTCTCCGATTTTCGCTGTGCGATCTCCGCCTCGTATTTTGCAGCTTCGGAATCGTGGGTTGCCAGAGTGGCAGCCATGCGGGCGTAGGTTTCCGCGTCGAGTTCGCCGCCGGACTGTTTTGCGCGAAAGACCGCATAACCAAGCGCCTGCGCAGCTTTGTCCGCAAGCTGCCGGATGCGAAACGCCTCGATTCTTGTTTTACCCTCGTCGAGGGCTCCCTGCGCTGCGCGGCCGGCGCGATCCAGTTCTTCCTTCAGCTTGTCGATGAATGCCATTTTGCTCTCGTGTTTGAGGTGACTCTACCGCTGCGGTTCCCTACGCAGGAAGGTAGCCGCTTGTTTCCTTTCCCCGCCGGAGGCATGCAAACAAAAAGCCCCCGCACATTGGCGAGGGCTTCCATTACCGGGCGTGAGCGCTGTATCAGGCTGCGCTTTCGGCCGTCTCGGTCTGAGCAGGATACACGCTGATCTTGTACCGGTGGCGGTTCTTGTGCTCGAACTTGACCACGCCATCGATGAGCGCGTAGATGGTGAAGTCGGTACCGAGACCGACGTTCCGTCCAGGGTGCCACTTGGTGCCGCACTGGCGAACAATGATGTTGCCTGCGACAACGGCCTCTCCACCGTACTTCTTGACGCCGCGATACTGTGGGTTGCTGTCCCGACCGTTGCGGGATGAGCCAACGCCTTTTTTATGTGCCATCTGATGTAGTCCCTTATCCGAGCGTGATGTCGCCGATGCGGACTTCAGTGAAGCCCTGCCGGTGACCCTGCTTCTTCGCGTAATTCTTCCGTCGCTTCATCTTGAATACGACGATCTTCTTGTCCCGTCCGTGCTTGACGATCTCGGCCGCGACGGATGCGCCCTTGAGGGTCGGCACTCCGACAAAGGTCTTGTCGCCGTCTGAGCCGAGGATGACATCGCTGAACGTCACCTTGGAGCCGGCGTCACCGGGTAAACTGGGAATTCTGAGTGTTTTGCCGGACTCGGCGCGGTACTGCTTGCCGCCGGTGCGGATAATTGCGTAAGCCATTAGTCAACAACTGGTTGAAGAAATTCTCTGACAGCCATGGAATTTAGTTAGAGTTGGGCGCGAAATCAATTCCCGGCCAGCCAATTGCCGTGATTTGGCGGACCCGAGCGTCCCTAACCAACTAGTCACCACAGAAATCACAGTTGGTTCAGGCCACCGCGTATTGCTGCGTGACATCCCGGCCCTGCGCCTTGACCACCAGCTTGAACTCGTCCGGCTTGAGGAGCGGATCGTCCCGCAGCTCGAGCGAGAATGAAGCTGTCTTCTGAAGCCGCTGAACCAGCTCCCGTTCCTGCTCCAGCACATACATCGCCACATCAGGATGAAGCTTGACCAGCAGGTTATCCCTCCGGCCTTCCACGACCATCCGGCGTACTGAACGCTCCATCCGCCTGATGATGGTCTCGGGTGTGAACACCCGCCCCGTACCTTCGCAGGTCGGGCATGATTCAGTCATGCTCTGGTAGTGGCTTTGCCGAACCCGCTGGCGGGTCATCTCGATCAGGCCCAGGTCGCTTACTGCAAACGCCTTCGTTCGGGCGCGGTCGCGGCTCAGGTGCCCGCGAATCTCCTGAAGTACCCTGTCCCGTGAGGAACGGGTCTCCATATCGATGAAATCGCACACGATGATGCCGCCCACGTCACGCAGACGCAGCTGCCGTGCGATTTCTGCCGCGGCCTCGAGGTTTGTCTTCAACACCGTCTTCTCGGGATCCTTCTTTCCGGTATAGCGCCCCGAGTTTACGTCGATTGAAACCAGAGCTTCAGTCGGCTCGATGATGATGTACCCGCCGGACGGAAGTTCACACCGGCGCTTGAACGCATCCCGCAGTTCAGCCTCAATTCCAGCCTTTTCGAAGAGCGCTGCTTTCTCCTCATAGAGCTGGACGCGGGGAATAAGATCTGGAGCAACGGTCTTCAGATACTCCGTCACCTCATTAAAAACGGGTTTCGAGTCAATGGTAAGACTGTCCACCTTGGCGCTGAACAGATCCCGCACAAGCCCGCGAGTCAGTCCGGTTTCCCGGTGCAGGAGCGCAGGTGCGCGTGAGAACTGGCTTTTCCGCTTCACCTTCTTCCACTGCGCCATGAGCGTCTCGAGATCTCGCTTGAGCGCCTCCGGAGTTACGTCCTCGCTCACCGTGCGGACAATTACTCCGCCCGACTTGTCCGGCAAAATCGATCCAACCTGTTCCTTGAGCCGCTGACGCTCGGCACCCCCGCTGATTTTGCGGCTGACGCCTACGCGAGAAGAATCCGGGATGTAAACCAGAAACCGTCCAGCCAGTGAAATCTGAGCGGTGACGCGAGGGCCCTTGGTAGAAATGGGTTCCTTGGAAATCTGAACCATGATTTCCTGGCCACGCTTGAGCGCGTCCTGAATCGGCGGAGCCGGCTTGCGCCCGCGCCTTCCCCCGCCATTCCCGCCCTTGTTCGAGCCGTTGGCCTTGGGGCCGGCCGTCACCGATTCGGGAATCTCCTCCTCTTCCTCGTCATCCTCGTCCTCGTCCTCGGCATCCTCCGCCGACTCTCTGACGAGATCAGATGCGTGAAGGAAGGCACTCTTCTCGGTGCCGATCTGGACGAAGGCCGCCTGAATGCCTGGCAGCACCGCTTCAACTCGTCCGAGGTATATGTCGCCGACCATGCGGCGGTTGTCTGGACGATCGACGAGAAGCTCAACTAGCTTCGCATCCTCCAGAATCGCCACGCGCGTCTCGCGCGTGCCGGCATTGATGAGGATTTCTCTTTTCATTATAACCCGCAGGGCGCGCACGCCGGCGACTCGACGTCATGCAGCTGCTGCGGATGGTCCTTGAGTGTGGGCGCCGGTAAGGCACGCCTGGTGTACGGTCTGCGAAATGTCGTGCGCCTGGCGCTCATGGTGCCGGACGTCGCGAGTCGCGCGATCGTCCCCATGCCGCCGTGGCCATTATCCTTTCGCAAAATGTACTGCGGTCGTTGCCCTTTTTGCAACAGCGACAACGACTTACAGGCCGGTCATCACCCTGAATGCGAGCCACAGCATGACCAGAATATATGTGATTCCGGCCTTCCACTCGCCATGCCGCATGTAAAGCCCCGGATCGAATTCGCCGACGTCCGGCTCCTCATGCTTCCACGCGGTGAAGCGCGGAACAAACCCCGGCACGTTGGCCGAGTAGCGCTCGTAGGCATCCGGGAAACGCTCGCGTATGTTGACCTTTTCGCGCTCCATGGTTGGAGCGTAGACCAGCGCCCAGAAGGCTATCACTACAAGTAGCAGCGCCCAGTGCACCGCAATCGCAAACCCGGCCCCGATGAGAAAGCTGCCGAAGTAGAGAGGATTGCGGGTGTGAGCATAAGGACCCGCCACTGCCAACCGCTCATTCTTCATAATGTGGCCGGAGGCCCACGCCCTTATCGCAACCCCCACCAGTGCGATTGCGCCACCAACAGCCAGGGTAAGAGATGTTGGACGGGCCCAGATCAGGTAAGCGATCCCAAGGACAAATCCAAGTGGCAGACGAACCCGCTTTGCTACTTCGGAGTAGGTCAATCGAGCAACTCCCGCAGAAGGTGACGGGCGATCACCACGCGCTGGATCTCCGACGTGCCTTCGCCAATCTCACAAATCTTGGCGTCCCGCATCATCCGCTCGACCGGATAATCCTTGGTATAACCGTATCCGCCATGTATCTGGATTGCCTTGATGGTGGCTCGCATCGCCAGTTCTGAACAGAACAGCTTTGCGATTGCCGCCTCCTTGCCGAACGGCTTGCCGTTCTGCGCCAGCCAGGCCGCGTGAAACATGAGATGCTTTCCCGCTTCAATTTCAGTGGCCATGTCGGAAAGTTGAAACTGAACACCCTGAAAACTCGCGATCGATTTGCCGAACTGTTTCCGCCCCGCCGCATAGCTCAGCGCCTGCTCGAACGCCCCCTCGGCAATTCCGAGAGACAGCGCGGCGATTCCAATCCGGCCCGAATCGAGAGTCTGCATGAAGTTGATGAAGCCCATGCCCTCTTCGCCCAGCCGGTTTTCGTCAGGTACCTCGACATCTTCGAAAATGAGTTCGCGCGTGTCTGACGCACGCCAGCCGAGTTTGTCTTCCTTCTTTCCGGACCTGAATCCTGACATGTCCGGCAGCGAATCATCGTGGCCGATGGTGACGCCCTCGGGGCGATGGGAGAGATCCGCCTTTTTGGTCAGGATGAACGAAGAGATTCCCTTCGTTCCGGCCGTTGGGTCAGTCACGGCGGTAGCGACGAAAATCTCACCAACTCCGCCATGCGTGATGAACACCTTGGAGCCATTCAGGAGATAGCCGCCGTTTTTTCGCACGGCCGTGGTTTTGGTTCCGGCGGCATCGCTGCCGGCGGTTGGCTCAGTGAGGCCGAAACCGCCCAGAACCTTGCCCGAAGCGAGCGACGGGACGAACCGCTCTTTCTGCTCCTGTGTTCCGAACTTCACGATGGGAGATGTACCGAGCGTCGTATGGGCCGAGATCGTAATTCCGTGAGATGCATCCACTTTGGCCATCTCGTGAATGGCGATCATGAAGCTCAGCGTGTCGAGACCGGCGCCGCCAAGCTCTTCGGACCACGGAATTCCCAGTAGTCCCAGGCCAGCCATTTTTTGAATGTTCTCCCATGGGAAATCCTGGGATGCATCGAACCTGGCTGCGACCGGGGCGACCTCTTCGCGGGCAAATTCACGCACCATGTCGCGGACTGCTATGTGCTGGTCGCTGAAGTAAAGCGAGTCTTCCATTTGATTTCAGGCGGCTTCGGTTTCGTCGGAGCTGCGGATCACTGCGAGAAAATGCTCGCCATAGCGCTCCAGCTTCATGTCTCCAACGCCCCGCACACTCCCCAGCGCGGCCAGAGATGCAGGCCTTCTCACCGCGATCTCGGCGAGTGTACGATCGGAAAAGACAATATACGCGGGCACGCGGTCCTGCCGGGCGATTTCCAGCCTCTTCTGTCTGAGGGCCAGCAGAAGGTTCTGGTCGTTCTCGCTCAGCGCGGCCTGCTCGTCAGGCGGAGCCGTATGTGCAACCCGGGGATTGGATCCACCTATTTTGCGTCCGCGCGTCGCAGGAGCTGAAGGACGGGTACGAGTAAGGCCGAGGCAGTTGTCACAGCCTTCACACTTGTTGGTGGCTGCAGGGTCACCGAAATACCGAAGCACAAAACCTCTGCGACAGCCCGTTGTGTAGGCGTACCGCTGAACCGCGTCGAGTTTGGACAATTCCGCAGCCCGTCTCCGGTCAATGGATTGCCAGTCAATCCTGAATTGTGAGAGCGGCGCCGCGCGACTGGTGAGCCAAAGGCCTCCGCCGAGCCGTTCCCAGACGAGGAACTGCCGGGACTGAAGCGAGTCGAGCAGAGACACTGCACCCGAGCGCCTCGCGAGGCCGGGTGGCAGCGACTCCAGATCTATTGTAGCGCCCGTGTTCAATTCGGCACCGGCAATTTTCCAGAGAGCACGCAGCAGCCCCAGCTCCTGGTTGGCGTCACCCGTGACCTCCTTTCGGATTCGGGCGGGCGTTGCAAGCAGACGCACTGAGACCAGCGATGCAGAAGAGTCAGACCCTACGATTGCACGGGCCTGCGCCAGGATTCTGAGAGCGCTCTCCACTTCTCGCGGATTCACGCGTCCGCCGATGAGCGGAACGAGATCCTCGACCGATGACGGAAGTGTATCACTTCTCGCAGCCGCCTTCGCAAGCGCAGCGTAGACCTTCTCGACGAGGGGCTTTTCCGGGTACGCACCCTTGATGAAGAACTCGTGAGTGAATCGATCGGGAAATGAGTGGAGTAGAAACACCTCCGAGTTCAGGCCATCGCGACCAGCGCGGCCTGCCTCCTGGTAGTACGCCTCGAGGGTTCCTGGCATCGAGTGATGAATGACGAGCCGGACATTCGGCTTGTCGATTCCCATGCCGAAGGCATTTGTGGCGATGATTGCCCGGATCTTCTCCGTCATGAACGATTCCTGCACCTCTCGCCGATGAGAGTCATCAAGGCCTGCATGGTAGCCTGCCGAGGGAATTCCCTCCTGCTCGAGCAGAAAACTCAGCCGGTCAACCGATTTGCGTGTGGCGGCGTAGACGACCGCGAGCCCTTCATGTTTGCGGAGAGTTTCCACTAGGAGAGTGTCCTTCTCTGCATCGTTCTTCGCGGGCAGGACATGATACGCGAGATTCTTTCGGTCGAAGCCTGTGATGATGGTGCGCGGATCATGCAGTGCGAGCTGCCGGCAGATATCTTCGCGCACTTCGGGAGTGGCGGTTGCCGTGAGGGCCACCGTCGGAGGCGAACCGAGTTTCGTTCGTGCTTCGGCAACGCGGAGATAACTGGGTCTGAAATCGTGTCCCCACTGACTGATGCAATGCGCCTCATCGATGGCAAGCAGGCTGACGCCGATAGCCGCGAGCCGTTCGGCCACGTTGCCAAAATCAAACCGTTCCGGCGCGAGATACAGGAGGCGAATATCCCCGCGTTCGGCGCGCGCCAACCTGTCTGCGACCTGGTTGGAGTTGAGACTGCTGTTGATGAATGCGGCCGGCAGATTCCGCGCCTCGAGTGCATCCACCTGATCCTTCATCAGTGAGATAAGGGGAGACACGACGACCGTGAGACCTGGAAGCACGAGCGCCGGAATCTGGAAGCAGACGGATTTGCCACCGCCAGTGGGGAGCACCACAAGCGTGTCGTTCCCTGCGAGAACTGATTCGATTGCCGCTGCCTGTCCGGGCCTGAACTGATCGTATCCGAAAGCCGATTTCAGTGCAGCGAGAGCTTCCGTCATCGTAGGGCGGGTCATTCAGACAATCTCACATGTCCCGCAACTCCGTGCGTGATCTCTTTCCCGCTCATCGAGCATCAAATGGCTGTGCGATTGGGCGAGACACCATACCGGGCCACGGCGTGATTCACTTTTTCAAGCACCTGCTGGACGGTGATCGTCGGCATCCGGTTCCACTTCGGCGTTCGGTTGGACGGATCGCCCTGTTCTCCGGGTTCAGTGTAATTGTCCACCCACAGGTCCTCGTATGCGCGCCACGGTCCAACGCGCCAGGGATTCGTGTGTCCATACAGTCCGATGACCGGCACGTCCAGCGCTCTCGCGATGTGAACAGGCCCCGTATCTGGCGCAATCACCATTCTGCTGGCGCCGATTATTGCTCCGAGCCGGCGAACGGAATCACCCATTGCCCAGTGGATTCTGGCCGAGGAGATCGATACGATCTCCCGTGCGAGCGCCTGTTCGCGATCGCCGGGGCCGCCCGCGACGACGACGCTGAACCCGAAGTCGAGCTCGAGCGAATCTGCTACTTCGGCCCAGCGACTGGCAATCCAGTCTTTCTTGATGGAACCGCTCGCTGGGATGATCGTCGCGAGTGGCTTTCCGGAAACTCCGTCGAGAAACTCGTTAGCGCTGGCGCGTGCATCATCGAAGGAAAGTCGCCAGGTTGGCACATCAGCAGGGATGCCTAGTTGGCGTGCAAACTCCAGAAACATGTCTGCGGTGTGGGCCCGCGGGGCGGGCCGCAGTGTTTCGGTTGCCGCAAGCCACACTCCTTCGAAAGCGCGGCCGCGTTCGAATCCGATGCGTCGCGGTGCCCGCGAAAGCAGCGTGGGCCAGATGCTTTTGATGTAAACGTTGAGATTCAGTGTGATGTCGATGTCGGAACCTTTTCTCAAATCGCGGCGAAGCTGGCGGATGCCGCGCAGGCCCTCGGAGCGGCGATAGATCACAACCCGATCTATTGCGGAGTGCCCTTCCAGAACCTCAGCCGGCATTGGCTCGGCCACCCAGGTGAGGTGCATGCCCGGCATCGCTTCCCGGAGAGCATTCACAAGTGGCAATCCGTTGACGACATCACCAAGTCCGGTGAGGAGGACGATGCATACGTGCGGGCCCTCAGACACGCGGCTTGCCTGACAAAAGTGCCTCCCACTTGTCGAGCATAGAGTCAAAGGAGAACTGAGTGGTCGCGCGAAGTCGCGCCGCCTCGCCCAGTTGTTCGGCCTTTAGTGGTTCGTTGCGGATGATCTTAATCGCATTCGCAATGGACTTCGATGTGAACTCCACGATGATTCCAGCTGCCGGGAGTCCGTGAGTCGCCTCCAACGCGTCCCGTGCGCCGCTGACATCGGTGCTGACCACCGGAAGGCCACGGGCCATGGCTTCCAGCATTGAGTTCGACAGCCCTTCAGTGTCGGAACTGACGACGAACACGTTCAACGCATGCAGCACGCTTGCCGTGTCCTCGCGGTGTCCCAGAAGGTGCACTCTGGCTCGGATACCGAGCGAGGCCGCCATGGAAGAAAGTTCTGCTTTGAGCGGCCCGTCACCGGCAATGATGCAATGAATTTCAGGAAGAAGAGTGACTGCTTCCAAAAGCCGGTCGAGCCGCTTCTGGCTGGCGAGTCGTGCGGTTGTACCGACGACAAACGCGTGGCTCGGAATGCCGAGCTCATCCCGGATCGCACCTTCATGCAAATCCGGGACAGTGTGCCGCACGCCGTTCCAGATGACCGCAACATTCCCTGCGTCGAATCCTGCGAGGTTTGTAAATCCAGCGGCCATTTTGCTGCTGTTGACAGCGACTCGATCCGTCCAGTGCCGAAGAGCGTACACGTACTTCGCGCTCCGCGGTGTGTCGGTTTCGAGCCCGATCCGTGCCACGACCATTGGGACTTTGGCGAGTCGAGCGCCGGCGCCAGCAAGAAACAGCTTCTTGAATGTC
>JBKJNN010000066.1:0-33878 GCA_046593625.1 Gemmatimonadaceae bacterium | reverse complement strand
TCGAACAGTCCGGCAGATTTCCTGACGCTGTTATGTTCGGCGGTTATGCCTGTTGGGTACTGCACGGGCATCAAATACCCGGCAAAAGGCACGAGCTTGGCACCCAATGCCGCATGGACATCGGTCAGCGGTGTGCGCTTAAGTGTTTCTGTTGATTCGGCTTGCGCCATATGTTCGCCGCTCCGGTAACGAAAAGGGTGAGACTTCACCCGGGGCAGTCAATATGGCAGACCAGACCCCCCGGAGCGAGGTCGATCACCCGATTCACGCCATCACACCCAAAAATTGCCGCAAACGGCAATCAGAAGTCGGCCAGCTCTCCTCCGCCGAGGGTGCGAACCTCCCCGATGTCCGGAGACGAACCCGAAACAATGCCCTTCAAGACCTCCCAAAGCACGAGAGGCCGAGACTTGTCGTTCTTCATGTAAACAACCGAATCGGCGTCCACGAAGATGAGCGTGAGACGCGGATCGTCCGGACCGCCATCCTTGGTCCCGCCCTCGTCGCCAAACCACATCTTCCAGTCCGGCTTATAAAGCGAATGAATCCGCTTCCGGTCTCTCACGATGCGCGCAACACCGCTGACCGACACCCACTCACGCGACTTGTTGTTGTAGTACGAGCAGTTCACATGCGGATCCATGAGCAGATCATCCAGCTTGTGCGTCTCGCCGTCAGTTACAAACCACAGGTCTGCACCGTTGATTCGTTTCTGAGTGGACATGGGACGCGACACCAGATGCCCATCGTGCCGGCGAGTCGTAAACATCGCCGTCTCGATTCCATCGATGAGTTTGTCGAGTTCTTCCAGCTTCTTCTTTGTATTAGGCATGCTTCAACAACTTGCAGGGAGCGTGCCGGGTGCCCTAGAAGGCAACTCCACCCATAACGTTCGCCATCACAGCCTTCTGAACGTGCAGGCGATTCTCCGCCTCATCCCAGACCACGCTCTGAGGCCCGTCTATCACGTCGGCGCTCACCTCTTCGCCGCGATGCGCCGGCAGACAATGCATGAAGATGGCCTCCTTGCGAGCTCTCGACATCAGCGCTTCGTCAACCTTGAAGCCCCTGAAGGCCTTCTCCCGGACAGCCTGCTCCTCCTCCTGACCCATCGATGCCCACACGTCGGTGTTAACGACATCCGCTCCATCAACCGCCTCCGCCGGGTCACGCACGACGCGCACATTGGCGGCGCTCTGCGCACGCGCGAGCGTCGCAGCATCAGGGTCGTATCCTTCCGGACACGCCAGCGTGAGATCGAATCCAAGCCGGTACGCGCCGTTGATCCACGAGTTGGCCATGTTGTTTCCATCTCCGATCCACGCGACCTTGCGCCCGTCGATCCCGCCGAGTTGCTGACGTATCGTAAGCAGATCCGCCAGGATCTGGCATGGATGCAGCAGGTCCGTAAGACCGTTAATCACGGGAACCGTTGCATGACGAGCCAGCTCCTCCAGCTCCGAATGCCCGAACGTCCTGATCATGATTCCATCCACGTACCTGGATAAAACCCTCGCGGTATCAGCTACGGGTTCACCCCTTCCCAGCTGGACATCCCGTGGCGACAGGAAAAGAGCGTGTCCTCCGAGCTGCCACGTCCCAACCTCGAACGACACGCGAGTCCTGGTGGACGCCTTCATGAAAATCATCGCGAGCGACTTGCCGGCCAGCGGCTTGTCCCTGTACTCACCCTGCTTCATCCGTTCGGCAAGATCGAACAGATTCAGCAGCTC
This sequence comes from Gemmatimonadaceae bacterium, assembly GCA_046593625.1. GTDB lineage: Bacteria > Gemmatimonadota > Gemmatimonadetes > Gemmatimonadales > Gemmatimonadaceae > UBA4720. The sequence continues at coordinate 32,145 of JBKJNN010000066.1, read as the reverse complement.
TACGCGGGAATAATCTGGAATCGCGAGAAAGTCGCGATGTGTAGGGTCGCTCATAAACTGGAAAGTAGGAGGCTAGAGAATGTAGCGCCGGAGATCCTCGTCCTCGACGATCTCCTTGAGGCGATCTATCACGAGCGCCTGGTCAACGACGATACCGGTAATTGTCTTGTCCGGCAGGTCGTACAGAACATCTTCGAGCAATGTCGTCATAACGGTGTGCAGCCGCCGCGCCCCGATGTTCTCCATTCGGTCATTTACATGCGCCGCGATCCTCGCGATCTCCGCGATTCCGTCGTCGGTGAAAGTGAGCGTCGCGCCCTCCGCTTCGACCAGCGCAGCATACTGCCGCGTGAGCGCGTTCTCCGGCTCCGTCATTATTCGAACGAAATCTGCTTCAGTGAGCGGGCGCAGCTCCACGCGAATGGGAAACCTGCCCTGGAGCTCGGGAATCAGATCACTTGGCTTGGATACGTGGAACGCACCCGCCGCAACGAACAGCACATGATCAGTCTTCACCATGCCGTATTTGGTCTGCACGTTGGAACCTTCGACAATCGGCAGAAGATCACGCTGCACCCCTTCGCGCGAGACGTCAGGCCCGCCACCGGCACTTCTTTCACCGGCGATCTTGTCGATCTCGTCCAGAAAAATGATGCCCATCTGCTCCACTCTCTCCAGCGCATCGGCGGTCACATCCTCGTTGTCGATGAGCTTCTCCAGTTCCTGCTCGAGAATGATGCGGCGCGCTTCGGACACTTTCACCAGACGCTTCTTCGTGCGCTTCGGAAGCATTTCCTGCAGCATGTCAGAGAAGTTCTCCATGCCCTCGGGAGCACCCTGCGGCACCATCATGTCGAACATCACCGGCGCATGCTGCGCAACCTCAACCTCCACTTCCCTTCCCTCGAGCTGACCGTCGGCGAGCAACTGCCTGAGCTTTTCACGAGTTCGCTTGTAGCGCTCCTGATCCACGTCCATCTCCGGCGAAATATTCCCGCTCGACGACACGAGGAATATCGGTGCATCCCCGCCATTACCTGGCTCGGGAGCACTCGCGTCCTTCTTCTCCGGAGGAACGGGAAGCAGCAGATCAAGCAGCCGGTCATCAACGCGGTCGTGCGCAAGATCCTCGACTTCAGATTCACGCTCCGTACGAACCATGCTGATTGCGCTCTCGACCAGATCGCGCACCATCGACTCGACATCGCGGCCAACGTACCCAACCTCGGTGAACTTCGACGCCTCCACCTTCGTGAAAGGAGCGCCGGCAAGCTTCGCCAGCCGGCGGGCAATCTCCGTCTTGCCGACTCCCGTCGGTCCCACGAGAATGATGTTGTTGGGCGAAATCTCTTCGCGAATGGACTCTGGCGCTCTCTGCCTGCGCCAACGGTTACGCAGGGCAATAGCCACAGACTTCTTCGCCTCGGCCTGCCCAACTATGTAGCGATCCAGCTCCGCGACGATACTTTTCGGAGTGAGGTCAGCCAGACGCGCGAGCGCGCTCTGAGTTCGTAGTGATGTCAATCTGTCGGTTCCAGAACCGTGATGTTCGAGTTGGTGTAGACGCAAATCTGTGACGCAATGTTAAGCCCGCGTGTGACGATTTCGGCCGGCGAGAGTTCCGTGTTCTCCAGAAGCGCTCGCGCTGCCGCCTGTGCGTATGGTCCACCTGACCCGATCGCCAGAATCCCGTCGTCGGGTTCGATGATGTCCCCGGTTCCCGAAATCACGAATCCGCGCTCCGCGTCAGTTACCGCCAGAAGTGCCTCGAGCCGCCGCAATACGCGGTCACTGCGCCAATCCTTGGCAAGCTCAACTGACGCTTTTTGGAGATTTCCCGGGTGCCGCTTGAGTTTCTCCTCGAATCTCTCGAAAAGTGTGAAGGCATCTGCCGCCGCGCCCGCAAATCCGGCCAGCAACTTGCCTCCTGCGAGGGCACGTACCTTCAGTGCGTTCGACTTCATGATGGTCTCGCCGACCGAGACCTGGCCATCGCCGCCAAGCGCGACCTTACCGTTGCGGCGGACGCCGAGTATTGTGGTCGACCGAATGCGTGGAAGGGTTCTGTTCATGCTTCAAAACTAACAGGGGCGGGCGATGCGGCTGGAGTATGTCCCGATAGGCCTTGGAATACTGGTCCTGCTGATTGCGGCAGGCATCCTTTTCGATGCTGCGAGCCCGAAGGACCACCGGCCCTTCCGGGAACGGCGGCGGCGAAAGCGCGCTGAGCTGGACGTTCCCGGCGAGTGGATGGTAGGGCTTGGCATTGCCTGCCTCGGCGCTGCCCTCATCGGCGGAGACGGGTGGAGATGGACAACAATCGCGGTGTTGAGCGGCATTGTCCTCATAGTTTTCGGCGCCATCCTGAACCGCGCCTATCTGCGGGAAATGCTCCTTTTTCGCGGAGCAGCCCGCCGCAGCGAGGAGGGTGAAGAGGTGCCCCCCGAGCGCGACGATGAGCCCCGGATGCGGATCAGATAGCGGGCGGGCTCAAACGCCTCCGTACCACTCGTACCCCTGATCGCTCCAGTACCCGCCAGTCCGTTTGGGGAGGAACATGATGCGCGTGAGGTACTTCGTGTTCTTGTACCCAAGCTTCACCGGCGAGTAGACGCGGGCCGGAGCGCCGTGGGCGGGCCCAAGCATCTGGCCGTCCAGGCCATACGCGATCACCGTCTGCGGATGCGTCGCGCTCTCGATGTCCCAGCTCTCGTGGTAACCATCGTCAAAGGATTCGAAATCCACGTAACGCGCATCCCGGTGGACGCCGGCCATCTTCGCGAGATCCCGCAGCCGCACTCCTGTCCATTGCTCAACCGCCGTCCAGCCTTCAACGCAATAGTGATTCACGCGCTGATGGGTCCTCGGCATGTCAATCAGGTTCTGTAGTGACAGCTTGAGCGGCCTGTCCACCATCCCGGCAACCTCGAGCAGCCACTGGCCCTTCTCTGCCTCTGACCAGACGGGAACCGTGCGGGAAATGAAATAACTCGGGAGCGCGGCGCCAGCCAGCCGGACGCCAGCTTGCGGCGCATCCATTGATGTATGGCGGAACAGTATTCGTTCGAGCGATTCGTTCTTTCGCTCGGCGTAACGCAACACCTTCTCGGCGCTGCGTGGCCCGCGAGAATCACACGACGCGAGGATAGCCGCAGAAATGGCAGATCCTGAAACTGTGATGAACTTGCGTCGGTCGATTGTCATGACTTGCCTCCACCTTTTCTGAACCTGTTTGGCAGCAGGTTCCAGAATGGCCGCGCATTCCGCGACTCGGGTGAGTTCTCCGGATTGTACCCGCCGGTGGTGATGGAGCGAATCGAATACGGATCGACCGCAAACACCATGAAGATGTGCACGAAGCTGAGGACCACGAGTAGCGTCATCGCGACAAAATGCCAGTAACGCGCCCACACGTAGCCACCGAGCATGTTGGTAAGAAGTGCGAGTTGCACCGGCTTCCAGATTGCCACGCCCGACGCGACGGCGAGCACTCCTATCCATGGAAGGGCGAAGTACGTTCCGCGCTGAAGAGCGTTATGCTTTCCCTGAACCGGATGATCCTTGCGGGCGAAGAGGTAGAATTTCACCATCTGCCACGCATCGCTCAGGTAGCCGCGCCGAGGTACGAGGTCTCTCCATTCGCCGCGGAGATAGACAAATCCGAGGTATAGCAGGCCGTTGGCCACCAGAACCCACATCATGGCGAAGTGCCAGTTCCGGGCGCCTGCCAGCCACCCGCCGAATGTGAAGGCGCGGGGAATCGGAATGCCTTCCCATGGATAACAGCAGAAGGTCTCACCGCGGCGAGCGAAGCGCGGATACGCGTTGAATATCTGGAGACCACTGCCCACCATGATGGTGAGCGCAACAGCGTTGATCCAGTGTGTCAGGCGGACAATCCAATGGTGTCGTTTCATGACTCCGGATTTGGCGGACTATTGATGTTGAAGCTTACGCAACTGGGATGAATACGCGCGCCGGGCCCTGCCGGTTCTTTAATCGGCCCGCGGGTGGGCTTTTCGGTAGACTTCCTTGAGACGCTCTACACTGGTGTGGGTGTATATCTGGGTCGTTGAAATAGAAGCATGCCCGAGTAACTCCTGTACTGCACGCTGGTCGGCTCCGGCGTCCAGAAGGTGGGTTGCAAAAGTGTGTCGCAGCGAGTGCGTCGACAACCCTGCGTCTTCGTCAATCATATCGAGAAAGGTCGTGACAGCGCTCTGAAGCGCGCTGTCAGAAATCCGCCGCCCGCGCGACGAAAGAAAAAATGCAGTTCTGTCGGCGGCCTTCACGCCGTTCCGGATGAACTCATCCCGTTTCGACTCGTAGTTCCGCAGCGCGAGGGCAGCGTGGTCTCCCACGGGTATGATGCGTTCTTTCTTTCCCTTGCCCCGCACCTTTACCTGCTGGGAAAGCAGGTCTATGTCGCTTCGATTGATTCCTCTCAGCTCAGACAGTCGCATTCCTGTAGAGTAGAACAGTTCGAGGATTGCGCGATTGCGCACGTCCGTGTAGTTGCCGCTTTCCGCGTGGAGAGCCGCGCTCTGAAAGAGAAGCTCTACCTGTGCGCGGTCGAGATACCCCGGCAGGTAACGCTCGAGCTTGGGACTGCTCAAGCCGCGCGCGGGGTTTGCGTCAACTATCTCATTGCGGTTGAGGAACGAATAGAAGCTTCGCACTGTCGAGAGCGCACGAGAAATCGTCCGTTTGCTCAACTCCCGCCGATGGAGATGTGCCAGGAATCCGCGCAGTGCGAGGCGATCGATTCCCTGCCATGTCCATTCGTGACCTCCGTAGTAGCTGCCGAGGTAGTCGAGCAGCTCGGAGAGGTCGCGGCGATATGCCTTTAGTGTGTGTGGCGATACGTCGCGCTCTTTCTCGAGGTGGAGGAGAAAGTCCTCAACTTCGACCGACGCAATCATTGTGGGGTGCCGGCGGGTGTCCCCTGATGCTCCTCCTTCCATTCCTGCATTGTTATCAGCGCACGCTCGGCGAATGCTTCCCGCTTCTTCTTCTTGTCGCGAATGGGCGTGGGAAGATCGTCGAGCAAACCGAAATTGGCGTTCATCGGTTGAAAGTGCTTCGGATCTGCCTCGCGAAGATAGCGATAGAGCGCGCCGAGCATTGTCGTCGGAGGAGGCAGCTGAGGTGACATGCCGTTAAGCATGCGTGAAAGATTCACGCCCGCAAGAAGGCCCGTGGCTGAACTCTCCGTGTATCCCTCGACGCCAGTCAGTTGGCCGGCAAAGAGAAGGCGGTCGTCATCCCGTGCGGAGAGATGCGGCGTGAGCGCTGCGGGAGAGTTGAGATAAGAGTTGCGGTGGATAGATCCATAGCGAAGAAACTCTGCGTTCTCCAGTCCGGGAATCATTCGCAGCACGCGCTGCTGTTCGGGGATTCTCAGCCGTGTCTGGAAGCCCACGACGTTCCACATGTTGCCGTTGCGGTCCTCGCGTCTCAGCTGCACCACTGCCCATGGCCGCCTGCCGGTGCGCGGATCGCTCAGGCCGACCGGCTTGAGAGGACCGAACCTGAGCGTATCTGCGCCCCGCGCGGCTGCGACTTCGACGGGCATGCATCCCTCGAAGTATGGGACTTTGTCAAACTCGTGTCCGTGAAACTGATCAGCGGAAGTGAGAGCTCCGATGAATGCTTCATACTGTTCGCGATCCATCGGGCAGTTGAGATAGGCGCCATCTTCAGCGGCGCCTTCCATTGTTTCGCGGTCGTAGCGGGAAGCGGTAAATGCTATCGACTCGTCGATTGACTCGCGCGCGATGATGGGGGCAATTGCGTCATAGAATGCGAGCGCGCCTGTACCCAGACGGGTGCGGATGTATTCGGCAAGCGAGTCGGATGTGAGTGGCCCGGTTGCTATCACGCACGGGCCGGTGGTGGTAACAGCTTCTTCCCGGAGAATCTCGATGTTGGGGTGCGCTTCGATCCGCTCGGTGACGGACGCAGCGAACATGTCGCGATCTACGGCCAGTGCGCTGCCTGCCTGCACTCGCGCTCCGTCGGCGCACTCCAGGATCATCGACCCGAGGACTCGCATCTCCGCCTTGAGCAGCCCGTGCGCGTTGGTGACCTCGGTGCTCTTGAAAGTGTTCGAGCAAACAAGTTCAGCGAGGCGGTCGGTGTGATGGGCCGGTGTCTGTCTAACCGGCCGCATCTCGTGAAGCACTACCTTGTGTCCGCGTTCGGCCAGCTGCCACGCGGCCTCCGAACCCGCGAGGCCGCCCCCGATTACGGTAGCAGTCAGACGGCTACCGCTTCAACGGGAACATCGGCCGGCTCCCATTCGTTCGCGCAACTGATGCAACGGCGGTATTCCCCGCGTGTCTTGTTCGACTTGGCTTCTGCGCCGACGTAGCCACACTCAGGACAGACTTCAGGCAGTGGCTTGTCCCAGATTACGAAGTCGCACGCAGGGTAGTTGGCGCAGCCATAGAACGCCTTGCCGCGTTTCTTCGATCTGCGGACCGCAATGTCGCCCCCGTCCTTGGGACACTTCACTCCAGTGGGCATCGATCTGGTGCCGCGGCATTTTGGGAACTTGCTGCATCCCAGGAATTCGCCGGAGCGTCCATTGCGAACCACCATGGGTTCACCGCACTCGTGACAGATTTCGTCAGTTGGCTGCGCCGGTTTGCGGTCGCCCCGAAGCGGGCGCGTGAATTTGCACTCCTTGGGATGGTTTTCGCAGGCGATGAACGGGCCGAAGAAACCGCCTCGCGCAACGAGCTTGCCTCCGTCCAGCGGACATCGCTCCGTTTCCAGAGCTGACAGATCGTGCGCTTCGGCAATAAGGCCCTCGATGTCGGCGCCCTTCAGGGAAGTCTCAAACGGACCGTAGAACTCCTTGAGCATCTGTCGCCAGTTGACGCTTCCCTCCTCGACCTTGTCGAGATCACTCTCCATGTGCGAGGTGAACTTGACATTGAAAACATCGGGGAAGGACTTGACCATCACACGTTCGACCTGATCGCCGAGTTCCGAAGGGAAAAACCGGCGTTGCTCGAGATTGGCGTAGCGGCGGTCCACCAGCGTCGATATGATCGACGCGTACGTTGACGGCCGGCCGATTCCCAGCCGCTCGAGTTCCTTGACGAGACTCGCCTCGGAGAATCGCGGCGGTGGTTCAGTGAAATGCTGGGACGGTGTGATCTTTTTGAGCGGCACGTCGTCGCCTGACTCCATGAGCGGAAGCGGCTGTTCCTCCTCGAGCGCCTTGCCCCGGCCGTCTCCCAACTCGCGCGATTCGCGGTAGACCTTCTGGTAACCTTCGAATCTCATCACGCTTCCCGTGGACCGGAACAGATACGGCAGCGACACCTTCGACAGATCGAAGTCCACTGTAGTGGTGTCGAAGCGAGCCGGTGCCATCTGGCCCGCAGTGAATCGCTGCCAGATCAATTCGTACAGCTTCAATTGATCGGGCTTCAGGTATTTTGCGATGTGCTCCGGGCGCCGTGTAGGATCAGTCGGTCGAATAGCCTCGTGAGCGTCCTGCGTGTTCTTTGCCTTGCCATCGCCATAGAGCTGAAGTTCGCTGGACTGGTATTCCTTGCCATACATAAGGGCGACGTAATCGCGGGCCTGCGTGGCGCTCGTTTCGGAAATTCGAGTCGAGTCGGTTCGCATATAGGTAATGAGACCAACCGATCCCTCGGGCCCGATCTCGATTCCCTCGTACAGGTCCTGCGCCAGGCGCATGGTCCGTTTCGATCCGAAGCCGAGCTTCTTGGCTGCTTCCTGCTGAAGAGTGCTCGTGGTAAACGGAGGAGCCGGATTCTTGCGCCGTTCTCTCCGCTTGACTTCGGTTACGCCGAATGTCTTGAGTGCCTTGAGATCTGCGAGAATTTTCGTGGCCGAGGCCTCGTCGCTGATCGTTGCCTTCTTTTCATTGATGTGGTGGAGTCGCGCAGTGAATTCCCGCCCCTCTTTCTCGAGAAGCGCTTCAACCGTCCAGTACTCGACAGGATTGAACGCGCTGATCTCGCGCTCGCGTTCGACGAGAAGTCTTAGCGCAACTGTCTGAACACGGCCGGCTGAGATTCCCTTCTTTACCGTCTTCCATAGCACTGGGCTGGCCTTGTAACCAACCAGCCGGTCGAGCACGCGGCGCGCCTGCTGCGCATCCACCTTGCGTTCGTCGATGTCGCCGGCGCGTTCGATTGCGGCGTGCACGGCGTCCTTGGTGATCTCGTGAAACAGCACACGTCTCACCGGGGGTCCGTTCTTTCGTTTCACCTGACTCGCGACGTGCCAGGCAATTGCCTCTCCTTCGCGGTCAGGATCTGTCGCCAGCAGAATTTCGCGCGCGTCCTTGGCGGCGTGCTTCAATTCAGCCAGTGTTTTTTCCTTGCCGGGAATAGTGACGTAGTCGGGCTCAAAACCATTTTCGATGTCGATACCGATCTTTTTTTCCGGCAGATCGCGAACGTGGCCGATAGTGGCCCGGACCCGGTAGCCTCGCCCGAGGTATTTGCCGATGGTCTTTGCCTTGGCCGGCGACTCGACGATCACGAGCGATGTAGTGCCCGGTTCCGGCGGCGGGCCTTCGTCGATCTCAACCGCTTTTTTGCGCGCGCGCGGCTTGGCTGCCTTTTTTGCGGCGGCCTTCTTTTTGGCGGGAGTCTTTTTCGCAGTAGCCACTTTAATGAACCGTCTGGTGGTCTGGCGGGCCGCCAGTGTCCTCGAGGCCGGAACCTTCGAGCAGACTACGAAGGTCATCCAGGGCGATGCGGCCGTCAATCTGAATCAGCGCTCGCTCGATTATGTGCTCCAGCTCCAGTGAATTAATGGCGCCCGAGCCACTGAGCGAAAGCAGGTGCCCCCAGGCGTCGGCGGCAAACCTGCCCCGTTCGTGGGGCCCCATCACTCTGAAAGTCATTGGCAGCGGCAATCTGTCATCCATTCTCGTAACCTAATTCGTGAATCAATGAGCGGGGAAGAAATGTAAACGGCCGGTCACATTGACTGGGCATACTGCTTCACCTGCTCTATAAGTTGTTTTCTGTCAAAGGCTTCTGTCTCTATTACCAGGTCGGCCTCCTCATATAAATGCCGCCTGGCATCATACATCAGGGAAAGCGTCAAGAGAGGGTCAGGCACATCCAGCAGCGGGCGGCGCACTCTGGCGGTCGCAAGCCGGGACACGAGCACCTCAGGAGACACTCTAAGGTATATGATACGACTTCCGGAACGCAAAAGTGCCACGGAATCCCGATTCGTGATCCATCCTCCCCCTGCGGCCATCATCGTTCCGGTGCATCCAGCCAGCTCCCGGGTGAGTTCCTGCTCGAGTTCCCTGAAGCAGGTTTCCCCGTCCCGGGCAAATATTTCGCTCACCGAAGCGTGCGCCCGGTGCTCTATCTCCGTGTCAAAATCGATAAACGGCCAATGCAGTTCTCGCGCTACCGCCCGGCCGATTGAAGTCTTCCCGCAGCCTGACAGTCCGACCAGGACGATGTTAGGACGCTTCGGTTCCACGCCGCTCTGCAATGCGCGCCAGGTAGCCGTCCAAGTTGCGCTTCATTTCACTCAGTGAATCGCCGCCGAACTTCTCTATCATTGCCTCCGCCATTACAAACGCAAGCATTGACTCCGCAATCACTCCCATCGCCGGGACCGCGGTAACGTCACTTCGCTCCGCCACAGCCAACGCCGGTATACCCGTAGTCATCTCGATTGTAGCCAGTGGACGCATGAGCGTACTGATGGGTTTCATCGCTACTCTGACAACAACGGGCTCTCCGGTTGTCATGCCCCCTTCGAGGCCTCCCGCCCGGTTTGTCTGACGCCTGATGTCACCCGCCGAACGGCGCCCCGGAGCAGCGAGAATCTCATCGTGTACTCCAGACCCACGCAACCGCGCAGCCTCGAACCCGATTCCGATTCCGACCCCCTTCACCGCAGGTATGGACATCATCGCCCTGCCAATGCGACCGTCCAGCTTGCGATCCCACGATACATGGGAACCCATGCCGATTGGAAGGCCCCGGCAGACAACCTCGCATACGCCGCCGAGAGTATCTCCATCTTTCCTGGCAGCATCGATGGCATCCACCATAGCGCTCTCCGCAGCTGAATCGAGCGTGCGCAACGGCGATCTGTCAGCAGCAGCGTTGAGATCTGATGGCAGTTCGTCTGGCGGCGATATAAGTATTCCACCGAGCTCCACGACATGGCTTCCAAGCGACACGCCCATCTCTGCCAGCAGTTTGCGACACACCGCTCCTGCAGCAACGCGGGCAGTGGTTTCCCGCGCCGAGGCGCGCTCGAGAATGTCGCGCGCGTCTTCCCTGTCGTACTTGAGCATTCCCGCGAGGTCTGCGTGACCAGGTCGGGGGCGCGTCACTGCTCGCCTCCTTTCGGGAGCGTCGGCAGAATCGGGAGCGGGATCCATCACGTCGCGCCAGTTGTCCCAGTCGCGATTGCGAATCAGCATCGCGATAGGCGATCCGATCGTGTAGCCGGCGCGTACGCCCGACAGCAGCTCCGCCGCATCCCGCTCTATCTGCATGCGGCGCCCTCGGCCGTATCCCTGCTGGCGCCTGGCGAGCTGGTCGTCGATGTCTGCCGCGAGAAGCGGAATGCCCGCGGGCGCTCCCTCGAGTATCGAGACGAGCGCCTGTCCGTGCGATTCCCCGGCCGTCGTAAATCGAAGCATGGTCCTCCAACGCGCGAGCCCGGCTATCTAGCCGGGCTCGCGTTGCAATCGGTACCTTCGGGCCCTGCTCGCAGATGCTCGAGCTAGAGGCAGCTTGTCGTAAACGTATTCGGCAGGGGCACTATCACAACCCCTCGCGCCGTCGCGCCTACTATGACGATCTGACCTGTGGCCTGTCGAATTGCCGCCTTCACGGGACCGATGATCGGATCCCGAATGGGTACGACGCCCACCCGCTTGTAGCAGTAGCTGTCAAAGATTTCAATCTGCGGCTGCGCGGAGGCAGCGAACACCAGACGGGTTGAAAGCGGGAAAGAGTTCGGCCCGTTGTTCTGCGGATGGAAATCAAGTCCGGCATTGCTCTGCGTTGTCGGAAGTATTCCCTGAAGTCGCAGTGACGGATTGAGCAGGTAGGTCGAATCCGCACGGATTCCGCTCAAGGAGCCGTCGAAATTCATCGCAACGCCCGCTACTCTGGCAAACGCGTTGGCAATGAAATCGGACACATCCGCCGCAGGCGACACTCCTCTGTCGGTCGTTGGCACGGGAATCGGAAGTACCGCCCCCGTAGATGACACGTAGGTAGTCGCGAGACCACGCGTCGCATCGAATGTCAGCGCCCGGCTTCCTTGAGCCTTTCCAGATTCGCCAAACACCGCCCGTCTGAAGTCGCCGGAATTACGGACGAAAGTAGTATCCCGGAACGCCAGGCTCGAAAGCTGAATGACAACACTGATAGTATCTACCTTTGTCGGGCTCGCCTGAACGAACTGCTGGTAAGGGACCAGAACTGACGCGGCGCCTGTTCTACCATCGTAGCGCAGCACCTCGAGGGTGTCGGACCGGTTCTGACTCTGGCCGATCGCCTGCTCGAAGAACAGGTGAGACGTACCGCGCGTCAGGTTTTCCCATCTCAGTGTGCCATTCTTTGTGTCGAACGGCACGCTCTGCCCCGGTGTTGGAGTGGTCGAGTACGTAAGAATGACGTCACCGCAAGCCGACCCTGTTCCATTGCAGGTAGCCGCAACGAACTGCGGTCGATCGCTGAAATCATACTTGGTCCGCTGCTGGATCAGCTGCTGCGTTGTCTCGCTCCGCGTGGACGTCACGGTGAACGCGATGATGTTCGGCAGTGCGTAGCGGCTGACTTCGCGTCCGCTGCCTGCAGCATTCAGATTGACGTAGCTCACATCTGTACCGCCGGAATTGGCGACCAGCAGTGTATCACCGAATGTACCCGAGTGATCCCGCGGCCAGACCGTGATTCCCCACGGATGTGATCCAACCAGAATCGGCGTCTTGAACGACGAGTCGGCCAGGCTGAAGACCTCCAGCTGATTACGGTCGATGTTCGTGAGGTAGAGGCGATCGGTGCGCGGATGGTACACCGCGTCAGCTACGCTTCCACCCTGAGGCAGAGTGCGAGTCGAACCCGCAACTACTACCACAGTGTCTACGCGATCTGCGCCACTCGTCAGCTTGGCATAGGCGCGAACACCATTTGAATTGCGTGCGAACGCCTGGATGTAAATCGTAGTCGGGAACTGCGTGTAAGGAAGGTTCATCGCAAACTGCGCTACCTGCGACGTAAAGCTTCCATTGGAGGTCACCGAGTCCTTCGCGTCGATTGCCCCTCCCGGAACGCGCCGTACCTCGTAGCCAAGCGCGGCGATACCGGCCTGGTCAGTCGCCTGAACCTGAATTGAATCTCTGACTTCTACCCGTTGCCCATGCACGAAGCTCACAACCGGTGTGGAGTTGATTGCACTAAGCGGCTGCACATTCAGCACAGTTACCGGCCCAAGTGTTCTCTGGCCGAGCGAGTCGATGATGAAGGGGATGATCTGAAGGGCGCCGGTTGTGGCGTTCGTCGGAACAGTGAGCGTATCGAGTACCGAAACCGAATCCGGCAGCGGGCTCGAGTAGAGCGACGAATCCACAGATACGAAGCTTCCGGTGGTACGGTAACCAACCGCCTTGATCTTTACGGCTGACCGACCGGCGAGCGAAAGGATTACAGATTTGCCGAGAACGGCAACAGTTCCCGTCACTGGAGTGACGACTTTGACTTCGGCCGCAGGGACATTACCCACGGTAAGGTTGAGCGTGTCAGTGGCTGACTTGTTGAGTGCGCCGTCGAGCGCAAACGCAGTAACGACTACCGGAGTGCCCTTCGGGATTGCGCGTGATACCGAGACCGTGAACGGAACGTTCACATCCGTATTAGCGCTCGTAAACGTGGTGTCGTACGACATCGAGACCCCACCTGACACATTAACCTTGATGGTCTTGATGCCAAGGTTGTCCTTTACCCCGACGTTAAAAGCGAGGACGGTATCAGCGGTGGTTCCACCCCTGGAAAGGGTCACAGTCGGCGGCGACTTGTCACCGCGGTTCCCACCGATCCCCGACGAGTCGCTGCAGGCAGCAACGCCGAGCCAGGCTGCCGCAACGAGCGCGACTGCCGCGGGACGCATGGCTTTACGGGTTCTAATATTCAGCATTGTGATGGCCTACCGTTTCGGCGCCGACGATGGCGATACAATCGCGCGCGGGGTCAGCCGGCGCTCGCCCTCGTCAATGATGTGTGGGGTAACGAGAATCAGGAGGTCGCGCTTCTGCTCCGAGGTGCGCGTGGTACCGAACAGACGACCGATCAGCGGCAGATCTACCAGCAGCGGAATTCCGGACTTGGAGCTCGTGACCTGCGTCACAGTCAGCCCTCCGATCACGGCGGTTTCGCCATCGGCGACGAGCATCTGATTGTCAGCGCGCTGCTTGCCGAAGATGAATCCTACGTCAGACGATGCGAGCTGTGCATCAGAGTTCTCCGCGTGGAGATTGAGGAGAACCTGACGGTTGTTGGTGATGTGCGGGGTTACGCTCAGGATGATGCCGACTTCCTTGAGCTGCACGGTTGCGCGCGGCACAGCACCGGCACCCTGTACTCCTCCACCGCCCTGCCCCTGGCTGCCTGCATCGAGAACGCGGATTGGAATTTCCTGGCCGACCAGAATCTCGGCACGCCGGTTATCCAGCGTAACGATGCTCGGCTCCGCCTGAAGGTCAGCGAGCCTCACTTCCTGAAGCGCATCCAGGAAGCTGGTGAGCTGGAACTTTCCAAGCGCTGCGGAGAACACGAGCTTGAGTGCGGGATTGACGACTCTGGAGTTTGCATTTGCAATCGCTGCGAGTGCGTTGCCTCCAAGGAGTACGCGATCGCCGGTAAGTGGGATTCCACCACCGAGCGCATCAGGTACGCCGTCGCCGTTTGTGTCTATGGGTTTGGCGGTAGTTGGATCGATGCGCTGAACGAGCTGGCTGAAGAACTGGTCGTTGCCGGTGCCAAGGTCGTACGAGAGCCCCAGCTCCTCGATATCAGTGCGATTCACGAAGATGATCTTCGCCTTGATTGCAACCTGCGGCGTGCGCACGTCGAGATTCTTGACGTACGACAGCAGGTCCGGCATCCGCGTAGGCGTTTCGGTAATGAGCAGCGTATTTGTCGCCGTGTCAGCAGCAACCGCACCGCGGGCATAGCAGCTTGTCTGCGCATTCTGCGGCGCCTGCTGCACGCCCCCGGCTGTGCAATCACGTGCGAGGAGTCCCGTCAGCGTTGTAACCAGCGACGCAGCGCTGGCATAGTTGACGGCCACCATCTGAGTGATGAGCGGCTCGGAAGCCTGCTTCGAAGCAATGTTGCGATAGCTGTCTACAGTGATGATTCCCGACAGGGGATCTTCAGCGGCGGCGAGACCCTGACCCTGGAGAATGGCTCGAAGAGCCACATCCCACGGCTGGTTCTTGATTTCCGCTGTAATCGTTCCGGAAACGTCCTTGCCGACGACAATGGTACGACCGGAGAAAGCAGCGAACGCTGCAATCACGTCCCTGATATCTGCGTCCTGGTATGTAACAGTGATGCGCGGCTGGTCTGACAAGGCTGCTGCGCGGGACATCTTCAGTGGAGCATCTTCTGCCGACGGGGCATACGCGACATTCCTGGTGATGTCCGCACTTGGACTTACGGAGGGGTAGTCGACTTCCGCTGCGCGCCGCTCGGGCGCGGGAGCGCTCTTCTGGGGCTCAGCACTTTTCTGCGGCTCCGTGTATCGCGAGGCGATCTCTGGTGACGAATGCCACGCAGCGAACTCGCCGGCCTGGCCGGCTACCGAGACCCGGACCTCGCCGGACTTGCGCGAGACTTCATATGAATGCGCTGCATCCAGTTCGATCACGACGCGGACAACGTTCGGCTTGAACTGCGCGGCCCGGACGTTGACGACACCGCCACGTGACTGGCGATCGTAGCGAGGTGCCATTCCGAGCACCGCTCCCTTGAGATCGATCACGACGCGATGCGGCGATTCGAGGGCAAAGTCTTCAACCTCGATGGACGAGTCGACACCGATGACGATGTCCGCTCTCCCCGATGAAGAAACAACGCTCACCGACCGAACAGACGTTGCGGCCGAAACTTCAGGGCTCTCCGCCGACCTGCCCGCATTGATCACCGCCGCCGAGAGATTTCCGGCTGCAGGTATGAATGCGAGCGCGGCACAAGCCGCCAGGAACTGCCTCATTGCGTCCTCACTTTAGTTGAATCCGTCATCGCCACTGACTCCTGGCGGCTATACCCAAACTCCTCGATGCCGAACACCACTTCCTTCTGGTGAATGGCGGCTACACGCATGCGGCCGATCTGCTGGCCGACTTTTACTCTGTACTGCTCCTTTGTCGTTACGTCCCTGAGGATCGCAACCGAATTGCGTCCCGAAGGATCGAGAGCAATTGCAACCAGCTTCAGGTCGCCGATGAGGGGCCGCAGCTCCTCCGTATTCATTAGTGAGACGAACGGATCGCGTCTGGCAGAACCAGGGTACGAATACGTCTCCCGGTTGATCAGGACCTCCGGACCGGCGGCCTTCGCGCCCACACCCGTCTCGCCCACTCCCGGCTTGGACACTTCAGCGTTCTTGCCAGCTACGGCCGTCGTATTGGCCGAGACCTGAAGAATTCGCGGTTTCGCAGGCGTCTGCGCTCGCGCGACCAGAGCTGCCGATGCGGCCGTGGCGAATACCAGCGCCGTTAGCGCCGTGGGAATCCAGTTTGCTTTCATTGGTTGCTCTCGGTCGTGCCCGATTCAATCGACAGGGCTGGATGTGCGATGTAGGTCTGGATCTGAAAATCAGTATCGAGCGTCGCTTCGCCGTTCTTTACCCGCGCCTTCTTTTTGTCTGCCGCATTCTGCTCTTTTACGTCGAGCGAGACTGGGGCAACGATGCGGTTGAGCGATCCGACGTTCGTGAGAAACCCGGCCAATGCGTGGTATCCGCCCTTGACCGAGACTTTATAGCGGTACGTGTCAAACTGTTCGCCGACGATTACAGGCATTGGCTCGACCGAGGCTAGATCGAGTCCCACTCGACGTGCAGCGGTAGAAACGCTTTCCAGCAGCGCCGGTACTTCGTTTGTGGTGGGCACGAGCTGTTGAAGGACTTTCAGACTTGCCCGGTACTCCGACGCCTGCTCACGGAGGCGACCTACGCTTCCACTCGCCACATCCGCCTTGGCCTGGTTGTTCTTCGCATCCAGGACGTCGAGGTGCTGCTCGATTGCGCTGAGCTGTTCGCGTTTCGGAATGAACATGAAGTACCCGTATGCACCGGCCAGCGACGCGGACAGGACAACGGCAGAAATCAGAATCTGATCACGCTTCGTGAGATTGGCTCCGATTGCCATTTCAGTTTCCTCCTACTGACATCGCTACCGTCCTGACGAGAAACGGCGGCGGCTTTTGCGATTCGGCTTCGAGCTGGAACTCGGTGACTTCCTTTGCATCCACGAGCACAAGGTCTGATCGCGTAAGCTGTACGTTCTGGATGAACGGCGAAGACTCGAGGGTTTTCATGAACAGGGTCAGCGCCTGAATGTCCACGGTGTGACCGACAATGCTGAACTTCGTTGACCGCGAGGCCGCAGCGAGGACGGAGTCTGCACGCGCCTTCTTTTCGGCAGCGGTGGATTCCTTTTTGTCGTCGGCCTGTGGGGCCTTTCGGGAGGTGTCCTGCGCGGCGGAGCTCGGTGGGGCGCTGGTCTGCTTCACCGCAGTAAGCCACGTGAACTGCGGCAGAGCATTACTGATCTCCTCCAGCAGATGCGGCCAGAGGTAACGGCTGTCATCGATCGACCGGATGATTGCAACCTGCTGATAGAGCGAATCACGCGTGCCTTCGGCTTTGGCCTTCGCCAGAAGAACAACGCTGTAACGTGCGGAGTCCTGTACGGCCGCGCGCTCCCGCTCGACCAGCGCGCGCTCACGCGCGGTTTGCTGGACGAAGAGGAAACCCACCGTGCCGACGATAACCCCGACCGTGGCCACAGCACCGACGAGGTACTTGTCCGATACGCTCGACGTGACTCCCGAGAGTACTCCGGAAATGTTGAACCCGCCGCTTCGCGACTTGCTCGCGGCGCCTGGAAGAAGATTGACTTTGATCATGGATTATCTCTGCGGGCTACTGGCGAAGCGCGAGGCCGATGGGAAGCATGAGAAGCGGCGCGACCTCGTCGGTCGTGAGCAACTCGAGTGCTCCTTCACGGATATTGAGACGGGCGAGCGGATTGGCATGCTCGACGGTGATCGCGAGGCGCTCACCAAGCATCTCGGCGAGCCCCGGAGTACGTGATCCGCCACCACAGACGTAAATGGCGCGGAGCTTCGGTGCATTCCTGGCTGTGGTGAGAAAAGCAGCAGCGCGTTCCACTCCAATCGCGATTTCATCCACACGCGGTGTCAACACCGCGTCCAGCTGAGGTGACCGATCGTATCCGCGAATAAGATTCTCCGCGTCGCGTGACGGCAGGCCATGCTGGCGCTGAAGGTCTTCGCTGAGACGGCGTGTGCCCAGTGGCAGATCCCGGGTGAGGACAGGTACGCCGTTGTCCATGATGTTCACATTGGTGACTTCGTTTCCGACATTGACCAGAGCGACGAAACCCTTCATCGCTTCGGGATAGTTCACCTCGAACGCGTTATGAAGAGCGAAGGCGTCCACGTCGACGATGGTGGGCGTGACGCCGGCGTCAGCGAGGATCCGCAGCTTCGCGTCAACGAGGTCGCGCTTGGCTGCGACAAGAAGGACATCCATTTCATCAGGGCTGCCGGAGTCGTCGAGTATCTGGAAGTCCAGTTCAACCGACTCGACATCGGGGACATGCTGCTCTGCTTCCCATCGCATGAGCTCGCGCGCCTGCTTTTCCTTTACGCGCTCGGTCTGGATCTTCTTCACCATCACGTCGCGGCCACCCACGGCGGTCACGATGTTTTTGCTCGACGCACCGGCGCCGTCGAGAGCAGCGCGAATGGCATCCGAGACGATTCCCGGATCCATCACCTCGCCTTCGACAATTGCGTCGGGCTGGAGCTTGGTGATAACGACCTTGACCAACTCTGGTTCACCGGTCGAGTGATCCATCACCGCGATCTTTATGAGGCCTGACCCGATGTCTAGACCTACTGTCGTTTTCCTGCGGCCGAAGAGCGCCATGATATCCTGGAGATAGGAGACTTCAATGGATTGCACGCTAGACACGATTCACGAGGCAGCGAGGTAACAGAGAAGTGCGTCACATCTGATACGCGACGGCCCAGGCCACTCCAGGGATGCGAAACGCGCGGGGTACCCCGAGGGAATCGGAGGCTGTCAGAACAGAGATCGAGACACGGCGGCGCAGCCCAACAACGCCGGAACCCCTGATTTGCGCTTCGCCGGTAACAAGAAAAACCGCGCTGTCGAGACGCGTGAGGAAAAGCGTGGTCTCGATCGACGACGGTGCCAGCGGTCTTCGTATCAAGACAGCGCCAATGGGCATTTCGTCACATCCGGAGCAGCTCCATTCAGCAATAGCTACAAGAGCCACACGCTCGGCGTATCCGAACGCCTGCTGATTCAACATTTCGCCGTCCGCCGCGCGAGTCTCCTGGTTCACGGCGAATGCTGCCCCGGTTGCAAGGGCGCCGATAAGAACAAGCGCCAGGAGAACCAGCGGCAGCGCAAAACCGCTTTGACGTTTCATCGCGAGCGGTTGCGTGGAGACACGATCACTACTGCGGAATCGCGCCACACGCGGCGGGTATCGCCTGCGAGTGCAATACCGCCGGCGGTCTCACCCCGAATCGTTATATCCACACGTGCGACGAGTAGACTGTTGCCCGGGCCCGTGAGCTCAATACCGCGGGAGTCGTAGTACCGGAAGCGGAGGCCTTGAAGCGTCTTGTTACCGCTGGGTGCCATGTACGGTCCGCTCACCGGCTGAACGGTGGCGCACGACGGCGGGCCGGAGAGATTGCATCTGCGGTACCCCAGGTACCATCGGCCGTCCGAGGAACGGTAGAGACTGTAGCGCACACGTCTTACGAAGTGAAACAGTGAGCCACGGCGCACTGACGCATCGGGAGGCGTTGTCAGTGTCAGCTGATATCCTGTGGCGCCGGCATATGAATCGCCGCTGGTCGTGAAACCGGAAGACACAGGACACGTTGCGCTTAACGACCGCTGAGCAAATGAGCTGATTCGCCCGGACAGCCAGCGCACCGAATCAGGCGCTGCCCTGCCAACCGACAACATGAGAGCGAGGTCGCCCGTGTCAGGCTGCGAAAGAATCGAGGTGAGAGTGTGGCCAGTGACGAGTGTCGCGGGTGGAAGACCCACCACGGCACCGACGGGCGACGAACACGCTACCGACGTTCCAACCGTCGCGTACATCTCCACCGCGGTATCGGTCATCATTGGGAAACCCAGCAGCGCCGCTGCCGAACCACGAATGTCGGTCACGAGAACGTCGGCGGCGTCTCGCATCTGCGACCGGACAGTCAGAGTTGACTCAGCAGCGTTGTAGAAACGCTGCTGTCGCGCGAGCGTGGCGGTGACGAGGGCGGCCACCAGGCCCGTAATCGCGGTGACCGCGAGAGTCTCGACCATGGAAAAACCGCGGAGATTCAATCGCATGGAATCGCGGAGAGGTACTTGTCCGCATGTATGCCCGACAACGTTACTCGTTCAACCGATTGATCGAGCGTCGCTGCAACACCGGGAACGACGGTCCACTCGGTGCGGATGCCGGCTTTGGTTTCCGACCCTGGTTCAAGACTGTTGCACGCTACGGAGTGAAATGTCTCGTCCCGCGTTCTCGCGGCACCCGATGACTGCGCTCTACCCCCGTTGAGCGAGAACTGCCTTACTATCATCGCCGAGCTTCCCGCCAGGCCCAGTGCGCCAATGGAGAACAGGACAAGTGCGGCGATCACTTCAACGAGGGATAATCCTTTGCGGGCTTTCTGCATTCGCGCACGGTAGCGAATGATCAGCGAGGACCGTGCATCCAAGCATGGCAGGCGACATCAAAGCACTACAAACGAAAAAAGCGACCTCTCGGTCGCCCCATCTTGATTCTCATCCCGCGGACAATCGCGGCGGCGTGACGCCGCCGCGACCGTCCACCCATCAGGATGCGTGTATCAGGTGCAGCTGATCAGTCCGTCAGCCGAAGACGAGCAGGTCTTGCTGGTCAGCGAATGAGTTGCTGCTGCCGTCCACGTGGCCGGCGGGCCTGCTACTGCCGTCGCGGTTACGCTGACGTTCTGCGAGGTACGGAAACCCTGCAGCGTTGTCGAACCTGACGCGGTTCCGCTGAAGTATGCGCCGGCGCTGTCAGCAGCGTAGCTCTCCTCGTAGGTCGCGAGGTTGCGCAGATCTGCCTTCATCGCTGCGACGTATGCCTTTTCCTTCGTGTTGGCGAACTTCGGAATCGCGATCGCGGCCAGGATGCCGATGATGACGACGACGATAAGAAGTTCGATCAACGTGAAGCCCTTCTTGTTCTTGCTTACCATTTTGATGCTCCTGAAAGTGTGGAGAGTTGCGTTTGCTTCGGGGGGAAGACGACGCGGACCCGGGAAAGGCAACGTCGGGGCCAAAGTTTTTTTTCAGGGTCAAGTGGTTGTGGCATCGGCACTTACCGATTTTGCTCAGTCGACATTCAATTTTTTTTTCGCCGCATATTGCAACATGTATTGCATTGTGCAACGACGCGCGAGAGGGCTGCATGCGTCTAAGCCCAGCTCCAGCAGTGCTTACTACCGACCGAGTGCCGTCAAGCTGTCTGCCATTGCAACAATGCGATCCAGCGCCGGAGATGCCTCTGATTCGCGCACTCCTTGTCTGGCCAGCATTCGAGCCTGGTCGATGCGCCCCAGCCTCATCAGGCAAAGTGCCGCATTCACCCGTAACTGTTCGTTTAGAGGGGTGAGATCGAGCGCACGATAGTAGAGAGGCATGGCCCGCGCGCACAGACCAGCGATCTGTAGCTGATCCGCGCCGAACCCAATGAGTACGGGGTCGTTCTTCCTGCCCAACGCCACGGCGAGCAGCATCTCATCAACACCATCACCCGCCCTGCCGCTTTGCGTCAGGTGCTCGGCCAGCATCCAATGCGCGCGCGAACTCAACGGAACGTCCTCTACCGTCTGCCGGAAAAGAGTTTCGTTATCATGCCATGCGGGGTTGCGCAGCGCGCTCCGCCCGATCCCGAGTACGAACAGCAGTCCCACAGCCGCGACGATAGCGCGCCTAAGCGCCGGCTCGCTCTCCGCTCCCGTTTTCCACAGTTGCATCAAAGCAAACGATCCCATCATCGCAACACCGGCACTCGCCAGAAAAAGCGACCGCTCGGCAAGAACAAAACCGGTAACCATCACGAGATTACTGGGGATCGCCAGCGTCAGCGCCATCCACACCACTGCGAAGGTGATCAGCGGGGCAGTTCGGCGGACGTGCCACGCGAGACCGCCGGCGCCCGCAAATACGGCAAGCGCTGGCAGCATGCCGAGTCCAAAGTCAGTTGCAACGCGGGTACGCGGGAACGAGTAGTCAGCAGAGAGCTGCGCTGGCCAGAAAAGGAGCCGGAGCCATTCCACCACCACGTTCAGCATCGTGTAAACCCGCGATGAATACGGTTGATCGCCAAACAATTCATTGTGCCCGGCAGCCCGGAACTCACCGGTTACCTGTGTTCTCACAACAATGAAAGCGATTGCGACGCCCAGCAGAACAGCGAGGACAGGGAGGAACTGCCGAATCTTTGCTCTCCAGGTTTCATCCCCGCGCTGGATCACAAGCTCAGCTGCCAAGAGGAGGCCTGGCAGAATCACGGCGTGCTCCTTTGAGAGGCACCCAATGAGGTAGAGACTCGCTATGACTGTGATGTCCCGCCCGGACAAGGCGCCGTTGCGGCGCGCCCTGATGTAGTGTTCAGCGCCAAAAAACACTGTTGCCGCTACCAGTAGCTCGGCCTGACCTACGACGTTCGCGACTGCCTCGGTGTGCACAGGATGGACGGCGAACAATGCCGAACCGAGCAGGGCGACATCTACCCCGGCAATCTGGCGCAACAATCTGAACAGGGCGACGCATCCCAGCGTGTACAGGAGAATGCTTGCAACGTGGAATGGAACTGGTGATCCGCCACCGATTGCCCATTCGATGGAGAATACAAGCATGGTCATCGGACGGTAGAGACTCGCTCCCTCCGAGGGCGGCCAGTAGGTCTGCCCAAATAGCTTCCATGCGTTGGCGATGGACTGGACGCGATCGTTCTCGACGATGATGTGAACGTCGTCGAGCGCGAATCCGTTCCGTATTCCGGTAATCGAAGCGGCGATTGCCAGGAGACCGACAATCAGAACAGCGTGCTTTCGGAAGAGCCCCACCCAGTCGCCGGGGCGCGACTCGGCGCTCACGCTACGTTCTCGAACCTTTGAAGCTTCCGATGCAATGTAGAGGCGTCAATGCCAAGCACTTCAGCGGCGCGCGATTTATTACCGCCTTCGCTGCCGAGTACCCACATGATGTACGCACGCTCGATGACATCGAGTGACGGGTTTCGAACTGTGCGGTCGGTAACGAGCGGTTCTATCTTCCTCTCGCGCACTTTATCCGGAAGCGCGGCCGGATGAATGGTCCCGTTGTTTGCGAGAATGACCGCGCGCTCGATGGCATTTTCGAGTTCGCGTACGTTGCCGGGCCAGGAATATTCCTGGAGCTGCTCCAGTGCTTCGGCGCTCAGGGACTTCTGGTCTTCATTGCGCTTCTTCGCGATCTCCACGAGAAAAGATTCCGCAAGCAGCGGAATGTCATCCCGTCTCTGGCGAAGTGGGGGGATCTCGAGCGCAATGACGTTGAGCCGGTAAAACAAATCGCTGCGGAAATTTCCGCGGGCAATTTCCTCGTCCAGATTGCGGTTGGTTGCGGCAATTAGACGCGTATCGATCGGCAGCGGATCAGTGGCACCTACGGGAATGACTTCGCGATGCTGAAGCACGCGCAGAAGCTTCACCTGGGTGGCAGCGGTCGTCTCACCGATTTCGTCCAGGAAAAACGTTCCGGACTCCGCAGCCGCAAACAGGCCCGCACGATCTCTTACGGCGCCGGTGAATGACCCCTTCACGTGACCAAACAGCTCGCTTTCCAGCAGGCTCTCCGGCAGGGCTCCGCAGTTGATCGAAACAAATGGCCCGGAGGCCCGCGCGGAAAGCTCGTGAATGTATTGAGCGACGATTCCCTTTCCCGTTCCCGACTCACCCTGGAGCAGCACCGTCGATTCACTCGTGGCAACAGTCTCCGCCACGCTGAGCACGTCGAGCCACGCGCGATTACCACCAATTGGGCGGGCTGCGAAATCTCTTCGCACGATCTCCCGCTTGAGCGCCTTGTTTTCGGTTTTCAGCTGTCGTGTCTCGGCAGCCCGTCTCACTATCGAGATCAGTTCATCGTTCTGAAACGGCTTCTGCACGTAGTGGAAGGCGCCGTCGTTGACCGCCGAAATTGCGGATTGCAGCGATGCCTGAGCGGTCATCAGAATTACCGGAACATCGGCGTCCTGCATACGCGCTGCTGCGAGAATTTCCAGCCCTCCGACGGCCGGCATGCGGATGTCGGAGATGATGATGTCCGGATGTATCGCGGCGATCTGATCGAGACCCTGCTTGCCACCGAAAGCAACGTGCGCTGCGAAACCCTCGTTCTTGAGAAGGATTCTGAGCGTATCGACGATGGCTGATTCGTCATCGATGATGAGAACCGTTGGCCGTGCTTCCGGAGATTGCATCGCTATGGTGGTCGTTTCGATTTTGGAAGTACTATCGTGAACCGGGTAGCTTCGTTCGGAGCGCTCACGGTGATGATGCCCCCGTGTGCCTGAACAGCTCGCTGGACAATGGAGAGTCCGAGCCCGCTGCCTCCTTGTTTAGTGGTGACGAAGGGATCGAACAATCGGTCACGAATCTGGGGCGAAATTCCCGAGCCTTTGTCGGCGACAAAAATCCCGTACGCGCCTCCTTCGAACTGGGGATGCCCGTCAGGCAGCTGGTGGGGGCCGAGCTCGGTGACGTCTATCGAAACGATGCCGTTCGGCGGGGATGCCTGTATCGCGTTCAACAGCAGGTTGAAAATTGCGCGGTGAATCAGATCCTCGTCCCCGTCGACCATCGCAGGCGTCGCAGGAACTGAATCCACCACCTTCACACCTTCGGCGGCCCCGGATTGCGCGCTGGCAAGGCGTGCTGCGTTTTGCGCGATGACAGAGATGTCGATCGGTTCTGCGCGAGTAATTCCCGTTCGGGCGAAGTCCAGAAACTCAGTGAGAATTCTCGCCAGCCGATCAGTTTCGCGCTGAACCAGCGCACTGAGAACCTTTTCATCTTCGTCGGCCCGCGGCATCCGCGAAAGCTGCTCTACTGCGCTTCGGATCGAAGCAAGAGGATTCTTGATTTCGTGCGCAAGTGACGCACTGAGCTCGGCGATACCCTCCAGTCGCTCCGCCCGAATAAGAACCCGACGCATCTCGGTCTCCCGGAGGCGAAACGCAGCCAGCTCCTCCTTCAGTGCAACGCTGGCCGTACTCGCAGCGCGCAGCCGCGCTGCTATCACGGCGCTGGTGAGCGCTACGGCGGAGAACACTATCAACTGCAGCAGCAGCCCCGTGTCGGCTTCCCCTCCATGCGCCAGCATCGCATCGGCGAAGTAGAGGACCATTCCAAGACTCGCAATCAGCGGTACGCCGGTCGGAGCAACGAGGAGCGCGCTCACGGCGATGACCAGAATGTACAGCGACGCAATCTGAGACTGCCCGCTCGACCAGGTCACATGGACTCCGACAGTAACGAGCAGCATGTCGAACGCGACCTGCAGATACAGGAACGTCTCGCCCGGTTCGCGCCCTGTAAGGTCAGACCAGAGATAGGAAATCGCGGTAAATGAAAATGCAGCGACAAGCGTGAGGGAAACGATTACGCTTGCTGACTCGCTGGTCACCCATCCCACGACGACAACTGACAGGAAAAGCGCACCCGCGAAGATCAACCGGCCCGCGTAGAGCCACCTGAGCACCCTTCCGGGGTCAAACGTGGCTGGCAATTCCCGTTTCTCTATCCTGATGGGCTGCTCCTTATAGTCTGGGCGGGTGCAAATTGGGCCAGCACGGCTTTTGAGTCAATTCCGCGCCACTACTATATAGATTAACAGTCATGAATCTTATTGCCCTGCAGCAGGGCACGTCCGAACACCTGAGCGCCGGGGCAGTCTCCACGCGGCTTGGGATCGTCCTCCTGCTCGTCGCACTGAACGCCTTTTTCGTCGCCGCCGAGTTTGCGCTGGTAGCCGTTCGAAGGAGCCGCATAGACGAGATGGCGGATGCCGGTGACCATGGCGCCAAGCTGGTTCAGGAGGCGCTCAAGCACCTGGATCGGTATATCGCCGGTACCCAGCTGGGGATAACCCTCGCGTCGCTTGCCCTTGGCTGGGTAGGCGAGCCGGCGATGGCAGTGCTTCTTGATACGATTTTCAACCTGTTCGGCCTGCCTCCAGCGGCCGAGGGAGTGCACAGCGGTGTTTCCCTCGCAATCAGCTTTTTCATTATCACCTTCCTCCACATCGTACTCGGTGAGCTTGCACCCAAGTCACTCGCACTGACGAACCCGGAGGGAGTGAGCAAGTTCGTGACGACCCCGCTGCGCCTCTTCTCGAAGCTCATGGCGCCGATGATATGGTTTTTCAACGGGGCCGCGAATTCAATTCTGAGAATGTTTGGAGTGACCCCGGTAACTGAAGTTCACGGCCACTCTCCCGAGGAACTGCGGCTGCTGGTGATGCAGGCGCGCCTCCACGGTACGCTCGACGAATCTGACAGCGCAATGCTCGCTGGCGTCTTCGATTTCCATGAGAAGAAGGCACGCGATGTAATGCGCCCGCGAACCGATGTCGTAGGGCTCGACATTGAATCGACGCAGGAGGATGTCTGGCGAATCGTCCGCGAGGAACGGTTCTCACGCTATCCGGTTTTCCGCGAATCCGTGGACAACGTGATTGGGGTCTTTCTCGCCAAGGACCTCTGGCTTCATGAGAGCGCGAAGCCATTTTCACTCGCCGAGCTTACGCGCGAGCCGCTCTATGTTCCCGACAGCAGGCCCGCCGAGCGCGTGCTCGAAGACCTGAGGAGAACGCGGGCTCACATGGCGGTGGTGCTCGATGAGTACGGGGGAACAGCGGGCATACTCACGATGGAAGACCTCATCGAGGAAGTCATAGGCGACATTTCAGACGAGTACGACCTGGCTGCTCGCACCGCGATCGAGTCCGATGGAGTACTCGAGCTGGATGGCACGATGTCGCTCATTGACGTGCGCTCAGATCATCGCGTGCAGATTCCGGAAGGCGACTGGACGACGCTTGGTGGTTATGCGTTCGCGAAGCTGGGACGGCTCCCGCGCATGGCTGATCGGGTTCTTATACCGGGTGGTGAGCTGGAGGTGATCGCGATGGATGGCCGACGAATAGCGGCACTGAGAGTTCATCGCGCGCATCCGACACCGCCAGGCACTTCGGCGGGTTAACGCCACCTTCGGTCCACTCCGATAACCAAGCCGCACGATCCTTACGCGGCCCTTCGCTTTCGGGATTTCCGGCTGTTCCTGTTTGGCCGGATGCTGGGGGTGATGGGCTGGCAGATGCTTCAGGTTGCTCTGGGGTGGGAGCTATACGAGCGCACCGGGTCAGCGCTGGTGCTCGGCCTCGTCGGCCTTGTGACGGCGATACCGGTGGTACTCCTGGCTCTGCCTGCCGGTCACCTGGCGGACAAGATGGATCGCAAGCGCATCGTGGTGGGAAGCCAGGTTGTGTTCATTGCGATGTCGCTTTCCCTCGCATTCGTTTCGCTCGCAGAGGGACCCGTCTATGTGGTGTTCGCCATCCTTCTGGTTCGCGGCACCGCTCAGGCATTCAACAATCCGGCGAGGTCCGCGTTTCTTCCGCGACTGGTCCCCCCCGTAGCATTCGGGAATGCCGTGACGTGGGCGAGCAGCGGATTTCAGATAGCGGCGGTGCTCGGCCCCGCGATCGGCGGGCTGGTGATCGCCATAGAGCACCGCGCCACTGATGCATATCTGATTGACGCGCTGCTCACGTCGGTCTACCTGGCGATGTTGCTGGCGATCCGGACAGACGGCGGGTTTGCGAAGGACTTGCCCGGCGGGCTTAAGCCGCGCGAACGTATGACGCTGCATTCGCTCGTCGCGGGAATGCGCTTTGTGAAGGATACGAAGATCATTCTCGCGGCACTGACGCTCGATCTCTTTGCGGTTCTCCTGGGTGGTGCGACCGCGCTGCTCCCAATTTTCGCAAAAGACATTCTTCAGGTTGGACCGGAGGGACTCGGATGGCTTCGTGCCGCGCCTTCGATCGGCGCGCTGATCGTCATGCTGACCATCGCGCACCGTCCTCCAATGAAGCGAACGGGGTGGAACCTGATTCTTTCGGTAACCGGATTCGGCATTGCCACTGTCGTATTCGGACTCTCGCATTCATTCCTGTTGTCCATGGCGATGCTCTTCATCCTCGGCGGTCTGGATGGAATCAGCATGATCATCCGCGGAACTCTCGTGCAGCTCTGGACGCCTGATGAAATGAGGGGGCGTGTATCTGCGGTGAACAGTGTCTTCATCGACATGTCCAATGAACTTGGCGGATTCGAATCAGGCGCACTCGCTGCGGCGGTGGGGCCTGTTGCCGCGGTGGTGGGCGGCGGGGTGGGAACTGTTCTGGTCGTCGCCGGAGTTGCGGTCGCGTGGCCAGAGCTGCGCAAGCTCGGCCCGCTCGTTCCGCCCGAACACCCTTGAATCACTCCTTCGAGGAAAGCTGCCGCAGCGTGTCCCGATCCATGCGGTGACCGCCGTCGAAAGTCACGAGTTTGAATGGAATTTGATGAGCGCGTAGCAGGTCTTCATACTCTGCGATCGTGCCGGTGTCTGCGTACTTGTCTCGCGTTCCGTAAACCAGAGTCAGCTCTACGTTCCGAAAGAATGAAGCTGCTTCGTTGAGGTTAGAGTCGCTGGCAAGAAGGCATGCCCACATCAGAAGGCGGTCGGCGCGTGCGCTGCCGCGAGTGAGCCATCGGTTGGCAGTCGCTCCACCCTGAGAGAACCCCAGCACGGTTATGCGCACGGGACGATTCTCGAGTGCGTTCAGTATTTCCCGGTACAGGTCATCGAGATAGTTCACGTAGTCCTGGATCTCGATCTCCCTGTCCTCACGCGTCATCCACGTTGCGCCTACTTCTGCGTCACTGGCGTGGAATCCGGGCGCGGTCGAGACGTAATAGCGCGAAAGCGCCTCCGGCGCGACGATCAGCCGCGCGGGGCTGCCGATGCACTCGAACTCCCTGATGAAATCGCCCGCCAGCTGACCGTAGCCGTGACATACAAACCAGACGTCCTCAATGTCCGGACCGGGTTCGCCGAGCAGGTAGTAGCGTGCGGACCGGGCAATGGAGATGTGTCTTTCCTTGGGCATCTGCAAATGATAATTCATTCCGCCGCTGGAACACCTCTTGCCCCCTCGCCTGCATGACAATGTCCCTCGTGAGGCAGAGCTGGAAAATGCTCCGGGCAGCGACTCTGGCTGTTCCGCTCGCTGCATGCAGCGTGTCCCAGGACCAGGAGGTCGCGATTGGAGAGCAGACCGCAGCCGAGGTGCGTGCGCAGCTTCCGATTGTGCAGGATTCTTACATCGCGAGCTACATCCAGGAGCTTGGCGACACGATAGCGAGTCACACCAGCCGCGCCGACCTGGACTGGCATTTCGCCGTCGTGAACTCACATCAGATAAATGCCTTCGCCCTTCCCGGCGGTTTCATCTTTGTCAATCGGGGATTGATCGAGGCCACTGACCGCGCAGACGAGCTGGCTGGTGTGCTTGGACACGAGATCGGCCATGTGATTCAGCGGCATTCGGTGAAGCAGATGCAGAACCAGCAGAAAGTCGGTGTGGTCGCATCGCTCGCGTGCACGCTCACGAGTCTGTGCGACAGTCAGCTAGGACAGGCCGCCATAAATGTTGGCGGAAATGCGGTAATCGCGAAGCACAGCAGGGCCGACGAACTCGCTGCCGATTCCGAAGCAGTGGCGAACGTGCTGAAAGTGAACATCGATCCCGAAGGTATTCCGGCACTCTTCGAAGTACTCATGGCCGAGCGTCGTCGACAACCGACGATTGTGGAGGGGTGGTTCTCGACGCACCCGCTGGAAGAGTCGCGCATAGACAATTCGAGAGCGTTGATTGAACGATCAGGCGCGGACCAGGTCCGCGGACTCATGCAGGACATTCCGAGCTACGCAGAATTCAAGCGTCGCGTGTCAATGCTGCCCGAACCCCCGCAACCTCGGCCTCAGAGATAACTGAGCCACCAGTCGCGGTGCCGCGACTTGTAGCCGGCGTACCACCGGCATAGCGGATAGAGCAGAAGCACGCCGACGATCCAGGCGGCGTAAACCACCCAGAGGTCGAACCCTACATCAGGCGGTGACGGTCTGCCGTCTGCGGGTGCATTTAGAAATGCCGCTGATTTTCCCGTCATCACCATGAGAGCAGCTCCCGCAACGTGAGCCATTACCCACTGCAGCAGGTAGAAAAACAGTGGCACGCGTCCAAAGGTGATGACTGCTCGCGTGAGCTGTCCATTGGTTGGGCCTTCGCTCTGGACGGTGGTATTGAACTTCTCCCACAGACCGAGAATCAGAACAGCCGGGCCAAGCGTCATCATGAGATACAGAAGCGACGGCGGATACTTCTGCACGTTCAGGAACGACGCTACCGTCATTGCGGGGGAGTTCTGCGGAGACCAGCCGCCGGGATTACCGTACAGATTGGTAAACCGGAGGGCGATGAATGAGAGAGTGACCACCGCACCCACGCGCAGGAGCCAGTCTCTTCTGCGGTCTGCCGGCCAGTCGTAAACTCTGCCGAAAGCGTAGCCGACTGCCATCACGCCCACCCAGGGTATGAGAGGGTAGAGTATCTGGAACGGCGGGCTTCCCTGGCCTGCTACCGGAAAAAAGCCACCCTGGTGCAGCACCATCCAGAGCTTGTCCAGTCCGCCTGGAAGTGGTGAGCCCGGCCCGTGCCATTCCGGGACCCTGATGCCATCGAGGATGTTGTGCAGGGCAACCATGGAGATACCGAACGTAGCAATGGCCCACAGTCGCAGATGAATCAACGCCGCAAGTACGATCATGCTCCAGCCGAGTGCCCAGATCACCTGGGCGAGGCCGGCATAAGTTGCGACATCGAATTCCCAACCCGACGCAATCCTGACGACTGTCAACTCGAGGAACACCAGCCAGAGCCCTCTCGTGACCAGGAAGCGTGAAAGATCGCCTGTGGATTTTCCGCGAGCCGTCTGGAAATAAGATCCTGTCCCCGCGAGAAACACAAAAATCGGAGCGCAGAAATGCGTTATCCAGCGAGTGAAGAAAAGCGCAGGATACGTTTGGGACATGTCCACGGGATCGAACTTGAACGCATCGTTGTGAACGAAGTCGCGAGTGTGGTCGAGCAGCATGATGACCATGACCGCACCCCGCAGCAGATCGACCGAATCGATGCGTGGTCGGCGTGCAAGAGTCGCGGGCACCGGCGTTACGCCGATGCCTCCGAGAATGCCTGACTGAGTTGAATCAGCCAGGCGTTCGGTCACCAGTCGACACCAAACGGATCACCCGGTGGTGCGCGCAGGGCGGGTGTTGGAGCAGGCAGTTCCTGACGCTCGATCCACCTGCCGAAATCTGCGGCGATCGCTGTCCAGTGTGCGCGTTC
Source organism: Gemmatimonadaceae bacterium (assembly GCA_046593625.1). Taxonomy (GTDB): domain Bacteria; phylum Gemmatimonadota; class Gemmatimonadetes; order Gemmatimonadales; family Gemmatimonadaceae; genus UBA4720. The sequence continues at coordinate 1,266 of JBKJNN010000066.1, read as the reverse complement.
CATGTCCTGCCCGGAGGTCGCGAGTGAGCGCGCGCGTTTCCGAAGCGCGTCCATCTTGAGCTCGATGAGGCTTCTCACTTCGGGAGCTGCTTCCTTGTCTGCCGCGAGGAGCAGGAGCCGGTCGGCGACAGCGCGCTGGGAGACCCTTCGCAGCGCTGCGTTCTTGCGCGTTTCTGCGCCTGCGGTGGTCCAGCTGACTGTCATTTGATCCACGGTCTCGCCCAGTGTGAGCGGCGCGTCGCCACGCGTTGCGAACTGAACCAGCCGCGCGGCGCGCTCGCGCTGAAGGATCGCGTCAGCGATCATCTGCGCGAGCGTGCGGGCTGCGCCGAGTTCGTCGAACGCGGGCCGGGTGCGGCTCCCGAACAGTTCAACGTAAGGCCCATATGAAAATGGGCGCGGTCCAAGCAGAGTGATCACCGTATCCGGAATCGCGAGCTCACCCGGGGACATCGCTCCGATGAGTGCGGAAAGCGCTCGGCGCTGCAGTTCGGCATTGATGGGACGCGTTGCCACGAGTCCATCTCCGCGCATTGCATTGCTGTACTCCATCCCCCCGACTGTCTTCGAGAGCGAATTGATCGCAAAACGGTGCATCAGGTAAACCGGAACGAACCTCTCCTGAAGAAGTGCCACCGGCTCGCCGACACGAATATTGCGCAACCCGAAATTCGCCATTGCTGCGCGGCGCACCGCCATCTGGTGGCTGAGGAACTCGCTTGCGGTGGATGCATCGTCCCAGAGGTTGGTACGCGGATCGGACGCGTAGTCGGGGCGAGCATCGGCGTCAGACAGAAACATCAGCCCGCGGCTAAGGCCATCGCGCACGATAGAGGCGAGTGAGTCCTGCTCGCTCGCAGGCGGGAAAATTCCGTACCCCCAGTGAATCGCCATCACGTCGTACTCGCCTGGTCCCACATCGTAAGCAGCCGAGATGTCGATTTTCCCATCCTTCATTCGCACCCGCGGCGGAGGATAGTCCATCACCGATCCGCGCTCGTAGGTGGAAGCGATGTAGTTGTGCGCGAGGCCGAGCGTGTGTCCGACTTCGTGCGCGCTCACCTGCCGAACGCGGGCTAGTACGAAAGCGGTATCGGCCGCAGCAGCGTCGGCACCCATCAGTCCGGCGTAAAGGTTGTAATCAGTCCGCGCGCGATGGCTGTCCATTCTCGCCTGCGCCTTGAGAATTTCGCCGGTGCGCGGGTCACCCATGGATCCGCCGATTGACCAGCCGCGCTCGTGCCTGTTTTCCCATTGCACGACATT
>JBKJNN010000053.1:0-3390 GCA_046593625.1 Gemmatimonadaceae bacterium | reverse complement strand
GCTCGGATGTACTTCCCGCGAGCCGCCAGATGCGCAGTCCGACAACTCCCGTTGCGGCGATAAATCCGAGAGATACGGCAAGAACCGCGTTCGATGGAAGACGTACGCGAGTGCGAGCAGCACGCAGCATGGCGGCGGCGCCAATGCTGAAAAAAAGCCAGACGAACGGCTGGTAGGACATCATGTAACGCGCTGCACTCGGCAATACCAGGGCAAGAATGGGCAACGGTACTATTACATACGCGATCTCGGGAAGGAACTGGCGACGCGCGAGCCACAAACCGGCGATTGTCACGGCGGCAATGCCGAGGCCGAGAAGGAGCCAGGCAGTATCGGCGATACTGGCGCCGAAGCTCGTGAGAAAGAATGCGGTGATCGGAGGATGCACGAATCCTGAAGCGAAGTTGGGAATGATCTGGCTCGGAACCGCGACACCCAGAAGGTTGAGCAACATTCCCGGCTTGTCGCCGCGTTCGAGGAAATAGAGCGGTTCGAAGAGGTAGCGCCGCACAATCGCGTCGAAGTTCAGCACGACCAGGAAGGAGAGCATGCCGGCTGCAGTCAGGGAAATGCGCTTCCAGGGTCGTCGCGGTGCGTTTGGAGCGAGGTGCGCACCCTTTACGAGGATGGCGCCGAGCACCAGGAGTGCGGGCGCGGTGAAGCGAAGCGCAAAGGCCATGGAAAACAGCAGAACCACGCCGGCAATCGCGAGAATCTGCGCGGAGAGTGGTTTTCGGGAACGAAGCAGGCCAATTGTGGCGAGGATCGTCGCAAGCGAGAAAGCGGCGTAAGGCGCATCCGCGAGGGGCAGGAATACGTTGGCAAGCCAGATTGGGCTGAACAGCGTGAACGCGAAAGCCAGGGCAATGATCAGTGCGTGGCGTTTCACTGGATGACACCACGACAGGATGTACGCTGACATCACTGCGATGCTGGCTACTATCGGGATGTTGATGACCTGCATTGCCTTCAGCTGACTGTCGAACTCAGAGAAGAAAAAAAGCGCGGGAAGGCGTAGCAGCCCCGGCATCGAGGCGTAGGCAAATGGCTCCTGGTTGACCGCCTGCGCTACGGTAGTCGAACCGGTTTGTAGGAGCGCTTGCGCCTTGAGGTAGTAGTTGAGCGGGTCGGTCTGGAGACGGGGGTAGAAGTACGCAGGGTCCAGCATGATCACCGCCACGATCATCAGCAGGCAGTAGATGCCTCCAAACATAAGGAGCGGGAATTTCTCGCGCTGCAGAAACGCACGCAGCGTTTCCAGCCGCATGTGATGTTGGTAGGAGGATCGTGCGTAGCTCAGATGTGTCTCGTGGAACGTGAGGTCGTAGCATCGGCCGGGGAGCGCGGGTCGCACTTCCTTTCGACAGCCGCGCAGACAATACTTCGGATAGTGAGCGCGGGCAATGTATTTCGACGTTTGCAACGAGAGGAGTTCAATGGCTACTGAAGAAAAACCGAGCAGAAACGAGGACGAGTATTTCGCCAAACTGAATGCCGATCTAATGAAAGAGCGGCGCGCTCATCTGGATGAGGAGCGGAAAAAGCAGGAGCGAACGTCCCACTACAACAAGTGTCCCAAGTGCGGGTGCGATCTCGAAGAAAGGGATCACCACGGTGTGAAGATCGACGTTTGCCGGGAGTGCTCGGGCATCTGGCTCGACAAGGGTGAACTCGAGATGATCGAGGAAATCGACAAGCAGGCGCCTGCGGGCTACAACTTTGTAAAGAGTCTCTTCCGGCTTGCTCGTTGATGGTCAAGCGCGTTAACGGGCTCTCAGAGCACGCGGACATGTTGTACCGGGCGGCGGCAGAGTGCTGTCGGCAGCACCGGCGGTATTCGTCGCTCGTCGAGCGTGAGAGCGATGACGCGGAACAGAAGAGTTCGCTGGAGATGGCTTGTCTTTGCGATGACGTTCTGGAGAAGTCAGTCACGGGATATGAGAAGGCGGCAGGTCGCGGCGGCGCTCACGCTGACGAAGCGTGGTGGCACCGTGCGAATATGTTGTGGCATGCGAGTGGCGAATACCTGAGGCATCATGCGACGGCAGACCGGATGGCGCGTCGAATTGGAGTGCACTCTAAGGATGTTCTGGGCGAGATGGCTGTCGAATTCGATCTCGAGGCCAGCTCACTGCTGGCGCTTCGGATGGCGGTCGACGCCTACCGTGAAGTGAGGCCCGAAGCCGGGTAGCCCAGTCGCTGTCTGATTTTAGCGACGATCATTTCGATTGCCACTGAGTTGTGACCTCCCCTCGGCACGATGATGTCGGCGTAGCGTTTGCTTGGCTCGACGAACTGCAGGTGCATCGGCTGCACCGTCGAGAGGTACTGATCGATGATTTCATCGAGCGGCCGCCCCCGGGTATTGAGATCGCGTTGAATTCGCCTGATGAGGCGGATGTCCGGGTCTGCATCCACGAAAACCTTGACGTCGCATAGTTTGCGGACCCGCTCGTCCACGAAGAGGAGTATCCCGTCGATGACGATGACGTCCGAGGGGTGAACTGTGACCGTGTTGCCGGAGCGCAGATGTGAGACGAAATCGTATACCGGTTTTTCGACCGATTGTCTGTTTTCGAGAAGTTCGAGATGACTGGTGAGGAGGTCGAAGTCGAAAGCGTCGGGGTGGTCCCAGTTGAGGTGGCGGCGTTCCTCGATGGGGAGCTGTGTGAAGTTGCGATAGTACGCGTCCATGTCTATGAAGGCGACGGACAGGGAGCCCAGGTTGTCGGCGACGTTTCTGGCTACGGTCGACTTGCCGCTGCCTGATCCGCCGGCGATTCCGATGATGAGAGGTCTGGACACGCGGTGAATGTAGCGTTGTGGCTGGTTGAGCGTGATCGGGATTTTCGTGGAGCGGTGGTGTGATTGGGGAGTGAAATCGGGGGTGGGACTGGTTGAGAGATTAATAGTTGAGAATTTGTTGTGTGTCGGGGTTGAAGTGGAGTGGAAGTCGGGGTAGAATGAGATCCCGCGCCGAATTTGTTTTGTGGCTTGTTGGATGAGCTGGGCGGAGTTGGAGCGGGAGTTGGGAGCGTCGTAATGAGTGTGAATTTGTTTGTAGAAACGCTTGACGCTGCCTTAAAGAATGGTTAAGATTCAAGGCTGCCAGAGAATCGGCACTAAACGCTGTTTGAAAATCGAAGTTGAGATCAAGTGATGTGCGAGGCGAAGTCATTGATACCAGTCCATTCAGGGGCTGGTTTAGACTTTGAACCTGAAATATCACAAGTGATTCCGGACGTGGTGCCATCAGATGGCAACGTCTGGATGGATAGCCGCGTTCGGAGAGCAATCGAATCTCTTAACTATTGGAGAGTTTGATCCTGGCTCAGGATGAACGCTGGCGGCGTGCTTAACACATGCAAGTCACGGGGGCCCAGCAATGGG
>JBKJNN010000051.1:0-10782 GCA_046593625.1 Gemmatimonadaceae bacterium | reverse complement strand
TGTGGGACGAATATCGCGAACTGATCAAGTCGCAGGTTGCCGACATCAAGAACAGCGGCGGAAGAGCAGCCGGTTCAATTACCGCGGCGATGTTCCTCCGCGAATTCACTGAGAGCTATCCCTGGATTCATCTCGACGTTGCTGGAACCGCCTACAGTGAGTCTGATCTCGTTTCGCTGCCCAAGGGTCCCACCGGCGTTCCCACGGGCACGTTCATCGAGTTCGTTCGGGGACGGCTGAGCTGAACGATGGAGTTCGCCGCATGATTCGCCGCAGTCGCCTCGGCTTTGTTGTCGGGGCGTTTTTGTCCGCGACGCCGTTCGCTTCCCGGGCACAGGTGGTGGTGCCTCCGGCGAGCGAGGTTCCCATTCCTCCAAAGCCGCGAACAGACAGCGGCACTGCGAAACCCGACACACTTAAGGCTCCGTTTGGCCGCCTTGAGACACCGCGCACAGCGGACATTGGCCCGCAATACCAGTGGAATCGCGAACAGCTTTTCTCCAGCGGGGCTTATACGGTTGCGGATCTCCTGGAGCGAATTCCAGGTGCGACTTCATTTCGCACGGGTTGGCTGGCGTCTCCCAAGTTCGTTGCAATGAACGGAGACATGCGGCGCGTCACCATTCTGTACGATGGCATCGAGATGGACAATCTGGATACTCGCAACGGGGGGATGCTCGACCTTACGACAATTGAATTGTGGACGCTCGAGTACGTTGCCGTGGAGCGGTTTGCAAACGAGTTGAGAGTGCACCTGCGAAGCTGGAGGACCGACCGCACTGACCCGTACACGCGGACAGACCTCTACACCGGCGACGAGCAGACAAACCTGTTTCGTGGATTTTACGGAAAACGCTTTGCGAGTGGTGCAGGCCTCCAGCTGGCGGGACAGCAATTTGGTACGCGCTCGGCCCGGTTCGGCGGAGGGGGCGACGCGCTTTCATTCATGGGACGTGTTGGTGTCGCGCGAAAGTTGTGGAGCGTTGATGCGTTTGCAGTAAGGCGAAATTCCTCGCGCGTCATACAGCCAACGTTCGGCACCGGCCTTTCTCTGCCTCCTTTTGAAGGCACTCACACGCTCGCGTATCTCCGCGCAGCAGCGGGGAATCCATCTGGCGGGCCATGGATTCAGGCTACCGCCTCGGGAATGCAGCTCGCCGAATCGAGTCCTTTCGTCAGTCCGGCCGACGCGTTGAGCCGCCGCATCAGACCGGACAGCGCGGACACTACTACGAAACGAATGCAGTACGTCATCGCTGCTGGTGTGTCGCGCGGTCTGATCCGCGCCTCGGTGACCGACAGGGTGCGCGCGTACGAAGGTTTGATCAGCCATAGCCCGGCCGTAAGAATGGAATTTGGAAGCAACCTGGGGCTGCTCGGCCTGTACGGAGAGCGGGACGGCAGGACAAAACGCCGGCGAGCTGACGGCGTGTTTCGCTTCAGCCCAATGCCTTTCTTTGCCGTATCCGGAGCCGCTTCGGTGGATTCACCCAGTGGCAATACTGAACTTCCACCGGGAAGCGACCCCGACGCGCTCGCCCTTTACGCGGGAATTCCTTCAACTACATCGGCTCGCATCGAAGCAGGCATCAGGATTGGGAGTCCGTGGCTGGTCGCCGGCTACATCACGCGGGACACCGCTGTCCTGGCGCCGCCTGCGGCCTTTGACTCTTCCTATACAGTTAGAATTGTCGGAAGGCGGCAGGGCCTGTACGCAGGACTGCGCGGCGCCATCTACAAAGACCTGAACGTCGAAGCACTCGCCACGCGCTGGGATTCTGCCGGCTTCTATCAGCCACGCTATCAGGCGCGCTCCGAGATCAATCTGGACACGCGCTGGCTTTCTCGATTCAGGAGCGGCACGTTCGCGATAAAACTTGCAGCCATCCATGAGTACAGAAGTGAAGTATCTTTTCCAACCGCGGACGGCAGCAGATTTACCGGCCCGAGCAACGTTTTTTCAGCACTCGTTGAACTTCGTATCCTGCGCGGCGTCGCCAGCTATCAGGTGCGCAACATGTTTGGAGAGCTCAATCAAATCGTTCCGGAATTCTACATGCCCAGGTCAATTGGCGTGTATGGAATTCGATGGGACTTCTGGAATTGACAACTACACTTTCGATTTTTAACATCGTCGCCATATGATATCGAGTATGACCGGCTTCGGATCCGCCGAGGGCATGGTGGGATCATGGGGTGTAAGCGTCGAAATCCGGACGGTCAATCACCGTTTCTTCAATCCCAGCATCAAGCTTCCCAGCACCTTCAGCAAATGGGAAGGGGATGTGCGCGAGGTACTGCGCCAGCGCATCGCGAGGGGCCACGTCGCCTTTTCGGCTCGTATCGAGCGCGAGGGAATGAAGGGAACGGCTATCAATGAACAGCGTTTCGGGGAATACGTCGCAGTGCTGCGCGAACTTCAATCGCGCTTCGGCCTGACCGACCGCCTCGATGTCGCATCGCTGCTATCGCTCCCCGATGTAATCGATACGCATCAGGAAGAGACTGAGAGCGGGACCGTGAGCGAGCTGATATCAGTCGTCGAGCGTGCGATTCTGGTTCTTCGGCAGATGCGGGCAGATGAAGGCGGCCGTCTTGCCGTGTTCCTGCTCGACAGGATCTCGCTGGTCGAGGCGGCTGTTCGCCGCATTCGTGACCGCGCGCCGGTACGGCTTGCGGACCAGGCGGCCCGGCTCAAGCGCTCGGTTCGAGAGATTGCGGCCGGTGCCAACGTAGACCAGCAGCGGCTCGCACAGGAGGTCGCGATTCTTGCTGACAAGCTGGATATTGCCGAAGAGCTCGACAGATTCGCCGCGCATATCGAGTCGTTTCGCCAGTCTGTGTCCGACCATGAAGGGGAAGCTGTAGGGAAGCGGCTCGGTTTCCTGCTTCAGGAGATGGTACGCGAGGCCAATACTACCGGCAGCAAGGCCAGCGACGCGCCGATCCTGGCAGATGTTGTCACCATCAAGGAAGAGCTGGAGCGGATTCGCGAGCAGGTCGAGAACATCGAGTGAATGGCTTCTTTCCGCTGATCCTGTCGTCGCCGTCAGGGGGAGGCAAGACGACGATTGCGAAGGAGCTGTTGCGGCGGCGAAGCGACGTCGGCTACTCGATCTCCTGCACTACACGCAGCGCGAGACCAGGTGAAGTGGAAGGCGAGGACTATTATTTCATCTCGGACTCCGAATTCGAGGCCGCGGTAGTCCGGGGGGACTTCGCGGAGTCGGCCGAGGTTCACGGCAGGCGGTATGGTACTCTGAAGAGCGAAGTCGACCGCGTTCTGGGGTCAAATCGACATGTTGTGATGGACATCGATGTGCAGGGGGCGCGGCAGTTTGCAGTCGCCTATCCGGGCTCGGTTCTGGTGTTTGTGATACCTCCGGATGCCGAAACCATGATGGCCCGGCTGCGCGGAAGGGGCACCGAAAGCGGCGAATCGCTGGCCCGGCGGCTCAAAAGTGCCCTTGAAGAGCTTCGGGCGGTGGTCTTTTATGGTTATCTTGTAGTGAATCAGGAACTCGAAGAATCCGTCAATGCGGTTTCCTCGATTGTGGATAGTGAGTCAAAGCGACTTTCGCGATTGGAATCTGCGCACCTGCGGATCGGGGCAATGGTTACCGATCTCGAAAGCGAGCTTGAAAAAATGAACAGGGGAAACTGAAATGCAGGTATTCGTACCAACAGATGTGGCCAATCACGCAACCAACAAGTATCTGGGTGTGCTGGTGGCGGCCAAATTCGCGCGCGTGCTCAACGAGTTTCCCCGCGACAGATCGGCTCCTGGGGAAAAGAAGCTTACCACGCGGGCGCTCGAGGATCTGACCGAAGGCGAGATCCAGTATCGCGTAGTCCCGCGCCATCGTTCGGAATAACGCGCTTGCGGCCGTTTGAGGGCCGCAGAATTCTCCTCGGAATAACCGGGGGAATTGCCAGCTACAAGTCCGTAATGCTCGCGCGCCTCCTCACGCAGGCGGGCGCGGAGGTCGATGTTGTGATGACCCGTGGCGCGCTCGAGTTCGTTGGCGCCATCACGTTTGAGGCAGTTACGGGCCGGCGAACCTACTCGGAGATCTTTGGAGCCGGGAACGCCCTCGATCACATTCGGCTTGCGAAGGAAGCGGCGCTATTCGTGGTAGCTCCTGCCACAGCCGATTTCCTTGCGAGGGTTGCGCACGGGCATGCCGATGACCTGCTCACGGCTGCACTGCTGGCGAACGAGTCACCTGTCCTCCTGGTCCCGGCGATGAATGACCGCATGTGGGCCAATGCCCAGACCGCCAACAACGTCGCGCACCTGCGCACTCTCGGATACACGGTACTCGAGCCGGATGAAGGTCCACTGGCTGCCGGCGAGGGAAACGGTCCGGGTCGAATGCCGGAACCCCAGGCAATTCTCGATCAGATCGAGCGCCTGCTGCAACATCGGCGCGGACTCGAGAACAGGCACATTGTGGTCACTGCGGGAGCGACGCGCGAACCAATCGACCCGGTACGCTTCATCTCCAATCACAGCACCGGACGGATGGGCGTCGCGCTTGCCGATGCTGCCTGCCGGCGCGGCGCGCAGGTCACCCTGATTGCCGGCCACATCGAGGTTCCGGCCCCGCCAGGTGTTCGCCGTGTGGATGTCTCGACAACTGCGGAGATGCGGGATGAGGTGGCTCGTGCACTCCCTTCCGCTGATTCCCTCATCATGGCCGCGGCACCTGCCGATTTTCGCGCTGCCGCTGTCGCCACAGCGAAGATCAAGAAAGGCGGGAAGGGCGCAATCGGTACGTCGTTGGACCTTGCTCCCACCGACGATATTCTCATGAGCACCATGGGCTTCCGCAGGAAGGGCGCTGTAGTTGTCGGGTTTGCCCTGGAAACGGAGAACGTCCGCGCTAATGCGGCGGGAAAGCTGAGCGAAAAGCACCTCGATCTGATCGTTGCGAACAACGCGCTCGAAGAAGGCGCAGGATTCGGCGGCGAAACCAACCGGGTCACGCTCATCTCGGCCGGAGGTGAAGTGGATGAGATACCGCTGATGCAAAAAACCGAAGTCGCTGGCGTAATTATGGATAGAATCGAGAAAATGCTGAATGAACGCTAGGGAAAAACTTCGGATTTATCTCGAGCAGCGACGCGACATGGGTGAGTCGGAGCTGGTGCTCGATTCGATGAACGTGGAAGACGTACTCCGCACGCTTGGTGCAACCGGGGCCAGCCCGAGCGAGGCTGCGCGCTCCTCCCGCGGAGCTTCCGGACCCGGAGAGGCAGACTGGAGGCGCGTCCTCGAGCGCCCTGCAGGTGCATTACCCAGTGAAAAATCACAGCCCGAAAAGGCATCGCCCGAAGGCCTCATTGTCAGCGGCAGCAACGATGAACTGTTCAATGCGGGGATTGTGGACCAGGTTTCACTGTCTGCGATTGCGGCAGCCGTAGAGAAGTGCACGCGCTGCCCGTTGTACAAGACCGCGAATCTCGGCGTGCCCGGTGAGGGTGCAGAGAACGCCCGTCTCGTCTGCGTCGGTGAAGCACCAGGCGCCAAGGAGGACGAAACGGGGCAGCCATTTGTGGGCGCTGCCGGCCAGCTCCTCACCAGGATTCTCGCGGCTGTAGATCTGACTCGTGAAGAAGTATTCATTACCAACGTCGTAAAACACCGCCCTCCCGGGAACCGCAACCCGCTTCCCAATGAAATCGAAGCGTGCAGCCCGTATCTCATTCGCCAGCTCGAACTCATTCGTCCTAAAGTCATCGTTGCGTTCGGGACCTTTGCAGCGCAGACTCTTCTGAACACGAAGACGCCGATAGGAAAACTCCGGGGCGAAGTTCATCGCTACCACGGAATTCCGCTGGTCGTCACCTATCACCCCGCAGCGCTGCTGCGCAATCCGTCGTGGAAACGTCCTACATGGGAAGATGTCCAGCTCGCCCGTAGAATTCTCGATAGCGCCACAGGTGCGTGATCCCTACTCCGAACGCCGGCCTCCGTATTCTGAAGATGCGGAGCAGGCGGTGCTGTCGGCCATGCTCATGGACCGCGACGCGGTTGACCGCGCCGGTGAGTTTCTCGACGACACGATGTTCTATCGGGAAGGCAATCGTCGGATCTATCGCGCAATGGTCGCCCTCTCAGGACGCGGCGATGTAATCGATCCGCTCACGCTCACCGAAGAACTGGTGACGCGTAACGAACTGGACGCGAGCGGGGGCCGGGACTACATCGCGTTCCTCGTCGACGCGGTGCCCACTGCGGCGAACGTCGAGTATCACGCCAAGATCGTACGCGAGAAGGCGCTTCGCCGCCGTCTCATCGAAGTATCCACGTCCATCGTTTCGGAAGCGTTTGAATCGTCTGCCTCATCGGGGGACCTGCTCGATGCCGCCGAGAACAAGATCTTCGAGATCAATCAGTCTCGCGGATATGAAGGGTTCACGCGCATCAAGGAGCTGCTGTGGCCCACGATGGAGGACATCGAAAAGCTTCAGCGCGGCGGCGAATCGATTACTGGAGTTCCCAGCGGGTTCAAGGATCTCGATGATCTGACCGCAGGTTTCCAGCCGTCTGATCTCATCATCATCGCGGCGCGGCCTTCGATGGGAAAAACTGCGTTTGTACTCAACATCGCCCAGAATGCCGCGCTCGATAAGGACGTAGCAGTGGCATTCTTCTCCCTTGAAATGAGCAAAAGGTCGCTCGTGCAGCGCCTCCTCACGTCCGAAGGTCGCGTGGACGCGCAGCGGCTCAGGAAGGGCAAGCTGCACGACGACGAGTTCGTGCGACTGGGCCGTGCAGCCGGAATGCTCAGCCAGGCGCCAATCTGGATCGATGACACACCCGGCATCACGCTTCTCGAGATGCGGTCGAAGGCACGCCGTCTCAAGTCAGACAACAACATCGGGATGATCGTGGTTGATTACCTCCAGCTTATGCAGGGGCCGAGCAATCAGGAGAGCAGGCAGCAGGAGATCAGCTACATCTCCCGGTCCCTCAAGTCGCTGGCTCGCGAGTTGAATGTCCCGGTAGTGGCGCTCTCGCAGCTTTCACGCGCGCCGGAACAGCGCACTGGTGACAACAAGCGCCCGCAGCTGTCCGACCTGAGAGAGTCAGGAGCAATCGAGCAGGATGCAGATCTGGTGATGTTCATCTTCCGGCAGGAAGTGTACGACGGGCCTCTAGACAAAGACGGCAATTCCCTCGAAGGACGGGCCGAGATCATCATCGGCAAGCAGCGTAATGGGCCAATCGGATACGTGAATCTCATGTTCAACAAGACCTATACGAGGTTCGAGAACTTTTCCCCGCGCGCGCAGGAGCAGTGACAGCGAAGACCAGAAGCGTTTTTCGCTGCACCAACTGCGGGGCGGACTATCCGCGCTGGGCCGGACGATGCGAGACCTGCGGAGAGTGGAACACTCTCGTCGAGGAGACGGTTTCCAAAAGTCCCGGCGGCCGAACTAGCGCGTCCCGCCGAATCGGTGGCCACAGGTCACTTGCAGAAGGCGGTGCCGTTTCCGTTCCGACCAAGCTTCGGGATGTGGCAGGCTCGGCGGAGCCGCGATGGAAGACCGGGCTGGCGGAGTTCGACTTCGTGCTGGGCGGTGGAATCGTCCCCGGTTCGATGATCCTGATTGGCGGCGAGCCGGGAATTGGAAAGTCCACGCTGCTGCTTCAGGTTGCCGCCCGGCTCGATGGATCCGGCCGGTCTACTCTATACGTTTCCGGCGAGGAATCTCCATTGCAGGTGCGGCTGCGCGCGGAGCGCTTGTCGGACCAGGCGGTCGGCGTGGACATGCTGAGTGAGACGATGCTCGAGACGATCATTGCCACCGCCGCCTCGATGAGTCCTTCGGTTCTCATCGTCGATTCGATCCAGACTGTATTTACCGCGGATCTCGACAGCGCTCCTGGAAGTGTCGGACAGGTTCGTGAATGTGCCGCGCGGTTGATGCGTTTCGCCAAGGACACCGGCATAACTGTGTTTGTTGTCGGACACGTGACGCGTGAGGGCGGCATCGCCGGCCCCAAGACGCTCGAACACATCGTCGACACGGTTCTTTATTTCGAGGGCGAGGGAATGCTGGATCATCGCATTCTGCGCGCGATCAAGAACCGCTTCGGAAGCGTCGACGAAATCGGCGTATTCAGGATGACCGAATCCGGACTCGATCCCGTCGCCAATCCATCCGAACTTTTCCTTGGAGATCGGGAAAATCATGCGTCTGGGAGTGCGGTGACTGCGCTGCTCGAGGGGAGTCGTCCCGTACTGATCGAGATTCAGGGGCTCGCGGCAAAGTCCGGCTTTGGAACTCCCCAGAGAGTCGCGACCGGATTCGACAACCGGCGCCTGGCGCTGCTGCTGGCGGTGCTCGACAAGCGCGCAGGACTTTCGTTTTCGCAGCTGGATGTTTTTCTCAACGTTGTGGGCGGCGTGCGACTCAATGAACCGGCAGGAGACCTCGCAGTCGCAGCCGCGCTCGCCTCGAGCGTCTACGACCGGCCGCTCGGCGGTGATGCGGTATTCCTTGGCGAGGTTGGACTCGGCGGCGAAGTGAGACCTGTTTCGCAGTCGGAGCGCCGGCTTGCAGAGGCAGCAAAGATGGGAATCGGCACCGCTTATATGGCGCATCGTTCCGTTCCTGCAAGAATTCCCGCTGGCATCAGGCCGGTTGGAGTGCGCACTATCTCTGAACTTTTCGCGCACCTTTTCAAGTGAAGCAGGATGTCGGTGTCGTCATCGTGGCAGGCGGAGCAGGTACGCGGACCGGCGGCGGTGAACTCAAACAATTTCGCTGGGTGGCAGGGAAGCCCATGCTCCTGCACAGTCTTCAGACCTTTCAGCAGAGAGAAGACGTCGGGATGGTGGTGGTGGTTCTTCCGCACGAGCACGTCGGTGATCCGCCGCCGTGGCTGTTTCAATGCGATACAGAGCGCCTGCTTCTTTCGGTCGGAGGCAGGGTACGCAGCGACTCGGTGCGGAACGGCCTCGAGGACATGCCGGCAGACCTGTCGATCATTGCGGTGCACGACGCTGCCCGCCCTCTCGTGACGCCGAAAATGATCGAGGATGTCATCACCGAAGCAAGGCGTGGAAATGTGGCAGTGCCGGCCCTGCCGGTGGTCGATACGTTGAAGCGCGCCGACGATGTGGGCCTCGTCTTGGAGACAATCGATCGCGATCGGCTGTTCCGCGTTCAGACTCCTCAGGCGTTTCCGCGCGAGCTGCTCGAGACAGCGCATCAGGCGGCGCTGCGCGATGGTGTGGCCGCAACCGATGACGCTGCGTTGTGCGAGCGCCTCGGTGCAAAGGTGATGATTGTCGAAGGCAGTGAACGCGCGATGAAGATTACAACTGAATCGGATTTCGCACGAGCCGATGCACTCAGTATCTTGAGTGAATGACTGCCGCACCCACTGAACCTTTCTGGTCGCCCGAGGAAATCGAGGCGGCGCTGCCGACGGCAATTGCCGCGCTCAATGCACGCAAAGTGCTGGCTTACCCAACCGAAACCGTGTACGGGTTCGGAGGAGGGGTTGACCGGGAATCCGTTGGCAACCTCATTCGCCTGAAGGGGCGCCCGAAGAACAAGCCATTTCTGCTTATCGTGTCTTCGAGCGACATGATCACTCGCCTCGGGCTCCACCTGAACAGCTATGCATCGCACCTTGCCGCGCGCTTCTGGCCGGGTCCGCTGACACTCGTTCTTCCCGGTGGAGAGAGACGTGTGCCTGAACAGCTGCGCGGCCCGGAAGGAGGCATCGCTGTCCGCTGGACGCCGCACAAAGGCCTCGCCCGGTTGGTGCAGGCGTACGGCGATCCGATAACTTCAACGAGTGCCAATCGCCCGGGCATTCCCCCGGCAACCAATGCTCATGAAATCGTCGATCAATGGACTGATGCAGTGATGCGTGCCGAGCTTTACGTGCTGGACGGTGGACAACTGACCGCCTCAGCGCCGTCCACCGTAGTTGACTGCACCGGCCGAATTCCGCGGGTGATTCGACCGGGCGCGATCCCGGCGATGCTGCTCCGGGAGTGCGTGCCGGATGTTGTCGGGGACAGTTGACAGGCATGCGAGTTCTTTTCGTCTGTAGCGGCAACACTTGTCGCAGTCCCCTCGCCGAGGCCATCACGGCTCGCTCTGCAAGTGAGTGCGGCAGAACTGATGTCACTGTGTCGAGCGCGGGCACCAATGCGTGGGATGGCTCGCCGGCAAGTGACGGTGCGCTCCTCATCGGAATAGAGCGGGGTCTCGATCTCTCTGGACACCGTGCGCGCAGACTCACACAGGAAATAATTGACGCGAGCGACCTGATTCTTGTGATGTCCGAGTCGCATCTGGCCAGGGTGAAGGAAATCTCGCCGAAGGCGAATGCGCATCTGCTCAAGGGATACGCATCCGACAGCGACCGGGGCCCGCTCGATGACCCATTCGGAGGCGATCTCTCCGCGTATCGCGCAACGTGCGACGAAATCGAGAGCGAGCTGGCCGGATTGCTGGAGCGGAATCCACCGCAGTGAAAGAACGCGACCGGCTGGTTCTCATCGGGCATCCGGTGGATCAGTCGCTGTCGCCAGCAATGCATAACGCGGCGCTCCGTGCGCTGGGGCTCGAGCTGCGATATGAAGCGCTCGACGTTCTGCCGGAAGATCTCGGGCAGTGCCTCGCTCAGATGGCGCGGACACGGTGCGGCGGAAACTTTACCATGCCCCACAAGAAAGCCGCAATGCAGCAGATGCGCGTGACGTCGGATGCCGCGCACCGTGCAGGCGTCGTCAACACTTTCTGGGG
>JBKJNN010000005.1:0-34297 GCA_046593625.1 Gemmatimonadaceae bacterium | reverse complement strand
CTCGACGAAGAACTGCATCTCCATCTGCTCGAACTCACGCGTGCGGAAAATGAAATTACCGGGAGTGATTTCGTTCCTGAAAGCCTTGCCGATCTGAGCAATGCCGAACGGTACCTTCTGGCGCGTGGACTGCTGGACATTCAGGAAGTTGACATACGTACCCTGCGCCGTTTCCGGACGCAGATAAATCGTTGCCGCGCTGTCCTCGGCCGGACCCATGAAAGTCTTGAACATAAGATTGAACTGGCGCGGTTCGCCGAGCGTTCCTTTCATTCCGCAAGCGGGACACTGGCCATCGGGAGTGCCGGGAGTGCCTTTTATCCTGGCGTCGTCAGATCGAAAGCGCTTCTTGCAGTTGCGGCAGTCTACCATCGGGTCTACGAACCCTCCGACGTGCCCGCTCGCCTCCCAGACCCTCGGGTGCATGAGGATAGCTGAATCCAGCCCCTCGACATTTTCCCGCGAGCGAACCATCTCGGTCCACCAGCGCTCCTGGAGATTGCGCTTCAGCTCTACCCCAAGCGGGCCATAGTCCCATACTGAACCGGTTCCGCCGTAGATCTCGGAGGACTGGAAGATGAAGCCGCGGCGCTTGCAGAGCGACACCAGCTTGTCCATCACGTCGGGCTGATTGGGCATAAGCTGCTAAATATATATAGTAGTGGGGTGGGTTCCCCCCGGTCACGCCTGAATGATCTGGTCCCTTCGGGTACCAACGCTAACGTAGGAGATGGGCGTCTCCACAAGCGATTCTATGCGGTCCAGATACTTTCTCGCCGCGTTGGGCAGTTGATCGAGCGACCTCGCATCGGCTGTAGACGAATTCCAGCCGTCCATCCACTCGTACTGCGGCTTGACGCTCTCGAGAACGACAGGGTCACCCGGAAACTCTGTATGAACCTCGCCGTCAACTTCGTATCCGGTGCAGAGCGCGATTTTATCGAAGGTATCCAGCACGTCGAGTTTGGTTACGGCAAGGCCGGTCAGTCCGTTCACGCGGGCCGCATAACGGACAACCACTCCGTCGAACCATCCGCATCGGCGCGGGCGGCCCGTCGTGGCACCAAACTCGTTCCCAAGCTTTCTCATGCGCTCGCCTTCGACGTCGTCGAGCTCGGTGGGGAGGGGCCCGTTGCCGACCCGGGTGGTGTAGGCCTTGACGATGCCGAGTGCCGCATGGATGGCCGATGGAGCAATGCCAACTCCGATGGCGGCACCGCCTGACGTCGTGCTGCTCGATGTCACGAAGGGATAGGTGCCGTGATCTACGTCCAGCAGCGAGCCCTGCGCACCTTCCAGCAGCACACTCGCGCCAGAAGTGATGGCTCGATGGATCACCAGGCCCACATCTTCAGCGATTGGGAGGATGCGCGGAGCGAGGCGCTCGAGCAGAACGAGCACCGAGTCCACATCTGCTCTCTCGGACACTCCAAACCCGGTGAGTACTGCATTTGCGTGCGCCACCGCCTTTTCAACCAGCGAGCGCAGGCGTTCGGGATGCCGAAGGTCGAGCACGCGAATGCCGCGACGCGCAATCTTGTCCTCGTACGCCGGCCCGATGCCGCGCCCCGTTGTCCCGATGTCGCGGCTGGCCGAGCTCAGCGAGTCAACGAGTTTGTGGTGAGGGAGCACCAGATGGGCCCTGTCGCTAACATAGAGGCGCCCCTGCACGTCCACACCATCCGCAATCAGCTCGTCAATTTCCGTGAAGAGCGTGTCCGGGTCGAGGACCACGCCATTGCCAATGGCACAACGAACACCCGGGTGAAGAATGCCGCTCGGGATCTGGTGAAGTACGAAGGACTTCTCGCCGATATGCACGGTGTGACCCGCATTCGCACCGCCCTGGTAGCGAACCACCCAGTCGGCGCGTTCAGCGATGACGTCCACGAGTTTTCCCTTGCCCTCGTCGCCCCACTGGGCTCCGACGATGACAATTGTGCGGGTATTGGAATCGAACATTCGGATAGTGAAAATGGAAACGCCCCGACGGGTGCCGGGGCGTTGTGTGAATCTACGGACGTAGTGGGGTGTGTCAATCACTCATACCATTGCGGCCATGAAGATCCATGCTGCAATCGCGACCCCCATGCCCATTTTCATTGCCGTGGCCACCACTCTTCCAACCAGCGCGCCAGTAGCTGCCCGAGCGGACACCGAGCCAGTGGAGCCCGCGGAAAGCTCTCCTGCGAGGGCTCCGACGAAGCTTCCGACAAACGCTCCGATCAGGGGACCGATAATTGGCACGGGGAAGCCCATGAACGCTCCCACCATTCCCCCGACCATCGCGCCCCAGCCGGCCCTGCGCGATCCCCCATACTTCCTCGCATACTTCGCCGACAGAGTGAACTCTATGACTTCGGCGATCACCGCCAGGGTTCCCACGCCTACTAGCGTGAACCAGCCGATGGCGGTGGCACCGGTCACAATATTGTAAACCACCGCACTGGCGATCATCACCCACAGGCCGGGCAGGCCCAGTGCGATGAGCACGAGTGACAACAGCAATACGAGCGTCAAAACGATGAATGCCATCAGGCGAACTCCTCGGCGGTTGTTGCGAGCATGCATGCGGCCTGTGCGATTCCGGTGCCGCGAATCAGGGCCGGGCCGTCTCTTCGAGTGTGTACGCGTGCAAGCGTGCGAAGGTTTCCGCGGCTCAGCGTGCAGGCACTCCAGCCTGCATCGGAAAACGCGGTACCATCAGTGAGTATGCCGGGGATTGTCCTCCGTATCTGCACGGCGACTCCTTCTCTTCGTGCGGCCTGCTGAAGCTTCGCGGCGATATCGTCGCTACGCGCGGACGAATCGCTTCTCATGCAGATGAACCGTCCCTCGTCGTCAATTGTATCGCAGTTGAGCGCGACTCCTTTGGCTGTACGCGAACGCGCAAATGCACCCGCGCCCGCAAGCCCCAGTTCCTCTGCGCTCGTCAGAACGACGCCGATGTTCGCATGGGGGCGCACGAGCTCAGACGCCAGGAGAACGGAAGCCACGCCACTCGCGTTGTCCAGCGCACCCAGGGACTCATTGCCGATGAAACACAGTATCACGGGGAGCGTCGCAATGGCCCCGGCAAAAGCAATGGCTGCGCCCGCAATACGCAGGCAATCGTGGCAAAGCCCCAACTTCTCAGCAACACCGCCAACCTGGAGCAGCAGGGTCAGCACGAGAGCCCCCAGGATCAACCCGATTGCGACAATTGCAGCGATGCGCACCAGCATGGGAATAGTCTGCGACTTGGAGTCGAGATGCGCGACGAGCCACACTGTCGGCTCCGGGCCGGATTTTTTTCGTCGCGCGACGACGTTCGTGGCGCTGGTTCTCATCCATCGCATTCCGGCAACGCCCCGCCGGACTAGCAGCATCCCGGCAAGAGCGGCGATGGCCACACCCGCAGCAACAATTGCCAATGCTACGCCAGGCATCCCATGAGCTGCTGTGAGGTGCGCGCCAAGGAGTGACACGGCAAGCACTGAAGCGGTGACGGAAGGCCCCACACGCGCGGGAAATCGAGAGAACTCGAAGTCCTCGATCGAAAGTTCGAATCCGGCACGCTCGAGAACCGTCCCACAGAACTTTCTCGCATCAGCTTCAGCAGCACTGCCTGCAAACCTTGGCGAGGATGCAAGGCGCTGAACGATTTCTCGGGCCCGCGCCGGAGAAGCGGTCATGTCCGCCATCAGATGGGTCTCCTCAGAGGAGACCCATCAGTTCCTTCGTTTCCCGCATGGTCTCTCGAGCCACGGCGCGCGCGCGCTCTGCACCCGCCGCAAGCATCTCATCCAGCATGGATGGATTGCTGCGAATTTCCATCGCTCGCTCGCGAATTGGAGCGTGTTCACGTTCCATCGATTCGAGAAGAACCTTTTTGCAGTCGATGCAACCCCATCCTGCGGTACGGCACTGCACGGCGACGTGTTCAACAGTTGACGCTGGACTGTAGGCCTTGTGCAGGTGATAGATATTGCAGATCTCGGGGGTGCCCGGGTCTGTTTTTTTTACGCGGGCCGGGTCTGTCACTGCAGGCCGGAGCTTGTCCCAGACTGAAGCTTCCGTCTCCACCAATCCAATCGTATTCCCCATGGACTTCGACATCTTGGCTTTTCCGTCGAGACCCATCAGTCGGCGAGTCGGAGTGAGGAGGGCCTTTGGCTCTGGAAAGAAACCTCTCTCCTCCCGTTCAACGTTTGAATCTCCCGAAGCTGCCTCTTCCCCGGCCGACTGGGCGTAACCTGGAGAAAACCGCGTGTTCCACCGGCGTGCTATCTCGCGGGAAAGCTCGAGATGCTGAACCTGATCTTCGCCGACCGGCACGAGATCAGCCCTGTACAGTAGTATGTCCGCCGCCTGGAGCACCGGGTAGTTGAGAATGCCAGCAGGAACGCTTTCCTGTCTGGATGACTTTTCCTTGAACTGTGTCTGGCGCTCGAGCTCGCCGAGCGGTGTCACCGTGTTGAATATCCAGGCAAGTTCCGTATGTTCCGGGACCGCGGACTGAATGAACAACGTACAGACCGAAGGGTCCACTCCGGCGGCAACCAGCGAGATCGCCATATCGCGCGTGCGCCGCCGCAAGTCCTCGGGATCGTATGGCAGCGTTATCGCGTGATAATCGACAACGCAGAAGAACGACTCGTATTCATGCTGAAGCGTGACCCAGTTCTTTATGGCGCCGAGGTAATTGCCGATATGGAGATCGCCGGAGGGCTGGATGCCGCTGAAGATACGTGACTGGGACATGTGGCGAAGTTAACAAGTGTGAGGAAAGTGTTGCAAGCAAACGGTAGTACATCATGGGTGAACAAGACGTCAATTGAGCGCATACTCGGGGTCGCAGTCGAGGCCGCTCACGCTGGCGCTCAGGTGATCCGGGACGCTACTCCGGGATTGCGCTCGCTCGCGTGGGAAAAAAAATCGGCCGCCGATTTTGTCACCGACGTGGACCGCGCGGCTGAGGTCTCCATCGGGAAAACGATACGCGCTGCTTTTCCAGACGCGGTCATCGCGGGCGAAGAACTAACGCCCGATCACCTGCTCACAACGGGTGACCTGACCTTCATCATCGACCCGCTCGACGGAACCACGAATTTCCTTCACGGCTTTCCGCATTACGCGGTCTCGGTCGGAGTTGTGAACGAAGGAGACCTCGTTGCTGGCGTAGTTCTCAACGTTCCTCGAGGTGATCTCTTCACGGCCTCTGCCGGCGAAGGAACGCGGCTCAACGGCAACGCTGTCACGGTATCCAGTATCGACAGCACTTCCAGATGTTTGATCGGTACCGGCTTTCCTTTCAAGAACCCGGAGCATCTCGAGAACTACGCCCGGCAGTTTGTAGAGGTTAGCAGGCACACCGCTGGAATCAGGCGTCCCGGTTCTGCCGCGCTCGATCTTGCAGATGTTGCCTGTGGACGATTTGACGGTTTCTGGGAGTTGATACTGGCTCCGTGGGACGTTGCCGCAGGCATACTTCTCGTTCGCGAGGCCGGAGGGATCGTCACCGATCTCGAAGGGACTCGCATTCTTCCCCGTCACGGCGCTGTTGTGGCCGGCAATTCTTCAATTCACCCCTGGCTTCTTCGCACCGTTCGAGAAGCTGGCGGTTCTGACAGGACATGATCATGAAACTCGTAGAGTGCGTTCCCAATTTTTCCGAAGGACGTCGTCCTGAAGTGGTTGCTGCCATTCGCGACGCCATTGCAGCGGTAGAAGGTGTCACGATTCTCGACGCGTCTTCCGACGAGTCCCACAACCGCTCTGTCATCACGTTTGTGGTGCCCGCTGAGCACGCGGTGCAGGCCGCTTTCGCTGGCATTCGCGAGGCTGCCGCTCGCATCGATCTGCGCCAACACACCGGTGAACACCCGCGCATTGGCGCCGCAGACGTGATCCCCTTCGTTCCTCTCGAAGACTCGACGATGGAAGACTGTATCGAACTCGCAAAGCAGCTGGGCGAGCGTGTGGGAAAGGAGCTTGAAATTCCGGTATTTCTCTACGAGCAGGCAGCCACGAGACCCGAACGCAGGAATCTCGCGGACGTCAGACGAGGACAGTACGAGGGATTGAGCGCGGAGATCGGCACCAACCCTGACAAAAAACCGGATTTCGGTCCTGAGGCGATTCACGCCACCGCGGGTGCCGTCGCCATTGGCGCACGCCCGTTCCTCGTCGCGTATAACGTCTACCTCGGCGGCGTTGAGAACGTGCCTGTCGCAAAAGCGATCGCCAAGCAGGTAAGAGAGTCGTCAGGGGGCTTCAAGGCGGTAAAAGGGCTGGGAATGGAGGTCGACGGCCAGGCGCAGGTTTCGATGAATCTCGTGGACACAAGCCAGACAGCGCTTCACACTGTCTTTGAATTCATCTCTGAGAAGGCCCGCGAAGCAGGTGTGGAAGTGACATGGAGCGAGATAATCGGACTCGTGCCTGAGCGCGTGCTGTTCGATGCCGCAAAGGATCAGCTCAAGCTGAATCAATTCAACCCGGGCCAGGTTCTGGAGCGCCAGGTTTCAACGGCGATGCTGGCGTCCGCAGCGCAAGCCGATGTCGGCGGCGGCCCTGGTGAAACCACAGACGCGTCCGGATTCCTCCGCGCAGTTGCCTCGCCCGATCCGGTTCCCGGCGGTGGGAGTGTCGCCGCCTATGCTGGTGCTCTCGCCGCTTCGCTTACTCGCATGGTTGCCGGTCTCACCATTGGCAAGAAGAAGTACGCGGGTGTCGAGCCGGAGATGACTGTATTGGCCGACAATGCAGACAATCTCATCGACGCGCTCGCCCAACTCGTCGAACGCGACGCAAACGCTTACTCTGCGGTTTCTGCGGCGTACAAACTTCCCCGCGATACAGACGCAGCGATGGAAAGGAGAACGCAAGCGATCACCTCGGCGCTTCTTGGCGCGGCCGAGGTTCCACTGGAGACCGCGCGGCTGTGCGCGCAGGTGGCCGAGCTCTCCGCAGTCGTGGCGGCGAAAGGAAACTCCAACGCGATCACCGATGCGGGAGTGGCGGCCCTGCTGGCGACCGCTGCATGCAGGGGAGCTTCGTACAACGTCAGGATCAACGTCTCGTCACTGCCTGACGGCAATCCCGCCGGACAGGAACTGGAGAAACAGGTCGCGGAACTCGTTCGCGTCGCAGACGCGAGTTCAGCGACCGCATGTGAACTGGTTGAGGCGGCCCTGCGCTGACTAGGCCGTCAGAACTCTCGGGCCGTCGCTGGTGACCGCCACGGTGTGCTCGAAATGCGCGGACCTTTGTCCATCCACGGTGACGACCGTCCATTTATCCGGCATCGTCCTGATTCCCGGCTTCCCCACATTCACCATCGGCTCGATGGCAATCGTGAGGCCGGGGGCGAGTCTCAGCCCGCGACTGGGCTTGCCGTAATTAGGCACCTGGGGCTCTTCATGAAAGCCGATTCCAATACCGTGGCCGACGAGATCACGCACGACACTGAAGCCGCCGGCCTCGACAACCGCCTGAACAGCAGCGCCGATATCTCCGAGATGATTTCCCGGGCTCGCTGCAGCAACACCTGCAGCAAGAGCGTCACGGGTCACCTGAAGCAGGCGCTGTGACTCCTCGCTGACCGTTCCGACGGCAACCGTAGTGGCGGAGTCAGTGTGATATCCCTCGAACTGAACTCCGACGTCGATGGACACGAGATCGCCCTCATCAAGGACGCGTTTTTTCGACGGTATTCCATGCACGATCTCGTTGTTGATCGAGCTGCAGATGGATGCGGGAAAGTTGTATAGCCCCTTGAACGAAGGCACGGCGCCATCATGGCTGCGGATGAACTCTTCGGCAATCACGTCGAGATCCATCGTCGTCATGCCAGGCTTCACCGACTGCTCCATCAGCTTCACAGTCTCGGCGAGAATCTTCCCGCCACGCGCCATAATCTCTATCTCGCGCTGAGACTTTAGCTGGATCATTCCCCAAGCGCCTTCATGGCGCGTTCGGTGATCTCGTCCAGATCTCCTGCGGCGTCTATCTTCACGACTTTTACCTTGTGATCCTTTGCCCACTCGATCACCGGCTCGGTCTGGTCGCGATACACTCTCAGGCGATTCCGGATTGCCTCTGGCTCGTCGTC
Organism: Gemmatimonadaceae bacterium; assembly: GCA_046593625.1. Classification (GTDB taxonomy): domain Bacteria; phylum Gemmatimonadota; class Gemmatimonadetes; order Gemmatimonadales; family Gemmatimonadaceae; genus UBA4720. The sequence continues at coordinate 26,202 of JBKJNN010000005.1, read as the reverse complement.
CATACGCCGGACGAGGCTGCCGCTGCACTTCTCGCACACTCCGCCGGGCTCATGGTCCGTGTACGGCGTCTGGCAGCTCTCGCATACCGTGCGGCCGCCGAGCCGCTTCACCAGCTCGTCGTCACTGACGTCGAACAGAAGGTACTTGTCGACACCGCGACCGAGTTCGGCCAGCATGATACCAAGGCCTTCTGCCTGCGGCACCGTTCGCACGACGCCGTCGAGGATCGCGCCCTTCGCGGCTCTCGGAGAGGCGAGGACTTCCTTCATGATTCCAAGTATGACTGAATCGGGGACGAGGTCACCGCGGTCCATGTATCCCTTGGCCGCTTTCCCCTGGTCAGTTCCCTCGCGGACGGCGGCGCGCAGCACATCGCCCGTCGCGATCTTGGGAACACCGAGGCGCTCGGCGATGCGCTCGCCCTGGGTTCCCTTGCCCGCTCCCGGCGGGCCAAGCAAGACGACGATCATGCGACGGGGGGCTTAGAAGCCGCCCATCGCCTGACGGCCGCGATAGCGCACGCGGCCCTTCTTCATGAAGCCGTCGTACTTGCGCAGCAGCAGGTGCTGCTGGATCTGGGCCATCGTGTCCAGAGCGACACCGACCACGATCAGCAGGGATGTTCCGCCGAATTGGAAGGGGACGTTGATCATGTCGGCAATGAACACCGGCAGAAGCGCGATAAAAGTAAGGAACACGGCACCCGGAAGCGTGATACGCGTGACGACGTGATCGATATACTCAGCGGTTCTGGAACCCGGCTTCACGCCCGGGATGAATCCGCCCTGCTTCTTCAGGTTTTCGGACAAATCGATCGGATTGAAGATGATCGACGTGTAGAAATACGTGAAGAAAATGATGAGGACGGCCGACATCACATAGTACAGCCAGGTGCCCGGCTGCATGAACTCGGCCATTGCCTGTGCCGTTGGGTTGCCGCTGAACTGAGCGATGGCACCCGGCACGATGATGACAGACTGCGCGAAGATGATCGGCATCACGCCGGCTGCGTTGACGCGCAGCGGAATGAAGTTCTTCGCGGCTTCCCGCATCCGACCCCGAGCCATCGTTCGCTGGGGGATCTGGATCATCACCCGTCGAGCGGCCATCGTGATGGCAATGGTACCGGCGACGACACCAAGCATGACGATGCCGAGAACGATCAGGGAGAACAGTCCGACTGCTTGGGTCTGCACAAAGCGGAACGTGCCGAAAATTCCCGGCCAGAAGCGCTCGATGATCGAGAAGAAGATGATGAGACTGGCGCCGTTGCCGAGGCCGCGTTCGGTGATCTGCTCACCGAGCCACATCACGAAGATCGCGCCGGCGGTGAGGAACAGCACCATCTGCACCTTGAACGCAAATCCGGGATTGACGACTGCGTTCTCGAGCGACGAGGTGAAGAGTGCGAAGCCCCATCCCTGTACCGCCGCCAGGAGAACGGTGAAGTAGCGCGTCCACTGCGTTACCTGTTTCCGTCCTTCCTCATCCTTCTGCATCTTCTCGACTGTCGGCACGACTGCGCCGGCAATCTGCATGAAGATGCTTGCCGAGATGTACGGCATGATGCCGAGCGCGAATACGGTCGCGCGCGAGAGTCCGCCTCCGACGAACAGATCGTAGAGGCCGAGAAGGCCGCCACCGCTCTGGTTCGCGAAGAAATCTGTAAGTGCAACGACATCCACGCCCGGCACAGTGATGTGCGCGCCGGTACGGTACAGCACCAGGCAGAGAAACGTGAACGTCATCTTCTGCCACAGCTCGGGGGTCCGGTAGATGTTCTGGACCGCCGCTGCCGGGTTGTTTTGTGCCATTCTACTCCTCGACGCGGCCCCCGGCCGCTTCGATCTTCTCACGTGCGCCCGCGCTCATCTTGATGCCACGGATGGTCACGGCACGGGAGAGATCACCGTTGGCGAGCACCTTTGCCGGGCCTTTGCGTGCGCTGATGAGGCCGGCGTTCACGAGAGAATCTCTCGTGACTTCGGTGCCCTCAGGCATGCGCTGCTCGAGATCGCTCAGACGAACGACCTGGTGCTCAACCCGAAAGATATTGGTGAACCCGCGCTTTGGCAGCCGTCTCGTGAGCGGCATCTGGCCACCCTCGAAATGGGGCTTGCCGCCACCGGGACCGTGATGTCCGGCACGAGCCTTGGAACCCTTGTGACCCTTGCCGGATGTCTTTCCCGTGCCTGAGCCGGGACCACGGCCAAGTCGCTTGCGGTCGCGATGCGAACCGGGAGCCGGCACGAGATTGTGCAGCCCCAGATGCTCGACCGTTTCCACCGTCTCGGCCTCAGCGGCTTTTTTTCTTGTCGCCACGATTTATTCCTCTACCGTCGTTACTTCCACGAGATGACGCACGCGCTTGATCTGTCCACGCAACGCCGGCGAATCCTGATGGATTGCTTCCGACTGATGCTTGCGCAGTCCCAGCGCCTGCAGGGTGGCGCGCATGCGCCACGAATGTCCGATTCCACTTCTAACCTGCTTGATGCGAACACGGCCCGCGGTGAGCTCCGATTTCGGAGTCGTTTTCGGGCCCTTGGTGTTCCACCAAACGTGAGTCCTAGCCAAGTTGCGCCTCCCTTACCTTTGCTCTCGAGCGGTAGCCGATCGAGCTGACCTCGACACCACGCTCGCGCGCGATCTCTTCAACGGTCGTGAGCTGCTTCAAACCATCGAGCGCAGCAAGAACCATGTTGTGTGGATTGGTGGATCCCAGACTCTTCGTGAGAATGTCCGAGATGCCTGCGCATTCCATGATGGCGCGAACTGCGCCGCCTGCGATGACACCGGCGCCCGGAGCAGCGGGCTTCATGAGAACCTTGCCTGCGCCATGCTGGCCTACGACTTCGTGAGGAATGGTTCCTCCCGTCATCGGGACCTTTTCCATGTTGCGGCGCGCACCATCTACTGCCTTGCGCACTGCTTCGGAGACTTCGTTTGCCTTGCCGGTAGAAAAGCCGACCTTGCCCTGTCCATCGCCAACAGCGACGAGCGCGTTGAACGAGAACCGGCGTCCGCCCTTCACGACCTTGGCTACGCGATTGATGGCAATGACATTCTCGACGAGCTCGCTGCCGCCATCGCCACCGCGATTATCGCCACCGCGGCCGCCATCGCGTCCGCCCTTGCCGCCGTCGCGTCCACCGCCACCGCCGCCAGGGCCACCGCGTCCGCCGCCGGGGCCGCCGCGTCCACCACCGCCGCCGCCGCCAGGACCACCACGGCCCGGACCACCACGGCCGCCACGGCCACCCGCGCCGCCGCCACTGCGTGCGCTGCGTCCGCCACCACCGCCGCCACTGGAGCGCGGAGGAGTGGACTGTGCGTCGGGCGTCCCGCCTGCGGACGCTCCCTGAGTTTCGTTATCTGCCATTTCCTTTAGAACTCCAGCCCGCCTTCGCGGGCTCCGTCGGCCACCGCTTTCACGCGGCCGTGATACTTGTAACCACCTCGGTCGAACACGACCTTCGTGACGCCGGCTTCCTTTGCCTTCTGAGCGATTCTCTTTCCGACTTCGGCCGACTTCTCGACGCGCTTGCCTTCAAGCCCGGAGTCCGTGACCGTCATGAGTGTACGCTGCGACACATCGTCCACGAGCTGCGCGTAGATGTGCTTCAGCGAACGGTAGATGACGAGGCGGGGACGCTCGCTGGTTCCGCTCACTTTCTTGCGAACGCGAAAATGCCGACGGGTGCGCAGTGATGCGCGCGTGTTTGTGAATACTGTCTTTCCCATTACTTGCCCCCGGCCTTTCCAGCCTTACGCCGAACCTGTTCGCCCGCGTACTTGATTCCCTTGCCCTTGTATGGCTCGGGTGGACGGAGGCTGCGGAGTTCCGCGGCAACCTGTCCAACGACTTCCTTGTTTGCGCCTTCGACGATGATCTGCGTTGGAACCGGCGCGCTCAGCTTGATGCCCTGCGGCGCCTTGTATTCCACAGCGTGCGAGAATCCAAGAGCGAGCTGAAGCCCGTAAGGGCGTGCCTCCGCCTTGTATCCGACGCCGACAATGTCGAGCTGCTTCGAGAAACCCTTCGTAACACCTTCGACCATGTTGGCGATGAGCGTTCTCGACAGGCCGTGCAGCGCCTTGTGATTCGACTCTTCGCTCGGACGGTTTACCGTGATCTTGCCGTCTTCCTGGGCAATGATCATGTCGGCCGGAATCATCCGCGCCAGTTCGCCCTTCGGTCCCTTTACCGTGACGTGATTTCCCTTCAGCGTAATCGTAACGCCCGCGGGAACGTCGATCGGATTTTTTCCAATACGTGACATTTATGAATTACCCATTGGTTTCTCTGCGCCTCTGCGTCTCTGCGTAGCGCAGCCCTCTGCGTCTCGTTTCATCACCAGATGTAGGCGAGGATCTCGCCGCCGGTGCGCGCCTGGCGCGCCTGGCGGTCGGACATCAGCCCCTGAGACGTGCTCAGGATCGCCATGCCGAGACCATTGCGAACGCGCGGTATCTCGGACACGCCGACGTACTTGCGAAGTCCAGGTGTCGAGATGCGCTTCAGCTCGCGAATGACTGGCTGCCCGCCCTGCGCGTACTTGAGTACGACGCGGAGCGTCTTGCGGCCACTCTCCTCTTCGAGCGTACGATAATCCTGAATGAAATTGTTGTCCTTCAGGATTCTCGCTATCTCGACTTTCACTTTTGAACCCGGCATATCGACGCGGCGGTGCTTTGCCCCGCAGGCATTGCGGATGCGCGTCAACATGTCGGCAATCGGATCGGTCATGCTCATTCTATTCTTGTCCTCGTTCCGCCGTATCTCCGCGCTTCAGGCGCGCAGACGTGTGGAAGTGATTGGTTACCAGCTAGCCTTGCGCACGCCCGGGATCAGTCCCGAAAGTGCCAGCTCGCGGAAGCAGATTCTGCAGATGCCGAATTTTCTGAGGAAAGCGCGCGACCTGCCGCAGCGCCCGCAGCGATTGTGCTGCCGCACCCCGAACTTCGGCTTCAGCTTGCTCTTCTCTACCATGGCTTTACGCGCCATCTGCTATTCTCTCTACCAGAAAGGTTGTTCTCTCAGTCATCACGACTGCACGATGATGGGCTTGTCTTCGCCCCGGAACGGCATGCCCAGCTCGCGCAGAAGCGCCAGCGCCATGTCATCCCTGTTCGTCGTCGTGACGAACGTGATGTCCATTCCATGAATCTGATCAACCATGTCGTAGTTGATCTCAGGAAAGATCATCTGCTCCTTCACGCCCAGGCTGTAGTTGCCCCGGCCGTCAAAGGAACGAGTGTTGACTCCGCGGAAATCACGAATTCGCGGGATCGCAACCGTAATGAAACGATCGAGAAACTCCCACATCCGTGCGCCGCGCAGCGTAACCGCCGCACCGATCTCCTGTCCTTCGCGGAGGCCGTAATTGGCGATCGACTTCTTTGCCTTGCGCCGCGTCGGACGCTGGCCTGTAATGATTGCCAGCTCCTCGATGACGGCGTCCAGAATCTTCGGGTTCTTGATTGCCTCACCAACTCCACAGTTCACGACGATCTTGGAGACTGTCGGAATCTCGTGGACGTTCTTGAGACTGAACTGCTGCTTCAGGCGATCGCGAACCGTCGTCTCGTAGTAACCCTTGAGCCGCGGAGCCGGAATCGGCAGATCCGCACCAGCGTGCGGGCCCTGCGTGAACTCGGCTTTCTTCTCGCCACCCTTCTGCTTCTTGGCCTGCTGGGGCGGTGCGCCAGCGCCTTTCGCGGGCTTGCCGCCCTTGGCACCCTTCGCGTCCTTGCCACCCTTCGCGCCTTTAGCGCCCTTCTTCTCTGCCGTTGCCATTTATATCTCTCCCGTCAGCGGTCGCGGGGGATTGGTTCCCCTGAGCGGGCGCCGACGCGCTCCTTCGTTCCATCGGTGTCGATTCGCGCCTTTGTGCGCGTTGGCTCACCGGTTTTCGAGTCGAGAAGCATCAGGTTGGACGAATGGACAGGTGCAGCCATCTCGATGATGCCGCTCTGTTCCTCTGCCGTCCGCGCCTTGCGGTGCTTCTTGACGATGTTGATTCCCTCGACGAGCACGCGGCCGGTCTTCGGGAAAATGCGAAGCACTTTCCCTTCCTTGCCCTTGTCGTCGCCGCGCATCACGCGCACCGTGTCGCCCTTGGTCACGTGAAGCTTCAGGCGCGACGCGTTGACTGCGTGCCTCGTCTGCTGCCGCTTCTTGGCGGTTTTTCTGTACTTCAGATCACGCATGCTACAACACCTCCGGCGCGAGCGAGACGATCTTCATGTACTTCTTCTCGCGAAGTTCGCGCGCAACTGGTCCGAAAATACGGGTCGCACGTGGCTCACCCGCTTCATTGATAATGACAATGGCGTTCTCGTCGAAGCGGATGTACGAGCCGTCCTTGCGGCGCGTCTCCTTCGCCGTGCGCACCACGACACCGCGGGCCACCTCGGACTTTTTTACCGTTCCGTTTGGCAGCGCGTTCTTGACGGCCACGATCACGACGTCGCCGAGTCCGGCATAACGCCGGCGCGTGCCGCCGAGTACACGGATAACCAGCGCTGTTTTCGCGCCGGAGTTGTCCGCGACCTTGACCACCGATTCCTGTTGAATCATCGAAAGTTCCTGGTTCTATGAAGTCAGTGGATTTAGCGGGCCCGCTCGACGATCTCGACGACGCGCCACCGCTTTCCCTTTGACATCGGGCGCGTCTCCATGATGCGCACGGTATCGCCGGTCTTGGCGTCGTTGTTCTCGTCGTGCGCCTTCAGGCGCTTGGTGCGACGCACCATCTTCCCGTACACCGGATGCTGCACCCGGCGCTCGATCGAGACGACCACGGTCTTCTCCATCTTGTCACTCACGACGAGGCCCGTACGCGCCTTACGCGACGCGCGGCTCACTGCCTGAGCGTTCTCCTGCTGTGTCTCAGCCATCTTTCCTTAAGTCCTCTTGCTCGAGCGGGTCGCACCCGACTTTTTCCGGCGAATGCGGCGCGTCTTTGCGCCACCCGCCCTGGGGAGCGACGCCGATGTGCCGGCTTCGGCGATCCCGATGATCTTCTCACGCAGCACAGTCTTGAGCCGCGCCACATCCTTTCTGATCACGCGAAGTCGCAGCGGATCTTCCAGCGTCTCCGTGCCCGCGCGAAACGTGAGGCGGAATCTCTCCTCCTCCATCTCGGCTACACGTGCGTTGATCTCGCCTTCACTCAACTCGCGAATGTCCTTGCTGCTAAGCATCTGTATGCGCCTCCTCTCGGGCCACGAATCTCGACTTCACGCCGAGCTTGGCTCCGGCAAGTGCCATCGCCTTCTTTGCGATCTCAGGCGTCACGCCTTCCAGCTCGAACATCACACGTCCCGGCTTTACAACCGCCACCCAGCCCTCGGGTGAACCCTTTCCCTTACCCATGCGGGTTTCGGCAGGCTTCTTGGTGATCGGCTTGTCGGGGAAAATCCTGATCCATACCTTGCCGCCGCGCTTGATGTGTCTCGTAAGAGCCACACGTGCCGCCTCGATCTGCCGGTTGGAAACCCAGCCGGGCTCCAGCGCCTGCAGACCGTAGGCGCCGAACGCCACGGTCGAACCGCGGGTCGACAGACCCTTCATGCGGCCCTTGAACATCTTTCTGAACTTCACTCTCTTCGGACTCAGCATCGCTTATCTCCTAGACGCCGGTCGAGTAAGTCTTGCCGCGGCGATCTTCCACGATCTCGCCCTTGAACAGCCAGACTTTCACGCCGATCGTTCCGAACGTCGTCTTTGCCGTGCTCGTTGCGTAATCGATGTCAGCGCGGAGCGTATGAAGAGGTACACGTCCTTCGTGGTATCCCTCTGTACGCGCGATTTCTGCACCGCCGAGGCGGCCACCGCACTTGATCTTGATGCCGCCGGCACCCATGCGCATCGCACTCTGCACCGCGCGCTTCATGGCGCGGCGGAATGAGATCCGCTGTGCGAGCTGATTTGCAATGTTGTCGGCAACCAGCTGAGCATCCAGTTCCGGGCGCTTGATTTCCTCGACGTTGATGCCGACTTCCTTACCGGAAATCTGGGCAAGCTCGTCGCGAAGCTGATCGACTTCCGTTCCTTTCTTTCCGATGACGACGCCAGGGCGGCCGGTGTGAATCGTAACGACGACCTTGCCCGGCTTCCGCTCGATGCGGATGTCGGCAATGGCGGCGTGTCCGAGACGCTGCTTGAGGTAGTTGCGCAGCAGCTCATCCTCGCGCAGAAGCGCAGGGAAATCGCGGTCGGCATACCATGTCGAGCGCCACGTCTTGGAAATACCAAGGCGGAAGCCGATCGGATGTACTTTCTGTCCCATTACTTCCCTTCCTTCGCGCCGACCACGATATGCACGTGGCTCGTTCGCTTCTGAATTGGAGTGGCGCGTCCCTGAGCGGCGGGCATGAAGCGCTTGATCTTCGGCCCCTCGTTCACAATGGCGTGCTTGATGTAAAGCGTATCAACATCGAGTGACTCGTTGTTCTGGCGTGCTGCGTACTCTGCGTTTGCGACTGCGCTGTTCAGCGTCTTCTCGATCTGCTTTGCAGCGTGCTTCTTCGAGAACTTGAGAAGTCCGAGCGCGTCGTTCACGTTCTTGCCGCGGATCTGGTCGATCACGAGGCGCATCTTGTAAGGCGACTGCCTGGCGCTGCGCTGAATTGCAGTCGCGTCAGCCATCGGCTGTGCATGCTGCACGGACTTCCGGGCAGCGGTCTTCTTTGCAGCAGTTTTCTTTGCGGCGGTCTTCTTCGCAGCTGTTTTGCGGGCGGGCGTTTTCGCCTCGACGTCACCGGCCGCTGTCTTGGCCGTAGCTGTTTTCTTGCGGGCGGCCATGAGTTACTTGCCTCCCCTTGGTCCGGACGGAACGCCACCGGCCTTCTTGTCGACTGCCTTCGCGCCCGTATGGCCGCGGAACAGCCGCGTGGGGGAGAATTCGCCGAGCTTGTGCCCGACCATGTTCTCCGTCACGTAGACAGGGATGAACTTGTTCCCGTTGTGCACCGCAAACGTGTGCCCGACGAAATCAGGAATGATGGTGCTCGAGCGCGCCCAGGTCTTGATGACCTTCTTTGCGTTGTTCGAGTTCATCACTTCCACTTTTTTCAGCAGGGCGTCCTGAATGAACGGCCCCTTCTTTACGCTTCTCGCCATTTACGTAATTCCTTGTTTGGGCTACTTCGTCGCTTTGCCGCGCTTGCGGCCACGGACGATCAGACGCTGGGACGGCTTCTTCTTGTTCCGGGTCTTCACGCCTTCCTTCTTGCCCCACGGACTCACAACGTTTCGCCCACCGCGCGTACGTCCACCGTGCGGGTGATCCACCGGGTTCATGACTTCACCACGAACCTTGGGACGCTTGCCAAGCCAGCGGCTCTTGCCTGCCTTGCCGTGCGACATCAGCTCGTGCTCGGAGTTGCCGACAACGCCGACAGTACCGAGGCAGGTGCCATGCACGAGGCGCATTTCAGTCGAGCGCATGCGAAGCGTGACGTACTCGCCTTCCTTCGCGACAACTTCGACTGAAGTGCCGGCCGAGCGCGCGACCTGCCCGCCCTTGCCTGGCTTCAGCTCGACGTTGTGAACGTCGGTTCCGAGTGGAATCTCGCGCAGCGGAAGGGCATTGCCCGTTCGCGTGTCAGAGCCCGGTCCAGAAACAATCTTGTCGCCTACCGACAGACCCTTCGGATGCAGGATGTAGCGCTTCTCTCCATCCTCGTACTCGACCAGCGCAATGCGGGCGGAGCGGTTCGGATCGTACTCGATGTGCTGCACAACCGCGGACATGCCGTGCTTGTTGCGCTTGAAGTCGATGATGCGGTACTGACGCTTGTGGCCACCGCCGATGCGGCGCATCGAGATGTGACCATGATTGTCGCGTCCGCCCGACTTCTTGAGCGGCTCGACGAGCGACTTCTCCGGCGTCGTGCGCGTGATTTCCGCAAAGTCTGAAACGCTGCGGAAGCGCGAGCTCTTGGTTACCGGCTTGAACTGACGAACACCCATGACCGTTAACCCTCGAAGATGTCGATTGTGTCACCGTCGCGAAGCTTCACGACGGCCTTCTTCCAATGCGGCCTGCGACCGATGGACTGGCCGACCCTGCGCGTCTTGCCGCGCTGGTTCGACGTCCAGACACCGGTAACCTTGACTCCAAACAGCTTCTCGATTGCAGCGCGAATCGAAGTCTTGGTTGAATCGCTGGCGACGCGGAACGTGTATTCGCCGCGCTCCTGATACGCTGCCGAGCTCTGCTCGGTGACGATCGGGCGGACGATGGTACGATGGACTGAGCTCATTGATTACTTCCCCTTCTTCTTGGCGGCAGACTTCCTTGCCGCTGCTTTCTTGGCCGTGCTCTTCTTGGCGACCGTCTTCTTCGCGACAGTCTTTCGTCCCGTCTTTTTAGCAGGCGACTTGCGCACAGACTTCTTTGCAGCCGACTTCACGGCGGCTTTGCGCCCCGCAGTCTTCTTTTTGCTGGGTGCGCTCTTTGTATCCTCTGCGCCCGCTGCGCCCTCTGCGCCCTCTGCGTCCTCTCGCGCCTCTGCATCCTCTCGCGTCTCAGCGCGCGTCAGCGCGCTACCTTCGATCAGAACAACATCCGACCAAAGGAGGTGATACGTGGAGACATCCGAGTAAGGCAGAACGTGAGCGCGTGCGAGATTGCGGCCGCTCATGTACACGTTCGAGTTCACGCCGTCAGTCAGAATCAGAACCTTTTTGTCGGCGACACCGAGTGCGGTGAGCAGTCCAAGCAGCTGCGAAGTCTTCGGAGCATCGTAGTCAAACGCGTCAACGATGATGACCGCGTTCTCGCGGGCACGCGCATTGAATGCGCTCTTGCGAGCAAGTGCGCGAACCTTGCGCGGAACGTACTGCGCATAGCTGCGCGGACGCGGACCGAAGACCGTACCACCGCCGACCCAGTTCGGGGAGCGGATGGAGCCCTGACGGGCGCGGCCTGTTCCCTTCTGCTTCCAGGGCTTCTGATTACCACCGATGACCAGACCGCGGGTCTTGGTGGAAGCGTTGCCCTGACGCTGATTGGCCAGGTACGCCTTAACGGCCTGGTGCATCACCGGCATGTTGATCGTTCCGTCAAACAGATCGGAAGGAAGGGCGACGTTTTCGCGCGCCTTTCCCTGCGACGTGTAAGCGGGAGCGTTGATCGTAGTATTCTCGGCCATTGATTAACCCTGCTTCTTCACGAGGACGATGCCGTTGGTGGGGCCGGCAACCGAACCGCGGATGTAGATCAGGTTCCGCTCTGCATCGATCTTCTCGACGCGGAGGTGAGTCTGAGTGTGACGATGGTCGCCGTAATGACCAGGCATCTTCTTGCCCTTGATTACTCGCGACGGATTTGTGCCTGGTCCGATGGAACCGGGACGGCGGTGCTTCGTGTTTCCGTGAGTGTTCGGTCCGCCGGCAAAGCCGTAGCGTTTCACGACACCCTGGAATCCACGACCCTTTGAAGTGCCGGTGACCTTCACCTGGTCGCCCGGGGCGAAGATGTCGACCGTGACCTTGTCGCCGAGATTGTAGGCGGGCACGTCTGTGTCCTTCGGCCCGTCGTCGAGACGGAAGCTCTTCAGGACTTTTGGCGCCGTTGAGAGGCCGGCCTTTGCTGCGTGGCCAACCACTGCCTTGTGCGCGCGACGGCCCCGCGGAGTGCGCTCACCCTTCTTGCTCTCGCGCGCCAGCTTCTGCTCGCCGTAGCCGAGCTGCACGGACGCGATGCCGGCTGCTTCGGGCGTCTGCACCTGTACGACGGAGTTGGGCGTTGCCTCAACTACCGTGCACGGAATCTGATGGCCACTTTCATTGAATATCTGGGTCATGCCCAGCTTTCTGCCGATAATTCCAATCATTTTTCTACTCGACCTTGATCTCGACGTCCACGCCAGCCGGGAGATCCAGCTTGGTCAGCGCATCGACAGTCGCCGCGCGACTGTCGAGAATGTCGATGAGGCGCTTGTGCGTCTTCAGCTCGAACTGCTCGCGGGATTTCTTGTCCACGTGCGGCGAGCGAAGCACAGTCCAGCGCTTCGTCTTTGTCGGGAGCGGAATGGGCCCCGACACCTGGGCACCCGTCTTTTCTGCCGTGCGGACAATGTCCGCCGACGCCTGATCGATCACTGCGTGATCGAACGCTTTGAGACGAATGCGTATTCTTCCGGCCATGTTTGGTTAACCTCGGAATTGCTTTACTGCGTGATGACGTTGCACACTGGTCACAGCCAGCCAAAAACCAACAAAAACGCGGGTGGACCAGGGCACCCCATAAAGGGCCGGTATCCATCCGCTGCCGCCGGGTGCAGCCGCTACTGTAACGCGGTGGGGACCCAAGGGCGCGCCGGCTTATTACTGATCCGGCGTTGAATTGTGAACAGCCTCTAATAATACTCCAGCTGACGCCCATGTCAACACAGGAACGTTCAACGGTAGCGGGGCAAGCCGACCCACCACCACGTTTAACACAGAACGTTCAACGCCCGAGGAGCGGGTTACCATGTCCAGCCCCGAGGAGTTTGTCGGCGGCTGGGCATGGAGGGTCTGGAATCCGAAGGGGCTACCGAGCAAGATCAAGCGCGCAACCGTAACGATTTGTCGCACGCGGTACCCGCGGCGCGTGCCGGCGCCTCTTCGTCCAGCGCCGGACAGTTAGCGACCGTGCTTGACTACGGCAACGGATAACTCGAAACGATGACGAAGCTCACTGGCATCTCGTAAAGCTGGTTGTTCGTCTCGCATAAGGCCTTGTTGTTTGGCGCTGCCTGCGACTGAACCCGCCAGGTGCTGCCGTCGATGCGCGTGACGGCGACGCTGTCGCTACCGATGCCTTTCTCACCGAGTGGGCCTACGCCGAAATGAAGCCTTCCGCAACGGGACGGGTTGTTCGCCAGGACACCCGGATTCACCACCAGTCGCCGCATGACCGTCGCCCCAACGGGAATGGAATACGTCGTGTTCTGCAGAAGGTTCAGATTGTTGAAACTTGCAAGCGTTTCGGTAATGCCATCGGGGTAGACGATGGTGAATCGGCGACCGCACTTGCCCTTGGTTGGATTGCTTGTCTGAATTGTAGCATCGCCCGAATTAGATGCTGCGGTCGTCGCAAAGATCGTCCCGCTGACGTTGCAAACCCCGCTTGTGTACACCGAGTAGGTCCCGTCGCTGTACGCGTGATCGCTCCTCAACGCGAGAGTCGCGTCGTCAAGGGGAATTTTCCAGGTGTCCGTTGGATCGACGGGGCCACCTCGGGCCTCTCGCATCATGGGAGACGCGATAGGAGATGGGTTGGTGACCTGATCCCCACACGCAGTTGCGGCAAGGATCATGAAGGGGAGGCTGAGGGGTATGGATCGATTCATGGCCAGTTCTCCAATGCGGGTGGCAGATCAATAGCTTCGTGCTCGCATTATTGAACGGCACACGCATAGTTTTTTTGCGCGCCGATTGCCTTTGACCCAAAAAGATTGACACTCGCCAAATGATCCGAAACCCAGACTGAGAAATAGAAAAGGCCGCTCACCGCATCCTTCTGGCGGCGAACGGCCTCTTCCCACTTTATTGTTGTCTACGGCAGCGGACGACTCGATACTATCACGAAGCTCACCTGCATTCGGTACAGCTGGCCGTTCGTTTCGCACAGAGCCAGATTGTTCGGCGCCGCTTGCGACTGGACCTGCCATGTGCTCGGATCAATCCGCGTCACCTGCACGCTGTCACTCCCGATGCCTTTCTCACCAAGCGGGCCTACGCCGAAATGAAGCCTTCCGCAACGGGACGGGTTGTTCGCCAGGACACCCGGATTCACCACCAGCCGCCTCATGACCGTCGTCCCCACAGGAACCGAGTATGTAGTGTTTTCGAGCAGGTTCAGATTGTTGAAGCTGATAAGTGTCTCCGTATAGCCATCGGGATACCCAATGGTGAACTGGCGGCCGCATTTGCCCTTGGTGGGCTTGCTCGTCTGAATCGTCGCGTCTCCTGAATTGTTGGTGCTACCGCTCTCTCCCGTGAAGATCGATCCCGAGACATTGCAAACGCCGGCGGCGTAGACTGAATACGTCCCGTCGTCGTACCGCCGGTCGCTCTTCAGCGAGAGACTTGCATCCGCAAGCGGAAGCTTCCACGTACCCGTTGGGGTCGAGAGTTTGACCGCGAAGAGTTCCGAACCGATGCCACCCTTTGACCCGCTCGTCACCACAACGTCCCATTTCCCGGTGGTCGCTGCCGCGCTGATGGTGATGTTGGCTACAAGCGTTTTGGAATTGATATACTTCGTGCTGTTGGTTCGCACCTGAGCAGGATCCGTCACGCCGGCAAGCGCCCACTGTGCGGCCGACCCCGCGGTGAACCCGCTTCCGCTGATCGTTACGTCGAGCGTCGTGTCCTGGCTGGCTGAGTCAGGCGAAGTCGCCGACACGACAACATCGCCAGTCGCCCTTGCGGCGAGCGGCGCATTCAACCCCGGACGGGTCGTAGACGACGGCTCGCTGTTGCACGCCAGGAGCAGCACGGCACCCGCCGCGAACACCCATCGCGTCACGAACTGGAGTGGCTTGAACGAACAGCGATTCGTTGTCATCGGCTAGTCCTGGTATGGGCCTGTGAGACTATTTAACGGACGAAACTCTCGAAGATTGCGCGACCGCGGTGGAGCCGCCTCTGCCGCTGATCGTGTAACCCGCCCAATACCTGGGCGACGAGTAAACGGGATCCCGGATCATCGCCCGCTGCGCCATTGCCAGCGCTTCCGCTGCCGGGCGGCCGGCGAGCTCAGTGTAGAACCGCCCTGCGAAAACCGCCGCCCCGCGGTCGTCTATCCGCCACAGTGTGGCCACAACATCACGCGCGCCCGAATAGAGAAACGCCTGCGAGAGCGTAGCATAGTCCTGCGCTCTACGGAACGACGTCGACCAGGCCGCGCCCGCTCCCGTCTCACATCCCGACAGGAACACGAGTTGGCTCTGAACCCCTATTCCCAGCAGCTCGTGCACGTCGAACCTCCCGTCATCCGACGGTTTGCGGGAGCGACCGAGCGCCAGCTCAATGTGCGAAAACATAGGGCTGGAGTGGTTCAGCTCTGCGTGACTGGCGATGTGAACGATACCCGGAAGGTTGAGTGCCTCCCGTAACTGTTTCTCGGTCGCTTGGCCGCCGAGGTAGGAGGCGGGCCGGGGGGCGATTCGATTCACCGCGATTGCTTCCGCCCGCGTACCAGGAAGCTCGTCGGGAAACGGTGCGAATATGCTGCTCCTGTTTTCGTTGGTCCCTCCCTCCGCGGTTCGCAGATATGGGAGCGCCGACGCCGAAGGGAGAAGGACAATTGAATGATCCTCGACAAGATATTTTCCGCCAGGATCTACAAGGGCCGCAAATGGGAGATATGCAAGCACGGAATGCGGCACCACGAGTAGTGACTCGTAGCCTTTGAGCGGCATGATTCTGTTAACGGGTTCAATCAATAGTTCGTAGAGGGCTCGCAGTATCTGCGGCCGACTCGCCCCCGCTCTCCTGCTCGTCAGCTCCGCGGCCAGCCGCACTCGGGGCGCAAGGTCTTCCAGCGAGGTCGGGCTTTCAACCCACAGTATGGTGTCGCGGTTTGCGGCAAAGATGAGCAACCCGCGCTGCGTCGCCATGTACTCGATCAGCATTTCTCCTGGAGCGAGCGCGCTCCGTATCGCCGTTGCCCCAACGGAGGACGCGCCAATCAGGGCGGCACTTCTGGGGTCCCGGGTAGCCACCCTCCTGATCCTGTCCTCGTAGTCGCGGCGCGCTTCCGCCAGCCTGGTGGACAGCTCCCGCAGGTCGAGGCGAACCTTTCCGCTTCGATCGCGAGCCGGAATCGTGTCCGCCAGTCTCAGACGATCCGCCAACCAATCAATCCGGCGGAGAAGCTGCTGGCTTTCCGCAAGATCCGCAGTGCTCGCGCGCGCCTCGCGACCCAGCGCTCCAATGTGCTCTAGAAGGGCCTTACCCCTCGCCGCGTCGGCGACCTCCAGCGCATCGGCTGTGTGGCCGAGGTGAAGCAGCGCAATAACCAGATCGGCATAGACCAACGATTGCTCGCTGACGAACGACACCCGCAACGGACCCTCTCCGATCCTTTGGCGTATTCCCTCCAGCCGGGCTACTGCCTGACGGCCCGCGTTAACCGCCTCGGGCCACTGGCTTAGCCGGGCGAACGCGCGAGCTCGAAGCGCGAATGCTTCGCCCTGTGCAGCGGGACCCATTCTCGAGAACGATATTTCAGCCGTCAATGCGCGGAGAACAGCCGCCGCATCTCGAGCCAGATCAGCAACGCGCGCGCGGCCGAGTGCCGCGTTCTCACTCGCCATGCCAAGGTTCAGAAGAGCGGCCAGCGAGTCGGCCGCATGCAGAGCAATCGCGGCTTCCGACGGGCGATTCGATATTTGCGCTATCTCCGCCAGCAACAAATGGTCGCGCAGTTCCTCGAGCCGGAAGCCGCTCGACCGATGTACGGCTATTGCATCACGGGCCGCAGATCGTGCAAGATCATGTCGGGAGATGAGTGTCAGCTCGCGGGCCCGTGCGCGGGCAATCTCCCCCAGTCTCCCGCGTGCCCCAATCGATTCGCCGACTGCGTGCGCCCTTCCGAGAAAGTCGAGGGCGCGCTGATGGTCTCCGGCTTCGCCGAGCAGTTCGGCAAGGATCTGCAGATCCTCCGATTCCTGAAGCTTGAGCCCATGCTTTCTCGCGACACGCAGCGCACTGTCCATGTAGGCGATAGCCTGCTGCAACTCGCCAAGTGCGGAATAGGCCGTGCCGAGGTGCCCCAGCATATTTTCTTCCTGCGCGGGATCAGGTGTGCCGTACGCCTGGCGAGCTTGAGAAAGCCAATCGATGCCCGCAGTCGCGTCGCCGCTTCGAACCTCGAGCATTCCGAGATTGGCGAGGGCGTTTCCTACCCCTACACTGTCGCCGGCGCGGCGTGCGCCGGCCAACAGAGCCTTGAACTCCTCGCGTGCGAGATCGAACGCGCCGGCGTCGGAATGAACAAGGCCAAGGTTGCCTAGCGCTTTCGCGACGCTCACCGAGTCGTTCACCGACAGAGCGCTCGCGTGAGCATGGGAGAACAGCCTCGCGGCTTCCGTTAGCCGGCCCTCAGCGTGGGCCAGAAGTCCGAGTGCGTTGTAGGATCGGAATAAATCCTCTTTCAAGTCCAGGCGAATCTTCATCTCCAACGCCCGCTCGCCGACTTCCCTCGCATCGGCGTACTTGCCACGACGCCACGCCGTCAATCCCAGCCAGGTAAGCCCGCGGGCGACAGCCGCAGAATCGCCGGCGAGAATTGCCTGACGTCGACCCCGGTCGAGAATTAACGACGCCGAGTCGTACTCGCCTCGCTTGTACGCCGATTCCCCGTTTGAAAGGGTTGAGTCGGCCGATGCACTGTGCGCAAAGTCCAGCGCACGGCTCCTATTCGTCACAGCGGATTTCTCGTCGCGCTCGCCCGTGTGACATGCACTCGCCAGCACCGATGCCAGCGCCACCATGGCACGAGTGCGCCGCAGCATCATTTCTTCGGGACCCTGAACTCGCGGACGCCAGTGGTCGCTGATGAGCCGTCCGGAGCGAGAGCATCAACGTTCCAGTAGTAGCTCGCTGGACCGGACAATTCCACCGTTTGGGGAAGGACGAGCGTGGTGTCGGTCGTGTCCGCCTGCCATACCGTGCGACCCTCTGCGTCCGTCACCGTCAGTTGATAGGTCGCGCCAGGGACGGCAGCCCACGTGAAGCGCACATCAGCCCGCGCACCGGACCAACCGATCAATGCCCCGTCCTCCGGGGATAGCGTTCGGATTCCTGAGCCCGGCGATACCGGCGCACGACGCTCGGTCGCGATCTGCTGAGTCGCTGGCTTTTGAGAGAGGGAAGGACCCATCACGAGCGCCAACACCGCCGCGGCGGCGACAGCCGACACCAGTACCCACGGTCGCTTCGGCTGCGTCTGCCGCACGGGGATCGTTGCGATCAACCGCGACGCTTCTACCAGCTCCGCGCGAGCCTCGGCACTCCCTGCGAGCACTGACTCGACGCGCTCCCGCGCCTCGTCACTCAGCCTGCCGTCGAGATATGCTGCCACATCCTCAGGCGGCAGTGGCCCATCGGCACTCACCGTGGTGACTTCGGTCTGAACCGCTTCAGCGCTCTGCTCCATAGCATTATGAAACGGACAGCCTTCCCCATATTACTGAAGCTCATGACGCCGCGGTTTCGAACCCGCGTGAGCGAAGCGACGTCCGCAGACTGGACAATATCGAATTGATGCGGCGATAGACATGAAACTGGGAGGGGTATCGAAGAACCTGCGCGATCTCCGCTGCCGAAAGCCCGTCCTCGAATCTGAGCTTGATCAGCAGCCGATCAGCAGATGGCAGCGACGAAACCGCCGACGTCAGCTCGCCGCTCAGTTCGGCGACCTCTACCTCGCGATCGGGTCGAATACTGTTTTCATCAGCGACCTCGTCGGCGTCCTCCCCCTCCTCGGCAAGATCCTCCAGACGCCGGCGACTGTTGCGACGGTCGCGCGCCCGCGCCGACTCCGAATCCCTGATTCGCCCGTACCTGATCCGGTGGTAGTCGATGCAGATCCGGCGGGCCACAACCACCAGCCAGGTTGTGAACTTGCTTCGCGGATCCAATGCGTAGGCCCGAAGCCGCCTGCATCCGTCTTCGCTCAATCGCTCGAGCAGATATGCATACGCATCCATCGCGTCATCACGCCCGCGGGCTGTCGAGCGTGCGACATGAAGAAGCAGCGCGGTGTATTCGAGCGCAAAGGCCGACCACGCGGCGTCCGTTGGCGGGTCGCTGCTGAGCAACTTCTCGAGTATCCGCGGGAACTCTGACATGCCGCTACTCCCACCGGCAGTAAAAACGACCGAACGAGTCGAAGATAGAAGCCCCGTCCGATTGTGCAAGTCGAGGTTTGGCGGACCGGGCGATGGATTTTGCCCGGGTCGGACTTCGTGTCGAGGAGCTCTTCGCTACCAGGTGGAATGCTCTCTAGAGGGAACATTACGCCGACTATCCAAATCAGCATGCCTGTATGCAGCTCCCGGCCGGTCAGCAACTAAATTGTTCCACCCTCACCAGTTTTCGCAGGTATGGTTGCAACTCGGCCTGCCTGCATCATTGTGCGTTGCAAATTGCATCCTGCACTGCCCGGCGAAATGCAGACGGGTCGATCGCCGGATAACGATAGAGTTCGGACTCGATCTCGCCGAAATAAACGAGCATCCTGCGAGGATCGATCAATTGCCGATCAATCATCGCCGCCACATCCATCACGTCTCTTGAATGTCCCCTCTCGATCTTCGCCAGCGCTTGTGCATAAAAATCGTAGTGGTGAAAGGAAAGTTGCCCGATGCGAGAGATGAACAGGCTGCGGTTTTCCCAATCCGGGAGCGGCGGTATGAATTGATCCGGCGCCGCAAGCTCGATATTGATCTCGAGCGATTCCTTGAGCTCCGGAAGTGCCCGAAACAAGGCATCGTGTTCAGGAACCAGCTTCAAGTCGATGTCGATGGTACTTGAGCGCCACCTCATCAGCAAAGCAGTCACACCACCGGCGAAGTACACACGACCGTCGGACGTGGCGTGTTTCGCCAGACGCTCCATGAACTGGCGAACCCGTGCGGCGTCTACTGGTCGCCGGATGGGAGCGCCCTCTCGAATGACACAAGCTGGCGAATCAGCGCATTATAACGTGAATGCGCCGAATCGGGGTCGCGCGCTGACAGGCGCTGATAGAGCCTTGACTCCGGGTCGGACACTTCGGAAGGCGGTACGTCCAAGCCCAATGAGCGGAGTCGGGGCGCGCCGATCATCACCACGAGGGCGTGGTCACTGATGATGCCCGCCCTGAGGTCATCCATACCACGCTGAATCAGTACGCCACCCGGCAGGAATTCAAACGTCATGCTTTAAGATATTGCCTGTTGACTGCTACCTGCTACCTGCTACCCGCGTCCTGGTACCTGATATCTGGGTACCTGCAAAGAGCCCTTGGTCAGCATCAAGGCGAACGTGAGCCCGGATTGCTCGCCCGTTGGGACGGATACTCGGCGTTGTGGGAAAATGGAACACGCGCGTGATGAGCATGGACAACGACAGCACGCTCACGACTCACGTGCTCGCGGCCAGTGCAGATCCGGAGGAATGGAGCTTTCTTCAGCCGAACGGCGAAATCGTGCCCATACGCAACGACACTCACCGGCGATAGCATCACCACCCAAGCGGGACAGTTGGCGAGCGGCGTTCGCTCAGGAATGAAAGTGACGGACCTGCGAACTACGTATCGGCTCCATGACGGGAAGCTCATTGATGTCACGACTGCGAACTACGAGACTACCCGCCCGAACTCAGTTCGCCAGTTCCGTTTTGAAGGTATGAAGCAATAGCATCCGACGCGGAATAAAAAAGGCGCACCTCAGGACGCCCTTTGTCACTCACTGGCTGTGCGTTCCTCATTTAATGATCTGCCTTACGGGGTTTTATTGTATGTGATGCCATCCAGAACCTCGGCTCGGCCAGGGCACGGGTCACCCAGGTTGGTAAACGTAAGGGAATCCGCAGAGAGTACCCACTTGTACGCTCCGGTCCCTGCGCACGCACTCGATTGCGAAAATTCGATTCGATCGCCAGAGACCCGAATGGCGCCAGAGGCCGCATTTTGTCCTCTCGTGATCCCGTAGGTGCCCGTCGCAAGCGTAAGGCTAACCTGCTGAACGAGCTGCCCCCTGCGAGCCTGTTATTCGCGGCTGGTGGTGGCAGCATGCGCTTGAGGAGAAGAAACGCTTGCTGCTGGCGATCATCCCGCGTGAGCGCGGCCGCAACTGAATAACGTGTGTTGACAACCACGCTTGTCAGCACCGGGGGACTCTTGCGGCCCCTGTACCCTTCCTGATCCCTCAATCCTCAGGGGTTCTCGGTCGTCACCAGGTCGTGGATCGCCAATGAAGTCCTCAATCCTCGTTCCGTACGGGCCTCGGTCCCCAGTCGCATCTATTCGTGTTCGATTTTCAAGCGAAAGGAAACCCGCCTCTGCGCCTCTACGTTGGCGGCATATCGCCATGCCGTCGCTCAGTGCTCTCGACCGGGTCGCTGCCTGCCCCCTCCCTGTCCCCTGAGTGCCGCCCCGGCTTCGAGTCAAAGTGGCTCCAGACGCGCTCTAAATCGCCCGGTGACACATGTACCGGAGCCCCCGCCAGGATGCCAGTCACATTCCTGAACGGCCGTCCCATCTTCATTCCGCCCTTGTCGATCGTAAACTCGCGTATTGCCTTGTCGTGCCACGACCCACGCATCTTGAGAACCGTCAGGCCACGCTTCATCTCTCCAAACATCTCGACGTACCGGAGAAGAATGATCGAATCAGTCAGCGTCGAGATATGGGTTTCGGTAATGGAATCACCACCCATCAGGCTTGCGGTGGTGGAGGTGAACAGCCCGGTGATCTCCTGGTGCTTGATAAACGACGTGAGCCCGATGACAAACTCGCGAAACGCCTTCGCTGTTCCGACATGTTCGAGGGCTGACAGACTGTCGAGAGCCACCCGCTGTGGCTTGAAGTCCACAATGGTTGCCTGAATGGTCACAAGCCAGTCCTCGAGACCCGAGATGTCGGGATAGTCGCAGACAACACGAAGCAGTCCGTCGCGCTCCATCTGCTCATAATCGAAACCCCACCCTGTCGCGTTGCGAAAGAGCTGATCGCGGCTCTCCTCGAAAGCCAGAAGGAGACACCGCTCGCCGTTCTTTGCGCCCCCCTGTAAAAACTGAGTCACGGTCAGGGTCTTTCCCGTTCCGGTCGCTCCGGACACGAGCGTCACCGAGTCGCGAAAAAGCCCTCCACCGCACATCTCGTCGAGGGATGTGTTTCCAGACGAAATGCGAACGTTCGACGATTTCATGCTCAGCTGCATCGCCGACAGCGGAATCACGATCACGCCGCCATCAGGCACGATCGTGAATGGATACTCGCCCTTCTGGTGATCGCAGCCACGGAACTTTAGAATCTCGATCGTGCGCCGACGGCTTTCGTCTTCCAGCACGTTGCGGAGAATCATCACGTTATCGGCAATGAATTCCTCGACACCAAACCGGGCGATGTGGCCGTAGTCGTCGACTCGCTCCGCGGTGAGGACGGCAGTTACGCCCATACTCTTCAGCGCCGAGGCGATACGAAACAGCTCACTGCGAACGATCGACTGATCCGAAAACTGAGAGAAGACGGCGCCGAGCGAGTCGACTGCGACGCGTTCCGCCTTCACCTTGTTGACGGCGTTCTGAACCCGCGCCAGCAAGGCGCCCAGATCAAAGCTTCCTGTTTCTATACTGTCAATGTTCGGGTCCGGGGACGCGTCCACGAATCGGAGAAGTCCGTCCGCCTCCCACTTCTCGAGATCCCAGCCAAAGCTGAGCATGTTCTTGCGAATGTCGCTGGCCGACTCCTCGAAAGTTACGAACACTCCCGGAGAGCCCGCCGCTATTCCAGCTGCAAGAAACTGCACCGCAAAAATCGTTTTTCCGCTGCCTGCGGTTCCCGATATGAGTGTGGTGCGATTCCGCGGCAGCCCGCCTTTGGCGATAATGTCGAAGCTGGATATTCCCGTTGCGATCTTCTCGACCGCCTGCTGCCTTGCCGCGCCCGTCATGAGGCCGCCTCATCACGACCGCTGTTGCTCACCGTCGGCCGTAGCTGAAGTCCGAGAAGCACCTTCTCCTTGTCGGACAGGTCTCCAATAACTCGTCTCAGCGGCACGGGCAGCGACTTGATCAAGGTCGGAGTAGCAAGGATCCGCGCGTCCTCGGCCTGGTCGGGAAATTCGAGAACATCAATGATCTCGAGCTGGTACTGCCCTTCGAGCTCCTCTTCGCAAATGCGGCGGAGGTTAGTGATGGCAGAGTCCGAGCGGGAGCTCGATCCGGTTACGTACAGCTTAAGCAGGTACTTGGACAGGGTTCCCTCCTCATTGCGGCGTTGCGAACTTGATCCAACTCTCTCCAAGCGCGAAGATTCGTGCCAGATGGCGCGTGTGATCGGGCGCGCAGGTTGCATAAGCTAAGCCATCTGCGGCGAGTGTCTGAACACCGGCCTCCCGGAGCTTCACACAATTCTGGTATCTCGAGCATGTCCGACACCAATCCATCAACTGAAGTGTATCGAGGCGGCACCGGTTCGGGGGTCGGCTCGTCGGACCGGCTGCGCGCAATTATCGCGAGCCTGGCAGACGGGATCGTAATTGTTGACAGCCACGGAGAAATCCGCTTCGCGAACCCTGCGGCGGAGCGGCTTTTCAACCGGAAGGCTGCCGATCTGATCGGCACCCCATTCGGATCTTCCCTCGTCGCCGGCGAGACAACCGAGATGGAAATCGTACGGCGAGGTGGTGGAGACGTGGTCTTCGCCGAGCTTCGAGTTGTGGAGACCGAATGGGAAGGCGAGATCGCCGAGCTCGTCTCGCTTCGCGACATCACGGATCGCAGACATGCCGAGGAACGCGCGCGCCAGCTTTCCTGCGAGCGCGAGGCCAGGCTCGAAGCGGAAGCGGCAAGCCAGGCGAAGTCCGATTTCCTCGCCATCATGTCGCACGAGCTGCGCACCCCGCTCAACGCCATTCTCGGCTACTCGGAGTTGATGGATCTTGGCCTCTCGGGAGACCTGACTGACGAAATGCGGAAACAAGTCGGCCGTATTCGAATCAGCGCCAAGCATCTTCTTGGGCTCGTCAATGACATTCTCGACCTCGCCAAAGTGGAGGCCGGACGATTGTCCGTCGCGACTGCCCCAGCCGCCGTATCGGAGGCCATGACATCGGCCCTGGAGTTGATCCGGCCGCAGGCGGCAGTGAAAAATCTCAAGGTCGATGTGATCCCCGGCGCCGACAGTCTCCCCCATTACATCGGTGATGACGAGCGCGTGCGGCAGATCCTTGTAAATCTTCTCTCCAACGCGGTGAAATGCACGCAGCCGGGTGGCCGGATAACCGTCGAAGCGGTCGCTACATCGACACCCGACCGGCCGGCGCGACTTCAGCCGAGGAGTGCCTACATATGCGTCAGTGTCACTGACACGGGCAACGGAATTCCGGAGGACAAGCACGCGGCGATCTTCGAGCCATTCGTTCAGGCAGAGTCGGGCCCCTCGCGGCCCCAGGAAGGCAGCGGGCTTGGGCTGACCATCGGCCGTCGTCTGGCGCGGTTGATGGGTGGCGACCTTACGGTCGAAAGTGAGGTCGGAAAAGGATCGAGATTCGTCTTATGGTTGCGTGCGGACGCGACGGACGATGTCCGGGCCGCCAACGCGAACTCGTCGGGGTTGGTCGCTGGCGACAGCAAGGCAGCAGACGCCCGCCCCCTTTCCTCCCTGCCGCCGCTCGCTGACCGCTCAATGCAGGGATTGTCTGACGTCGGCAAGTCGATCCTGTCGGACCTGGAGACACTGGTCGCAGCGATAGTGAGCCGGATTCGCTCGGACCCGAACCTCCC
The DNA here is from genome assembly GCA_046593625.1 of Gemmatimonadaceae bacterium. Classification (GTDB taxonomy): domain Bacteria; phylum Gemmatimonadota; class Gemmatimonadetes; order Gemmatimonadales; family Gemmatimonadaceae; genus UBA4720. The sequence goes on along the minus strand of JBKJNN010000005.1, from coordinate 1,696 downwards.
GGTGGCCGCGGGACTCCGAACATCGCAGGTCTCCGATCACCTCTCAACATTCCTCGCGGACGTCGCCGGAGCTCTCGCGATCGTCGAGGAAGTGTCGGGCAAAGCTTCGCCACTGCTCGCGGATGCGATGGAAATTCAGCGGCTCGTTTCGGAGCGTCATGGGGCACAAAGGGCCCGGCTCGGTTGGACGGAGTCTTCTCTCCGGCGCGAATTCATGATAATCAGGGAAGAGCTCAACCGTGCCGTCCAGCGAGCAGTGCCGCGGAACGGCCCTTTGCAGAGCGAGGATGCGATCGCCGTCGTAAACCGCTTTGTCGATCAGGCGGAGTACGTCAGCGTTCGAGCACTGGAACGGGAGGGCACTCACTGATAGATGGCGCAGCGGAAGCCTACCCGGGATCCCGCCGGGCGCCGAAGCAGGGTGCGGCGCGAACATCCCGCCCTGCCTGGAAACAGAATTCGCCGAGGAGTGTATTATCTCTTCTATGTGATGATGGCGGAGCTCATGCTCAACAGGATATCCTATGGACTCGTCTGCCCCACCGCTCACGAGCGACTGCCCGATTGCGGGAACCCTTGCTTCTCTTCTCAGGGAATCCAGGCAGCAGCTCACGAAGCAATGGCTAGATCGCATTGTGGACCGCGTTTCTCTCGTTCCCAACCGCATTTTTCCATCCGACGATCTTCTCGACCACGTGCCGCTCCTGATCGACGGCATCGCTTCCTACATCGAGAGTCCAGCCTCTGAAATAAGCGCAGACGCTCCGGTCGTCGCCAAGGCAATGGAGCTTGGCGCTCTCCGGCACGCCCAGGGCTTCGATGCGTACGAGATTCTGAAGGAATACGAAATTCTGGGCGGTATCCTGTTCACGTTCTTCATTCGCGCAGTCAACGCGGTCGATGATCCCTGTGATAAGGGTGACCTCATGGCCTGCTCCGCCCGCCTCTTTCGTGCGGTGACGATTATCCAGCAGGCCACGATGACCGACTTTCTGCGCCTGGCTAACGAGCAAGTCAACGAGCGAGAGAACCGCCTTCGCGCGTTCAATCGGATGGTTTCGCATGAGATCAAGAACCGCCTCGGCGCGGTACTTGGCGCCAGCGCAATGCTTCAGGAAGCGCCCGATCTCGCCGCGCCCGAGCGCAGTCGAATGGTTGGGATCATCGCGCGGAATGCCCGGGAGATGACCACGACGGTCGAGAGTATCATCGAGCTGTCGCATTTCGACAAGGACGCTCGTCAGCACCGGCACGTGCAGCTGACTCAGGCGGTGAATGAGGCGGTTCGCCAGATGCGCGAAGCGGCAAGAAGCGCCAAGGTGGACGTGCGGGTGGGATCGATCCCGACCGACATCGAAGTCGATGCTGCCGTGGTCGAGCTCTGCCTGGCGAATTATCTGTCGAACGCGATAAAATATGCCGATCGCTCAAGTCCTGGCTCCAGCGTGGAGATCGCGGCAGAAGTTGAAACGGGGGACTCGGGAACACGCGAGATCGTCATTCGCGTGACAGACAACGGGATTGGCGTCCCGGCCGGGAAGCGGGAGCGGCTGTTCGAGCGCTTTTTCCGCGCCCACGAGGACATCAGCGCGATCGAGGGAACCGGCCTCGGGTTGAGCATCGTCCGTGACACGGCGGAATCGCACGCCGGCCGAACATGGGCGGAGTTCCACAAGAAGGGATCCGTATTCATCCT
>JBKJNN010000187.1:0-38786 GCA_046593625.1 Gemmatimonadaceae bacterium | reverse complement strand
CCCGATCGCCGATTCGCTAGCGCTTGCCGAATCTCTCGTCATTCCCCAGGCGCGCACGAAGGGAGTGAATCTCCATACCGAATCCGTCGCTCCCGAACTCACAGCGCGTGCGGACTCCGAAAAGCTTCAACAGATACTGCTCAACCTCCTGTCGAACGCAGTCAAATTCACCGAACCGGGAGGAGAGATAACGATGTACGCAGAACTTCTTGCCTCCCGCGTGACTCTCAGGATCAGCGACACCGGAATCGGTATTCCAGACGACAAGTTCGAAACCATTTTTGACCCATTTGTTCAAGTCCAGTCCAGTCTCGCTCGTCCTCACGAGGGAACCGGCCTGGGCCTCGCCATAAGTCGAGACCTGGCTCGCGGCATGGGTGGCGAGTTGACGGTGGAGAGCACGCTTGGAAAGGGAAGCACATTTGCGGTGACGTTACCGGCGGGCTGAGACAGCACACCCCACGAATTACTCCGCCGGGTCGCGTAGGCGGGTTGGCGGAAGACGAAACACGAACGTGCTCCCGCTGTTCAACTCACTGTCCACCTCCAGATCGCCTCCGAGGAGACGCGCAAGGCGCCTGCTCACGCTGAGTCCGAGTCCAGTCCCACCCACCGTTCGCGTAGGACTGCTCTCTGCCTGCCAGAACGCGTCGAACACCTTGTCCATTTCCTGCGGAGCCAGACCGATTCCTGTGTCCTGCACCTGATAGACGACTTCATCGCCGACTTTCTCGAGGACAACACTCACTGAACCACGCTCAGTGAACTTGATTGCATTCGAAATGAGGTTGAGGAGAATCTGCCGGATTTTCCGGGCATCGCTCATGAGTGTTATCTCCTCTTCCGGAGAATGACACTCGAAGCGCACTCCCTTGCGCAATGCGATTGGCTCCATCAATGCCTCCACTTCCGTTAGAAGGTGAGTGGCATTGACCGGATGAAGCTCCACTTTTTCCTCGCCGGCCTCGAGCCGCGAGAAAGTGAGAATCTCGTCGATCAGCTCGAGCAGATGCCGGGCGCTCAACTCAATCCGGCTTAGCCTCTGAGCACCTTTATCCCCGCCGTCATCAACTCCAAGCATCATCAGGTCGGTATAACCGATGATTGCATTGAGTGGCGTTCTCAGCTCATGGCTCATCACCGCGAGGAAATCGCTCTTTGCGTGATTCGCCCGCTCAGCCTCCGCTCGCGCCTTCTGTTCGGCGCTGAAAAGGCGTGCGTTGTCCATCGCGACTGCAGCCCATGAAGCGACTCCTTCCGCCAGCTGTTCATGCTGCGGCTGAAACACACCTACCTTCTCATGTCCAAAGAAAAGGCCGCCCAGAACAGCTCCGGACCTGGAGATCACGGACACCGCGAGATAACTGCGTACGGGAAGATGCCCAGCCGGCATTCCGTGATGCGGCGGCATGGTTCCATACCGGCGATCCTTCGTTATGTCGTCGCTCCTTACAACGCCCTCGCCGTAGAACGTCGGCGAGAATATCGGAGTGTTGCGGGGCATGGGAAACTTTGAAAATGCCTCGCGTGGCACACCCGATATTGTGTAGAGCATGTACGCCTCTCCCGCCTCGTTCACCAGGTTGTAGAAGAAGGCACCAAACTGGGCACCGGTAAGTTCGGTCCCGGCATCGGTCACTGACTGCACGATTTTCTGAAGGTCGAGCTCCGAAGTGAGCGACTGGCCGATCTCATGAAGTTTTTCCACGACCCGCGCCTGCTGACGGACTGCCTCAACCGCAACCCGATTGGCCGCGCCCAGCCGTCTATCGGCCATTCCGCCCAGCAGCGCCAACGCGATTACAACGGTGGCGCCGATCGCCACTGCCCAGCCGAGTGAGCCGCTTGCTATCACTGCGGTGCCGGACACTGCCCGCGCTGGCTCACTTACAAAATGTGCCGCCATCATGCCGGTGTAGTGCATTCCGTAGACGGCAGCGCCCATCAGTATTGATGCACCGATCTTGAGCAACACGGCATCTGTAGAACGGGTGCGAAAGTGCCGCGCGAGTACAAGGGCTGCAAAAGATGCGAGAACGGCAACCAGTACCGACGCAGCCACCACAGAGTCGTCATATTCGACGCGCCCGGGCATCCGCAACGCCGCCATGCCGATGTAATGCATACCGGCAATTGCGGGACCCATGCCGAGGCTGGCGACGCCCAATGACAATGTCTCTGCGCGGCTCGACGCCACCGTGAAAGTGATGGCCGAGGCGCCAATGGCGACGAGCATTGAGAGAACTACAAGGGGGACATCGTAGCCGATCTGAACATCAAGATTGAGCGCCAGCATTCCGACGAAATGCATGCTCCAGATCCCGATTCCCATTGCTACGGCGCTCGCAGCAATCCAGCGCATCCTGCCCGGCCCCTCCGCTACGCCAACTCGTGCAGAAAGATCGAGCGCGGCGTATCCAGCCAGCGAGGCGACCACGATGGATGCCAAGACCAGAAGTGGATCGTAGGACTGATGCAACTTTCGGCCTCCTCCGGCGCAGGCTCCGTCGGCCTCTAAACTCTATGAGTTCAGGGATCGGAGGCAATGCAAAGTTCGCACCCCTGGGGAGCCCATGCAATCGGCCGTCAAGCCACGCTCGCTTATCTGCCTGTCCCTGAGGATCGGGCAGCACGAACCCGCTAAATTGACCGGATGAACAGTGACGAGTCATCAATGGTGAACCCTCCTATTCCGGCGAAGCAATCCCTGGCCGGACGCCTTCGAGACGCGGCAGATCTTCTCGAGGAGATAGTGACCGACCGCGCTATTCTGGCCGATATACCGGAGGATGACCGCAATCGGCTGCTTCAGGCCGCGGGACGGGTTTCGCGGCCTGACGTCGTCGACCGTCGGCGGCTCTTGAAAGTGTCGAAGAGAAAGCGGAAGGCGGAGAAGGTGCAACGCGAAGAGAGTGTGTTGTCGGACACAGGCATCCGCCGGCTGCGCCGGGCACCAGTGTTCACATCGCCAAACGTCTTTCCGCCAAGCGAGGCGGACTTGATGGCGGCAGCACCTGAGGTCCGTCACGTCAACGAGCCCCGCAACTGCTACGCCTGCAAAACCGACTACTCGGCCATTCATCACTTCTACGATCATCTGTGTCCTGCGTGCGCCGAGTTCAATTTCGCGAAGCGGACCGAAACGGCTGACCTGACAGGTCGCACGGCGCTTCTCACGGGCGGTCGGGTAAAGATCGGATATCAGGCCGGCATCAAGCTCCTCCGTGCTGGCGCACATCTGATAGTTACAACGCGATTTCCGCGCGATTCAGCAGCCCGTTATGCGCGCGAGCCGGATTTTGCGGATTGGAGTGATCGCCTCGAAGTCTTCGGCCTCGATCTGCGGCATACGCCAAGTGTGGAGTCGTTCTGCAAGGAATTGCTGGATACGCGGAATCGCCTGGATTTCATCGTCAACAATGCGTGCCAGACCGTTCGCCGTCCGCGCGAGTTTTACGAACACATGCGCGAAGGAGAGACAGCCGCCCTCAGTACGATGCCACCGCATGTCCGCAGTCTGCTCGGCGGTTACGAGGGGCCACACGCATATCACATGATATCCGCAGGCGATGAAATATCCGCCGTGGGAAGCGACGATCCGGAAAAGTTTGCGGGGCTCGAGCCGTCTGAAAAACTTGCGCTGCTGGAGCAGGAGCTCGAAGAGCAGAACAGTCTTTTTCCGCAGGGGCGGCTCGACCAGGACATGCAACAGATAGATCTTCGCGGACGCAATTCATGGCGTCTGCTGATGGACGAAGTGCCGTCTGTGGAACTGCTGGAAGTGCATCTGGTGAACGCGGTTGCGCCATTCATCATCAACGCGCGGCTCAAGGCGCTGATGCAGCGAACTCCAGAACGCGACAAGCACATAGTGAACGTGTCTGCCGTGGAAGGCCAGTTCTACCGCTCGTTCAAGACAACGCGCCATCCGCACACCAACATGGCCAAAGCCGCGCTGAACATGATGACGCGAACATCAGCCGCGGATTACGTGGCAAGTGGCATTCACATGAACAGTGTGGATACCGGCTGGGTGACGGACGAGGATCCCGAAGAGATCGCAGCGGCGAAAACGGCGGAGCACAGATTCCATCCGCCGCTCGATATTGTGGACGGCGCCGCGCGAATCGTCGATCCGATCATCGCGGGTTTCAACACCGGCGAACACATGTGGGGAAAGTTTCTGAAGGACTATCGCCCCACTCCCTGGTAGCGCCAGGCCGCGAAACCGAAGCATCGGTTTCGCGGGCCGGGAGATGCTACTTCACAGACCAGTCAGTTGCCAGCGAAACCGTAGCCCATGAAATGACGAGCTGTCCCTTCGGCGTACCCGGTGCGCGGGACGGGATCAGCCACATCGACAGGCTTTCCAGCGGATTCGCCAGAGTTGTAGCGCGCATGTCTATCTGCGCGATGTCGTCCGCCGGATTGTACTGCGTTTCTGACATCTCAGGCATTGCGGCCCGGGTTCCTTCCTTTTGCACCACCAGTTTCCATCCAGCTCTGCTCGGCATTGCCTGCAACACGTATTTTCCCTTTGGGATAGTCTTGCCGCCAATGACAAGGTCGAGGTCGGTTGTAAGTGTTGTCGCGGAATTTGCGCCCAGGCGCCAGAGCTTATCGTAGGGAACAAGGCTGTCAGTGAGAATCCTGCGGCCGCGAAGGTGCGGCTGGCCATAGTCGATGCGAACGATGGATGGCTTTGCGTTGGCGCGTGCGGCGCTGTCCGCAAAAGTCAGTGTAACCTCGCTTGAGGCGGCGCCGCTGGGACCGACCCGCATGGTTCCCTGCGCTTCTACGGAGGTGGCCGTAACTGCGGCGAAACCGAGGGCGAGAAGAGCGTGATGAAGTTTCATAAGCCTGGCGGGTTGGAGTGTTGGGGCAGAAATACAGGTTAGAACTTGAGCGCAGTGAATGGGAAGCGTCAAGACGCAACTCGTCTGTCGGGTGTGGCGCGGCTATTTTGCATGAGACATCGTACCAGAACCGGAGCCGAGTGAATGCGCAGATATAAAGTCGTCCTGTTGACGTTGGCCGTTGCTGCACCGCTTGCAGCCCAGACTCCCATCGCGCTCACCGACAGCGATTACGCGCGGGCAGAGAAATTTCTTGCGGCGACAGCGGTGCCGCTTACCTCGGGGATTCCGGGCAGACCAACCTGGCTCGACGACGGGCTCTTCTGGTATCGCAAATCAACAGCGACCGGGTTCGAGTTCGTGGTAGTAGATCCAGCCAAAAAAACTCGTGAAGCCGCGTTCGATCACGGCCGTATTGCGCAGGCGCTGACGGCGGCGACGCGAGGGAACGTTGATCGCAACCGTTTTCCGTTTCAGACCTTCGAGCGCTCGAAGGACGGTCGCGAGATGGTCGTCACGGTTGGCAGCCGCCGGTATAAGTGCAGCCTTCAGGCTTATGCTTGCTCCCCTGCTGACACCGTCGCGACGACCGCGGCGGCCCCAGCCAACTCTGTAGCATCTCCCGACGGCCGTCGGGCAGCATTTATTCGCGACTACAACCTCTGGGTGAAGGACCTGTCCACGGGTGCGGAATCGCAGCTCACCACGGATGGCATCCAGGACTTCGGCTATGCGACCAACAACGCCGGCTGGACAAAAAGCGATGCCCCTCTGGTCAGCTGGTCACCCGATTCGAAAAAAATCGCGACGTTTCAGCACGATGGCCGTGGTACGAGCAACATGTATCTCGTGCGAACGAAAGTTGGCGAGCCTGAACTGGAATCGTGGAAATATCCGCTTCCAGGGGACAGCGTGATCTTTCGCATCCATAGGGTCATCGTTGACGTAGACGGCCGCCGGGTGGTGAGGTTGCAGATGCCGCCCGACGCACATCGGTCTACGGTTTCCGATCACATCGCGTGTGGTTCAGGGCTGTGTGATCTGGAGTGGTACCCGGACGGCTCATCCGTGGCTTTCGTCTCGAGCTCGCGTGACCACAAGCATGCGTGGATGCGCGTCGCGGACGCGAACACGGGAGCGGTGCGAACGCTTCTTGAGGAAACGTCGGCTACGCAGCTCGGCGATGCGAGCTTCCCCGAAAACCTGTGGCGAGTCCTGCCCGAATCGAAGGAGTTGATCTGGTGGTCGCAGCGCGATAACTGGGTTCAGCTGTACCTCTACGATCTGGTCACGGGGAAACTCAAGAATCGCATCACGAGCGGCGAAGGAAACGTGACGGATATCCAGCGTGTTGATGCGAAGTCACGAATCATCTACTTCGTTGCGAACGGAAAGGAGAGAGGTCGGGATCCGTATCTGGATGGGCTCTACAGAGTACGGTTTGACGGAAAGGGCCAGTCTCTCCTGACGCCTGAGAATGCCAACCACTCGGTGTCTGTTGCGACTGACGGTCGTTCCTTTGTGGATACATACTCTACTTCCTCAACGCCTCCGGTCAGCGTGCTTCGCGACATGTCGGGCCGCGCGATCATGCTGCTGGAGAAAGCGGATGTGTCACGACTTGTCGCTTCGGGGTGGAAGCCTCCAACACCCTTCACGGTCAAGGCGCGCGACGGGCAGACCGACATCTACGGATTGATGTTCACCCCAAGCGGGCTCGATTCGTCCAAGCGCTATCCGATCATCAACTACATATATCCCGGTCCCCAGGCGGGAAGCGTAGGCTCGCGAAGTTTTTCACCTGCGCAGCGAGACCACCAGGCGCTGGCGGAGCTGGGCTTCGTCGTCGTTGCGATTGACGGAATGGGCACGCCCGGGCGTTCCAAGAAATTTGCGGATGCCTACTACGGCAGGATGGGCGACAACACGCTGCCTGATCAGGTGGCTGGCATGAAGCAGCTTGCGGAGCGTTATCGGTTTATCGATTTGTCGCGTGTCGGCATATGGGGTCATTCCGGCGGAGGCTTCGCTGCTGCTGGCGCGATGTTCAGGTATCCCGATTTCTTCAAGGTTGGAATTGCTGAATCCGGCAATCACGACAACCGGAATTACGAGGACGACTGGGGCGAACGGTATCACGCCCTGCTCGTACGCAGCGGCAGCAATGGCGACAACTACACTGCTGAAGCAAATCAGACGTACGCGAAGAATCTCAAAGGCAAGCTGATGCTGGCCCACGGAGGGCTGGACAACAACGTCCCACCGTCGAATACGTATCTCGTTGTGGACGCTCTGATAGCCGCCAACAAGGACTTCGATCTGCTGATTCTTCCCAATCAGCGACATGGTTACGCCTCGAACTCGAATTACATGATGCGGCGCCGCTGGGATTACTTCGTGAAGAATCTCCTTGGTGCCGAACCCCCTAAGGAATATCAGATCGGGGGTTCGGCCGCGAGGAGATAAAGGCCGAATCAATCGACGATAACGGTGCCTGTCATTCCTGGATGTGGTTCGCAGTGGTAAGGCAGTGATCCCACATCCTGGAAAACCCTGGTAAAGCTCGCTCCCGGCGGTAACAACCCGGATCCCCATTGGCCCGCGTTGGCGGTGCATCGCACATCCGCACGGCCGAACCGTTCGATCAGGGCGATCAGATGCTGATCCCGAGCAACGGGAAGCGACTCACAACCGGCCGAAGTTATCGGGGCGTCATTCAGGCGTTCCTGCGTAACGTTACGTGAAACTCAGGCGGCTGTGAATCGTTGGGAGCTAACGGGTTCTACTTCCTGCTTGCGGCGCTTTTGTCACGCACCGGCCTGAATTCCGAATTCTGACGGTAGTTCGGCCAGTCCCTCGAGTTTGCGAGTCCCAGTCCGAGACTGTGCAGAGCTGAAACATCCTGGACCATCCCCTCAAAATTCCAGGTGGCTGCGTTGTATTCATCCGCGGGCTGGTGATATGCGTCTTTCCGGTACAGGGCATCGGCGGCACCGCCTGCAGGTTTTCCTCCCGTCAGCAAGTCCGACCCGCTGTCCATGTAAAGCATGGGGACACCGCGCTTGGCCATCGGAAAGTGATCTGACCTGAAAAAATATCCAGCTTCAGGGCTCGGGTCTGGCGTGATCACGCGACCGCTGGCGTCAAGCACGTTCTTCAGCCGGTCTTCCAGATCGCTCTGACCGAATCCAACCACGAGCACATCTCGCGCGGGGCCTGTCGGTGAAAGCGCATCTATGTTGAAACCGGCGACGGTAGTGGCAAGCGGATACACTGGATTGCTTGCGTAATACTCCGAACCCAGCAGTCCCCTCTCTTCTGCCGTCCAGAACGCGAATACGATGGACCGCGGTGGCCGCGGTCCCGCCGCGAACACACGCGCCAGCTCGAGCACTGCTGCGCTTCCCGTGGCGTTGTCAACGGCACCGTTATAGACGCTGTCGCCTCGTGAGTCGGGAGCACCGACACCAAGGTGATCCCAGTGTGCGCCGTAAAGAATCGTTTCATCAGGATGCGTGGTACCGCGCATGCGGCCGAGTACGTTCTTCGACCGAATCGTCTGCTGCTTTACGTCGTAGTCAGCCGAAAACGTTGCGTTTCCGAGCGCCACCGGTTTGAAAGCGCGGGTCTGCGCGCTGCGCTTGAGCGCCTCAAAATCCTGGCCGACCGCAGAGAACAGCCGAACCGCATCGTCGCGCTGAACCCAGCCCTCGAGCGGTGGATGACTTTCCGATGGATTGGCGCGCACGATGTCAAACATCGTGTTGGTGTTGGAGTTCTTCACCGTCGCCCATCCGTACGATGCGGGCTCGGTTTCGTGAACTATCAGCAGGCCGGCGAGTCCCTGGCGAGCCGCCTCCTCATACTTGTAGGTCCAGCGGCCGTAATAGGTCATTGCCTTGCCGCCGAAATCTCCCTGGCCCGTCTCGAAATCCGGATCATTGACGAGCACTATCCCGACTTTGCCGCGCAGGTTTTCACCCTTGAAATCATCCCAGTTCCGTTCTGGCGCCCGGACGCCGTAGCCGAGAAATACCAGCGGCGCGTTTGCAATGCTCACATGACTGGTGCTCTGCATCGAGGCGCGCACGGCAATTTGCCGTCCCTGAGTCAGGCTGGTCGTCGCGCCGTTGACGGTTACCGAAAGTACCGGGGCGCCCACGATATTCGATTGAAGCAGCGGCACCTCCTGAAACCAGGAGCCATTCGGTCCGCCAGGCTCGAGCCCGGCCGCCATCAACTGATCGCGAATGTAATTCGTCGCAAGTGCTTCTCCCGGGGTGGCTGGCCCGCGACCCAGAAATGCATCAGAAGAGAGGGCTTGAACGTCGACGGCAAGGTGGGCCGCATTGACCGCCGCACCAGAAGGCCCTGTGCCGACGTTCACAGCTGGAGTACAAGCGGCAAGCAGGGCGACTGCGAAAGCGTATTGCTTCATCGGGGAAAATCTCGTTGTGGGGAAGAGAGCGGGACGAACACGGTGTCTACCTACTATTATAGTATGCAGATTGGACGCTGTTCCCGCACCGTTATCAGCGCTTACGCGTCGCTGTTCCCCAGACCTCGTCCGATTCCATCCGCATGACGAAACTCGCGGCCTGCCCTTTCTCCCGCGTGAACTCCACGACTACATCGGGCTTGAGCACCTCGTAGAGAACGCCGTCCGCGTCATATACGCCAGGAACGAACCAGTCAGGCGCAATGCGAATGAGCGCGAATTTCTTCATGTAAGGGTCATCAGGCGTCCATCGTCCCTTCAGTATGCCATCCTCGTGCGTGATGGCGAACTCCGACACCTTCGTGACCTTGCCGGCCGAGTCGCGCTCGGTAAATGCGTACTTGCCGAGGTATGGCGTTGCTTCGCTGGCTGGCAGTGTCAACACGAGGGATGGCTCGACTTCGATGTTCATGGCCACGCGCGCGCGTTCCCAGTCCATCGCTAGCTTGCCCCCGTTCATTCTAAGCTCGGGCATAGACCAGGTAAGCACGTCGGTAAAGGGCCGTTCCTCCACGCGAACTGGAAATCGAACCTGGGTGGTGCTTGAATCTGGTGGAGACATGTGAAATCTGTGCGAATCCGGATCGAGCACCACTGTCCAGTCGCCACTCTCTCTCACCACTATCCACACCGAGTACTTGCCCTTGGCGACAGGGTGTCCGTTCATTTTCACATTCTTGCTCACGTCGAGCGTAGTGGCCCAGTTTGCACCGGGGGTCCACACCTCCCCCCAATGAACCGCCTTGGTACCGAAGAGTTTCTCACGGCCGCGTGAGCGGGGACGGGAATACTCGACTGTGACTTTCGTTCCGTCGATAATCTGCGTCATCGTGCCGATTTCGCTTGCGCGAACCTGGCCGAGCAGCGGGAGCGGTGACGCGAGTGAGGTGAGAATCAGCAAAGCGGCGCGACGGATCATGATTATCCCGAAAATTGGTTCAGTCAGAACTGCTGTCGAGGTCGGTCATCAGGCGAACTTTGCATCGATTGACGCCCTGATCTCATCGAGGGACTTGCCCTCCTTGTGCAGCCTCACGACGAGCCGCGCCTGTCCCTGGCAAATGGCGCAGTCACGCGCCATTCCCTGACCTTCATAGCAGGAGAGAAGGGAATAGAACTTCGGCGGATTGGTACAGCCGCAATTGCAGCGAATTCCGTCGATGACTTCAGGAATGGCGCGCACCGAATCAAAAAGGGGCACGAGTTTTGGCTTGTCCGCCAGCTGCTTCGCGCCGAGTACGTTCGCGCCGGTGATCCCGGGCCTCGGCCTGGGATGCGGAAGAGCAGAGTGTGCCCATGCCGTCCGGCTGCTTGCCAGAATGGTTGCTGCTGAGGCGGCTGAGACTGCGCCGAGGAAACGACGCCTGGAAAGCGGGTGTGACATGCGGAGGTTGTTATGAGACAGTCCATGTTATTTAGAGCGCTATGGTGCCGCAAGAGAATCGTGCGAAGAGGGAGAGTTCTACGCCGATTTTCCGCCCCATCCATCCATATCGCCGGCATTTTCGTAACATTGGGGGGTCACCAACCGAGGCGTGCATATGTCTGGAGAAGGTTCAGGTCGGCCGGTTTCACCACAGCCGATTACTTCCGAACAATTGCTGGATCACTGGCAGGGGCATCGGCGGCTTACCCGGCGCATGATCGAGGCGTTTCCCGAGCATGATCTTTTCAATTATGGTACTGGCGGTATGCGAACGTTTTCACAGCTGTCTCAGGAGATGATCGGGATGGCCGTGCCTACGCTGATTGGAATCACTACGCGCGTGTGGCCCGAAGGGAGCGCGGAGCAGGCGCCAACGACGAAAGGAGAAATACTGGCTGCATGGGACGCGGCAACCGAAGGGATAGACAAACTATGGAAAGACATTACGCCTGAGCGCTTTCAGGAAACCGACAAGGCTTTTGGCCAGTGGGAGATGCCGATCTTCGGTCTCATTCTCTATGTGATAGACAACGAAGTTCACCATCGGGGACAGGGATACGTTTATCTCCGGAATCTGGGAATAGATCCGCCACCTTTCTACGAGCGCTCATGAGCCGGGCTTGCGTCTGTCGAAGGAACCTGATCGCGTGAGTTGGGCTTTGCGTGGCGCTGTGTTGCTGGCAGCCGTGGCTTGTTCAGCGATTCAGCTTCCTGGCCAGCAACCAGTAACGGGATCGTTGAATGGAATAGTCACTGCCGAGGGCGGCCGTGCCGTAGCCAATGCCACTGTTCGTATCTCGAACAATAGTGCGGGTGTCCGGGAAACAACGAGCAGCACCTCTGGAATATTTTCGTTCGGGGCGCTGCCACCCGGGAGCTACAGGGTCCACGCAAGGCAGATCGGATATCGTGAAGCCGAGCTCGTTTCGCTCAGGATCATCGCCGGGCAGACTGCTGAGATTCACGTCACACTGAGTGCATCGCCGACGCAGCTTTCGACCGTCACGGTAACGGTCAGCACGGTGGACATCGACGCGACAACCAGCGAGCTAGCACGTCGCATCCAGTCCGCAGATGTAAAAGCGCTGCCCATGGGGCGCGACGCCGCGAACCTGATCGCCCTGGTCCCGGGAGCACGAAAGGGTTTTGTATGGGGTGGCGGTGGCGATGGCGCAAACAACTATCAGCTCGACGGAGTCTCGGTGAATCACCCGGGGCTTGGGGGTGATTTTCTGGATCCGAGCATCGACTGGGTCGAAGTCCTTGAAATTCGCGGGCTCGGCGCCGGTGCCGAATACGGCGGATTTCAGGGAGGACTGGTCAATGCTGTAACGAAGACCGGCACCAACAATTTCCGCGGAACGCTTCGCACCAATTACGTATCACCGGCGCTGTCCGGGTCGAACATCCGCCCCAACGAGGAAGGAGCTCAGCAGAACAACCGCCGCGAACTCAGCGGCGAGGCGCTCGGCCCGCTTGTTCGCGACCGGCTGTTCTATTTTGTCGGTGCGCAGGTGATCGGAACCGGCGTTGAGCTCGCAGATCTGAGAACGGCAGCCGAGCGCGACTTTCGCGTAGACGAGCAGGCCCATCGTGACATCCGTGGAATAGCCAAGCTCACTTTCGCGCCAGGCGCTCTCGATCGCATCGACGCTCTCGCGGGCCGAAGCAGCAATTCGATTGACCGCGCGGACTTTTCCGGAATCGACGATGTGTCGGCTGGGCGGCGAATAGCTTCGGCCACGAACTTCTACTCGCTCTCCTGGACCCACGCGGCAAACACAAGCTCACTCGAAGCACGGATCGCAGGATTCGATTCGCGAGCCACCCGCCTTGGCTACGCAGGCGACAGCATACCTGCGCTCGAGCTCTTTTCGACGGGACGGCTTCCAGTCTTTCAGAACTCTGTCTTCAACGAGCGTGTGAAGCCCCGCACACTTGGCGGCAATCTCACATGGAAGAAAACGCACTCTATCGCGGGGCTGGAGAACCAGATTGTCGTGGGTGCGGACTACTCGCGTGGATGGTGGCGCAACACACGGACAAGAAATGGGGGGCTGACGTGGTTTCCGTACGTCAATCAGCAAACTGGCACAGTTGATCCGGCGCGGACAGAGACATGGGTGGAGCAGGGCAGCGAATGGGGTGGCGAGATCCACCTCGAGTCCGACGTCGAGGATGCTGCGTTGTTCGTTCAGAACTACCTGAAGCTTCGCGCCAACCTTACGGTAACACCGGGAGTGCGCTATGGCCGCTGGAGCGGAGCATTGACTCCTGCGGATGCGGCGAGCAATCGCTTTCTGGCCGCCCGTCATCAGGCCTTCGATCCGAGACTTGGGATAGTCTGGGACATTTCAAACACGAATACGCTCGTGGCAAAGCTGCATGTGGGCCGCTACCACCAGGGCATGAATTCAGTGTTTTTCGACCGCGCGCAGGGCGCGGACGTGTACAGCAACGAGCGCTTTTACTTTCAGGGCCCGACGCTGACGAGCCCGACTCAGGTCTTTACGCCAGCCCAGCGCGACGCAAACATCAACAGATTCACCGGGTTTTCGCCCGATGTCTCTATTTCAATTCTCAATGAAGCAGGCAGGGTCGAGAACTATCGCCAGCCGTATGTAGATCAGGCGGTAATGAGTCTCGAAAAGAAGTTCGGGCCGCGATGGAAAGCTGAGGCCGTCTACACCCGCCGTGTCAACAGGGATATCGTCGGGTTGGTGGACCGGAATCTGGAATCGAATTACAGTCCGTTCGTGGACGTAAGAATCAGAGGGCGCATAGGCAACACGCAGATATTCGATCAGTTCGGGAAGGAGCTCCGGTTCCCGATCATCCTAGTGTCCAATCTGGATCTGAAGAACGAGCTCATCCGCCGGCGGGATTTTTTCCCGATCCCGCTGCCGCCTCTCCTAGGTTACTCGTTCGCGGACATCGACCGCCTGACCTTTCGACCGGACATTGTGCTCACGACGGTCGATGAAGCGAGGCGGCGTTTTGACCAGCTGACGTTGTCTTTGCAGACAGACCAGGAGACATGGAGTGGTGAAGCCTCCCTTGCACTCACTCGCCAGGCCGGCAATGTCGATGGACTCACTGGATTTACTTCCACCGGAACGAGCTTCAGTGCGGGTCCCTGGGTTCGCCCGAATGAAGCAGGAAACATCGACGGCAGGCTCTCCAACTACTCGGCGCTTGTGGGCAAGATTTGGGTAGGGGCAGAACTTCCCTACGGGCTGCGAGGCGGAACGTTCGCAACGTTTACATCAGGCGAATATTTTGCGCCGAGCTTTACGCTTACACCGCGCTTCCGCGTTCTTGCCGCCGACCGGTCGTTGCTCCCTGATGTGGTTTTTGACGGGGTGCTCGGCCAGACCACCTTGCTCGAGGATCGAGGCAACCGAAACTATCCGTGGCGCGCAGCGATAGACCTTCGGCTGGAGCGACGCTTCTCTGCTCCCGGGTTTGACTGGAATATCACAGCGGATTTGTTCAATGCGCTTGGTTCGGACGCAATCATCGAGCGAAATCTCACGGTCAATGACTATATCACTACCGACCCGACTTCGGTGTTTGGCGCTCCGCGGCTTCGCGTCAATCCACGGGCCTTGCAGGTTGGCTTGCGTGTGGAGTTCTGATCGTGCGCCCGATACTGAACCGATGACGCCGATGGCGCGATGAAGGCCGCCGTGTTTGGCGCTACGGGGCGGACAGGCAGGCTGGTTCTCGATGAACTCGTCACCCGGGGTTGGACCGTGAACGCGCTCGTGCGGGATAAGGCGAAACTCACGGGCACACACAACGTTCGCGTGATAGAAGGTGAGGCATCGAACGCGGCGTCAGTGGCCGAGACGATTGATGGTACGGACGTAGTATTCTCGTGCCTTGGCCTTGCCGAAATTTCGGCTCCTACGACTGCATTCTCGGACATCATCAAGGCCATCCTGCACGAGATGAAGGAGCGTGGCGTCTCGAGGATCGTGGCGATCACATCGTCGGCGGTGCTCGATCATCCGACGGGTGGGTATCGAGTAAAGACAGGACTACCCATGTTCGCTCACGTCGGCGCCGAACATGTCCGCAACTACGAGTCACTTCGCGACTCGGGCCTGGACTGGACTGCCATGTGTCCGGTGACACTGACCTCTGATATTCCTCGCGGACACGGCCGGTACGCCTTCGAGGACCTCCCTCCAGGCAGCAAGGAAACCGGCTATGCTGACCTCGCCCAGCACATGGTGGAACTGGCGGAGGACTCCCGTTCCTTCGGCAAGCGGGTAGGGATCGCGAGCTTTCGCTGACGAGTTCAGTATCCGCTTGCGCGGCTTCGCTCCCGCACCAATGTTGCGATGAAGCGCCTCGGCAGAGGCACATCGCCTTGTGCCGGACGGGGTCCATCTGTCAAAGGAGGCAGCATGCGTCGTGCTCTTGTTATTGTTTCGCTCGTCGCGGGTTCAGCAGTCCTTTTCGGAGCGGCGGGAGGCGGGGAGCGGAGCTCCACACGTTCGGCTGAAGTTACGCGTCTGCAGCGTCACTTCGATTCGGTCGATCTCGAGTTGAGATCCCGGAACGTTGCGGGTGTCAGCGGAAGGCAGCGTGCCCGCCGCAATCTGCTGGTTGGGTGGCTCCGTGATTACCGAAGCGCAGCTGCTTTTCCGGCGAATGACCGTTTCGCGACGCCGACCCCATTCTTCAGGGATTCGCGAGGCACTCTTTGCGCGATGGCGTACCTGATTGACAGGTCGGGCCGAGGGGATCTCGTCGACAAGGTTGCTGCAACTCGCAACAACGCATACATCCGCGAACTGGTGAATGATCCTGCGCTCGTCATGTGGCTGGACAGCGTTGGCTTGACAGCGGGCGAAGCGGGTCGAATCCAGCCGAGTTATGGCGGGTTCCCGGATGATCCTCCTGGCGATTACGGTAATCGGGTGAAGAGTGATGTAGCACTGGTTGCGCTCGGGCTTGGCAGTGCCTCGCTTGCAGCGTCGGCCATCAATGTTGTGGAGCCGAGTCATGCCAGCGGGTTTGTCGGCATTCTGGTTGGGGCGCTCGCAGTAGGAGTTGGTGCCCACTACGTCGGTGAGAACGAGGGGACTAATCGCGTTGCTGCCGCGACGATTGGCCTTGGTGCGGTCTCCGTGGGGACCGGGGTGTACGCGCTCATCGCTTCCCGCCGGCCGGCTGCGGACCGCGACAGGAGAAGGGGCAGGGGGCGTAACGGAAGGGCGGTGACGGTGCTGCCTGATGTTGCCGTTCAGCAGGGCGAACCTCGTCTGGGCGCGCTATTCGCTGCGAGGTTTTGAGTATCTACGCCAATTAGTCGACTGAGGTTGGCGATCCAGATGTACGCCCGGCGCGATACGTTTTTTCGCGCCGGGTGCCCCTCCCGCAATCGGTTCCGGCGCTTAGTATATAATGCACCCACCCCTTTTTTGTCTCTCACCCCGGCCAATGTCGACAAAATCAGCTGTAATTCTGAGTGTCCTCGCTCTCGCTGGCTGCGCTCGCGCTGCCACTCCTCCGTCCACGCCTTCTCCTTCCGGCGGCGCATCGCCAGCCCGCACGGGAGCCGCTCCCGCAGCCGCTCCCTCGAGTGATTCAAGCGGCTCACGGAATGCAGGTCCGCCGAATCCTCGGCCTTACAATAGAGTAATCACATCCGACGCGATCACCCGGAGCGGCATGTTCGCCGTTCACCGCGTTGGCGACAAGCTCTATTTTGAAATTCCGAAGAAGGAAATGCGGAAGGACATGCTGATTGTCGGTCGGTATGCGCGAGCCGCAGCGGCAGATCCGACGCTCCCGCCCGGTCAGTTTGGTGCATACGGCGGCGACCAGTTTGCCGAGCGTACGCTGAACTGGGAGAGAAATGGCAATCGCGTGATACTGCGTTCGCCGTCCTTCACGATTACAGCTGACACCGCTCTCTCGGTTTATCGCGCTGTCGAAGCTGCGAACTACGCGCCGATCATTGCTGCGTTCAACGTCGAGTCGTACGGGCGGGACAGCGCTGCCGTCATCGATGTCACCAAGCTGTTCACAACTGCGATTCCGGAGCTTGCAGCGATTCGCGGTACGATCGACGCACAGCGTTCCTTCGTTGAGCGCGCAATCGCATTCCCTGACAACGTAGAAATTGAAGCGACGCAGACGGGCTCGGTTCCGCCCGCGCGCGGTGACAACACTCCAACGGTTCCGGGTCAGTCTCGTCCCGCGCAGAGCGTGCTCGCGCACTGGAGTCTAGTCCGGCTTCCCGAACAGCCGATGATGCCGAGAAGATTCGACGAGCGCGTTGGCTTCTTCTCCATTCGCCAGACTGACTTTGGAACGATCGAGCACAGGTCCGCCGAGCGCCGCTATATCACGAAGTACCGGCTCGAATGCTCGGATAGGAGAGAAGGAAACCTCTGCTATCCGAAGAAGCCGATCGTTTATTACGTCGATCCTGCGACTCCGGAACTGTGGAAGCCGTACATCCGCGCTGGAATAGTGGAATGGCAGTCTGCGTTCGAGAAAGCCGGCTTCAAGGATGGAATCGTTCCAATGGAAGCGCCGGCGAACGACCCTGACTGGTCGCCAGAGGATATCCGCAACACCGTGATTCGCTGGCTCCCGTCCACCACTGAGAATGCGGTGGGTCCACACGTTCACGATCCTCGCACTGGAGAGATTCTCAACGGATCCGTGCGTATGTTCCACAACATTCTCAATCTTCAGCGCGCCTGGTACTTCACACAGGCCTCACCACTGGACGCACGGGCGCGTCAGCTCCCGTTCCCGGATTCGCTGATGGGACGGCTGCTTCAGTTCGTTGTTGCGCATGAGATAGGACACACGCTCGGCCTTCAGCATGACCAGATCGGAAGCTCCACGTATCCTGCGGACAGCGTCCGCAGCAAGACGTGGGTAGCGAAGATGGGACACAGTCCGAGCATCATGGATTACTCGCGCTTCAACTACGTCGCGCAGCCGGAGGACAACATTCCGGTCAGCGATCTCATCCCCCGCGTAGGACCGTACGACCAGTACGCCATCATGTGGGGATACAAGCCCATTCCCGGCGCACGCACATCCGATCAGGAGCGCGCGACACTGGAGCAGTGGTCGCAGATGCAGGACTCCATTCCGTGGTTCCGTTTCTCGGCTAATAACGAGTTCGGTGCAACGGGAACCCAGAGCGAAGCGGTTGGCGATGCAGATCCCGTCAAGTCCACTACGCTCGGCTTCCGCAACATCAAGCGCGTCGTGGGATACGTGGCGAATGCTGCAACGATACCGGGAGAGGACAACAGCGATCTGGAAGAGTTGTACAATCGCACTGTCAATCAGTGGTCAACTGAAGCAAACCACGTTGCGACGCTGGTAGGTGGTGGAACGGTACAGTACAAGTCGGGCAGCCAAAAGGGGCCTGTGTACGTGGCGATCTCACGTGGTCGGCAGGCAGAGGCCGTGAGATTTCTCAACGATAATGTTTTCGCCACGCCGGACTATCTCATTCGTCCCGAGATCGGCGCGCGCATCGAAGCGCTGGGAATGATTCGACGCATCAATGCGGCGCAGATGCGCGTGCTCAACAACCTGTTTGACGACGGCCGGATGAACCGGCTGCTCGAGCAGGAGGCACTCGCGCGTACCCCGTCTGATGTGTACGTGCTGTCGAAAATGCTTGACGACGTTCGCGCGGGCGTCTGGACCGAGCTCTCGTCATCGAGTCCTCGCATTGATGCGTATCGGCGCGAACTGCAGATGGACTACCTGTCCATGATCGATCGCAAGATCAATCCGCCGCCAGCATCAACTGCTACGCCACAGCAGCAGCAGTTCGGTCCTCCGCGGATTCCGCTTGCGGATGACGCACAATCGCAGCTTCGCGGCAATCTGGTTTCGCTTCGCGGCGAGATACAGCGCGCCGTGGCGCGGTCTGGCGACAGATCCACACAGCTTCATCTTCAGGGTGCGCTTCACAGGATCGCAGACATTCTCGACCCGAAAAAATAAAGGTTGACCGGTTGACCAACTGGTCAGGAAGACAGGCATTCGGCACGGCGCCGAATGCCTGTTTTTCGTTGGTGGCAAGGCATTAGCGGCACAATGCTCGCACTGATTTCCCTCTGAAGTAACCGCGGGTCAACAAGCGGAAGGCGTCTTCAGCAAAACGGAATGGTATCGATGAAAACGAGAAAGCTTGGCCCCGACGGACCGGAAGTGTCCGCAGTTGGCCTCGGATGCATGGGCATGAGCGATTTCTATGGCGGTCGCGACGACACCGAATCGGTTGCGACGATTCACCGGGCGCTCGAGCTTGGCGTGACTTTTCTTGACACTGCCGACATGTACGGCCCCTATGCCAACGAAGAACTCGTTGGACGTGCGATCAAGGGAAAGCGGGACCGAGTATTCCTTGCGACGAAGTTTGGAATCATGAGGGATCCAGCCGATCCGGCCAAACGCGGCATCAATGGACGTCCGGAATACGTGAAGAAGTCAGTGGAAGGCAGCCTGAGACGGCTGGGGGTGGATCACATTGACCTCTACTACCAGCATCGCGTAGATCCTCAGACTCCGATTGAAGAGACAGTCGGCGCGCTGGCGGATCTCGTCAAGGCCGGGGCCATCAGGCACATCGGGTTGTCGGAGGCCTCGTCGGACACGCTCAAACGCGCATACGAAGTCCATCCCATCACCGCCGTTCAAAGCGAGTACTCGCTTTGGACCCGCGACCCGGAGCAGAATATTCTCGAAACGTGCCGCGACCTTGGCGTTGGCTTTGTTCCTTACAGTCCGCTTGGCCGCGGTTTTCTTACCGGTGCAATCACGAAGCCCGGAGATTTCGAGGAGGGCGACTACCGTCGCAACACGCCGAGATTTCAGGGTGAGAACTTTGACAGAAATCTGGATCTTGTCGCAAGAGTTCGAGATGTTGCCGCGCGCGCCGGGTGCACGCCCGCGCAGCTGGCACTTGCATGGGTGCTGGCTCAGGGAGAGCACATAGTTCCAATTCCAGGGACCAAGCGCCGCAAATATCTCGAAGAGAACGCGGGTGCAGTAGAAATCGAGCTCAACAAGGATCAGCTCGCTGAGCTCGAATCCATCTTTCCGATGGGGGTTGCGGCAGGGACCCGTTATCCGGAAGCGATGATGAAAACCGTCAACGCTTGAAGGCCGCTGGAAGAACCTGAGGAGGGTGTCGCCCCAAAATCCGCGAGCCGTATCGAACCGTCTGTCTCAGGGGTCAGGCGCATCGACGCCCGAACCGATCTACAGGCGCATCATCCGATAACGCGCTGTTGCCATCTGGAACAACCCGAACGCAATCAATCCCACGGCTACAACCGCGAAGACGAGGTGGCCCTTTGGTTGCCGTGCGATGGCGTCCAGTGACTCACTGATTCCACCAGCTTTCTCTGGATCGAACGCCCAGCCTGCCCGAACGAGCAGCACACCTATCATGCCGAACACAATTGCTCGCGCGGCAATTCCAAATTTTCCGAGCCGTTCCACCCAGGTTCTCGCGTTGCCGCCAGCTGACGAAAGATCGAGACGCTTCATGAATTTTCCTGATGCCGCCTTGTAGATCTGGTACACGCCGTAACCCAGGAAACCGACACCCGCGAGAATTACAATCCACCGGCCAGCGGGCAGGCTCATAATGCGGTGGGAGAACCCCTTTGCAGCGTTGCCATCCGCAACGCGTTCCTGTGTCACCAGCTTGAGAGTCCAGAACGCAAGTGATCCATACATGAGCCCCCTGAACCCATCGGCAAATCTCACGGCGATACTGGATGGATGATCGCCTCTTCCTTCGGCGTCGGTTGCCGCGCTCACGAGACGCCATGCCGCGTAGCCGAACAGCCCAATCATTACAACGACGAGAGCGATGCGGCCGAAAGGAGCCTCTCCAATAGTGCGAAGAGCGCCCTTGCTGTCGGTAGTTTTTCCTCCGAGTCCGAATGCCGCCTGCGTCGCAAGAAATCCTAGCACGACATAGACGATCCCCTTGGCCGCGTAGCCAAGGCGCCCGAGACGGACGAGCCAGGAGGATGATGTTCCCGAATAAGGCATTGGGTTGCCGGAAGTGGTCATTTGGTTGCGATGTGGTGAAGATGCCAATGCAATCGTCATTCCCGCGGAGGATGGGACCACCGCGGTCAGCTTCACAGCAGAATTTGGTATCTTAATCAGTCACACACTCTGGCAGGCAGCGTTCCGCAGGTCGTCCCAGGCATGCGTTTTACGTAGCGTTGTAAAATGTGGCAGTTTCATTGAACACGTCACGATGGGGCGTAGGTCAACTGGCAGACCGCCCGGCTGTTAACCGGGAAGTTGGAGGTTCGAGTCCTCCCGCCCCAGCTTCACAAACTAGCGACTCGCGTCGAGGCTGCCGTGCTTAACACACGTGGCAGGCCCGCCGCGACCATGCGCAACGATCCTCGAACGGCCCACACATTACTTGACCGAATTACCAATCCCCGAATTCGTATGTCCCCGATGCAGGAGCGGTCTCGATCAGATACCCGATGCCTACCACTGCAGCGAGTGCTCATCGGACTATCCAGTCATTCTCGGCATCCCGGACTTCCGGATCTTCCCGGATCCCTGGATTGGACTGGAGGAGGATCGAAGCAAGGCCCGCCGTCTTGCCACCCTCATCAGCGGAAAGACTTTTGGCGAAGCAGTCAGAACTTACTGGGAGATTACCCCTGCAACACCCCGCCCGATGGCGGAGCGTTTTACTCAGTATGTACTCGGCGCCAAGGAGCGTGCTCTCGACTGGCTCGACTGGCTCGATACAGTGGAACAGCGTCCCACAGACGGATGCTGGCTCGACGTGGGATGCGGCACCGGCGACATGATCGCTGCGGGAACGGGGCGAAACCTGACGGTCGTCGGAGTCGATATTGCCCTCAGGTGGCTGGTGGTGGCTGCTCGCCGGGAAGAACTCGCGGGAAGGACGCATCAACTCGTTTGTGCCAACGGCGAACACCTGCCCTTTCCGGCGCAGAGTTTCGCGCGCGTCGTTTCGCTCGGTGCACTCGAGCACTGCCGCGATGCCGACAGCGTTATCTCTGAATCGAAAAGGGTGTTAAAACCCGGTGGTGTGTTGAGGGTGCGAACGGTGAACCGGTATTCTCTCATGCCCGAACCACATGTGGGCGTGTGGGGTGTAGGTATGGTGCCCCGCAAAATGGCCGACGCGTACGTGCACTGGCGGTCAGGACAGCGGTACGAGCATCATCGCCCACTTTCTCCGCGCGAGCTGGCGCGCGGTTTCAGGCGGGGAGGATTTCAGGCGGTACGTGTAAGGCCCGCTGCAATGCTCGCCGCGGACCGTGCTCGCATTGGCGGACCACTGCGCGCGGCCGCCCCTCTGTACGAGCTGCTTGCGCGCACTCCAGGAATTGGTTCCGTCATCAAGTGGGTAACTCCGCTTCTCGATGCGCGCGGCGTGGCAATATGAGGCCGACTGAACCTCACAATCGCAACGATCGCCCCGGCAACGAGCCGAGAGTGTCAGTCGTCATCATCGGGTATGCTCCTCCTCATGAGTTCGCTCAATGTCTGGCCGAGGTTCGCGCGCAGCTTGCAGGTACGAGTGACGCGGAAGTGCTGATTGTGGCACACCTCGATGATCCCGCGAATCCGCGAGCGCATTTGAAGGAAGCGTACGCTGAATTCAACTGGGTGGACACGCCCCCTGCCCACAACGTTGCACGCATGCGCGGTCTCGGCATCGCTCGCTCCCGCGCCTCAATTGTCGCGCTGCTGGAGGGAGACTGTGTGCCGGCCGCCGGCTGGTTCAGTCAGCTAATGACGCTCGAGCCATCTGCTGCAATAGGCGGTGCAGTGGAGCCGGGACCGTTCGTTCATGGAGTCGACTGGGCCGCATACTTTTGTGAATTCGCAAAGTACATGTTGCCAATCCCTGAAACGTCAGCACAGTTACCGGGCGCGAATGTCGTCTACCGGCGCGCCGTGTTGCCAGATCCCGAGCAGCTCGAGGCGGAAGGGTTTTACGAAACCTTCGTGAATGCAGGTGTGGGAGGCGGCTCCGTGTTCAGCGTTGATCCCTGTCTGGTCGTGCAGAATTGTCGTACATGGCGCCCCGGTGCAGCGCTCGCCGCGCGCTACCACCATGGGCGCGGTTTCGCTGGCCTCCGCACCCGCGGCATGTCCATGGGTAAGCGGCTTCCGTACGTCGCACTCGGCATCGCCCTTCCCGCTGTGCTGATTGCACGAGTGCTGGGTGAACTCTTCCGCCGCCGTCGCTTCGTTGGCCGCGGCGTAGTCACACTTCCATGGATTGCAGCGCTTTCAGCAAGCTGGGCCATCGGCGAAATTGCCGGATACCTTGCCGGTCCCGGCACGAGTCTCGAGCAATGGCGATGAGGACATCCTGGTGCTGATCGGAATCGATGCGAGCTGCTGGCTGAATCGGCGCGGGTTCGGACGGTACACGCGCGAGCTTGTGCGAGGGCTGCTCGAAGTTGACCAGAAGAACGAGTACGTGTTGTTCATGGACACTGCCACTGCCCGCAATGCAGAAGAACTTCCGCCAGAAGATCGAGCTGCGCGAGTGATCATTCCCACGTCGTTCGCCGCCACTCGTGCCGCCGCAGCCGACGGCAGTCGTTCGATTGGCGACCTTTGGCGCATGCGACGGGCGGTTGAGTGCTGGAACGGCAAACTCGGCGTGTTCTATTTTCCGGCGGACTATACCTACTTCCCGATCAGCACCTCAGCCCGCGTCATCGTCACCAAGCACGACATGACCGACAGAAAGGTGCCTGAGCTGTTGTTTCCCACATGGCGCAGCCGTTTTCTGTGGGAAGCGAAGATCCGGCTCGCAATTCGGCGCGCCGACCTCGTGTTCACAGTTTCAGAAACGTCCCGCCGCGATATAATGGAGACTTTCCGCCTTGGTCCCGAGAGCGTGCGGGTAATTTTCGATGCCGTAGATCCGGCGTTCTTGCCCGCCTCTCCGGGGCCTGAACGAAGCGAAATAGTCGCGCGCTACGGAATCAAGCCGGACGAAAGGTTCCTGCTTTATGTCGGCGGTATCAGCCCCCACAAGAACCTGCACACGCTGGTGAAGGCTTACGACCAATGGAGGCGGTCCGCTGGCGGAACTCCTCCGGTATCGCTGATTCTGGTGGGAGACTACGAAGGTGATGTCTTTCACTCGAGCTATTCCGAAATTCGAAATCTCATCGACAGCGCCGGCATGCAGGCGTTGGTGCGTTTCACCGGGTTTGTCCCCGATGCAGATCTTCGATACCTGTATTCGGCGGCAGACGCACTGGTCCTGCCGTCATTTTACGAGGGCTTCGGGCTGCCGGTGCTCGAGTCGATGGCATGCGGCACTCCGGTGATAGCGAGCAATGCCGGGGCTCTTCCCGAAGTGGTTGGCAATGCCGGCCTTCTCTTTGATCCCGCTTCGCCCAACGCACTGGCTCTCGTAATGGGACGTCTGCTCGGAGATGAGAGTCTCAGGAAAGATCTTGCTGTACGCGGCCTGGCGAGGGCCGGAGAGTTCACGTGGAGCGCATCGGCGCACGCGGCGTTGTCGGCATTCGAGGAAATCGGGGGATGACGCCCCGTCCCCGCCGGTTCTGCATGATCACGACGTTTTACCCTCCGTATAATTTCGGTGGCGACGGAATAGCCGTCCGGCGGCTTGCGATAACGCTCGCTGAACAGGGCCATCACGTCGAGGTCATACACTGCGGGGACGCGTTCAACCTGCTCCGTCCTGCGGGCTCCGTCATCGCCGACGATTACTCGGACCATCCCTGTATAGTGCATCACCGGCTTGACAGCAAGGCTGGTTTCCTGTCCCCTCTGATAACCCAGCAGACTGGACGTGCCGGACTGAAGGGTCCGGAAATTCGCCGGATTGTGTCAGCTGGCCGCTTCGATGTTGTTCACCTGCACAATCCATCTCTGATGGGAATTGTGGATCTTGGCAAGTTCGGCGGCGTGACTCTGTACACGTTGCATGAGCACTGGCTGGCCTGCCCGATGCACACCCTGTGGCGGTATAACCGGGAGGCGTGCGACGCAAAGCGCTGCATCAGGTGCCAGATACGTGGCCGCCGGCCTCCTCAGCTATGGCGTTATACCGGGTCCTTGCAGCGGAGTCTCCGCTCAGTCAACGCGTTTATCGCACCGAGCCTGTTCACGATCAGCAAGCATCGCGAGTTTGGCGTGGAGTTCGAGTCGCGTGTGGAGCACATCCCCAATTTCCTGCCTCCGCCGACTCCCGTTGTGAATGACGATCCGTCTCCGCACGACAGGCCTTATTTCCTGTTTGTTGGAAGGCTGGAGCGTCTCAAGGGGGCGCATGTTCTTGTGGACGCGTTTACCCGCTACGACAAGGCCGATTTGCTGATTGCCGGGGCAGGACACGATCAGGAAACGCTGCGTTCACAGGCCGCAGGTTTTCCGCACATTCATTTTCTCGGTCACACTCCCTACTCCCGGCTCGAAACTCTGATGAGGCACGCAGTTGCCGTCGTCGTGCCTTCGGTTGGATACGAGGTGTTTCCAACCACAGTGCTCGAAGCGAATGCACAGGGAACGCCGGTGATCGGACATCGATTCGGACCGCTGCCGGAAATGCTGGACGAGCGGGGAGGGCTGACCTATGGCAGCGAAGCCGAGCTGATTGCGGCGATGGAAGCGCTGCGCTTCAATCCTGCGCTGCGGCATTCGCTCGGAGAGCGGGGACGCGCCGAGTATCTCGCGGAGTGGACACCGGAGCATCACATGAGGCGTTATTTTGCGCTGATCGACTCACTCGAACCAGGGGCAGTCCTATCAAAGTAGCGTTGGTTGGTCTCGGTAATGCGGGCTGGATGCTTCACATGCCTGCGCTTGCATCAATTCCGTCTGCTGATGTTGTGGGCGCGTGCGATCTCGACTCTGCCCGCCGTGAGCGGGCTGCATCTCGTTGGAAGTTTCCGATGTTCGAGGACTTCGACGAAATGCTTCGCGTCGCGCAGCCGGAAGCAGTAGTAGTAGCTACGCCGCCGGAGCATCATGTTGACGCGTGCATCCGGGCTCTCGCCGCCGGCGCGCACGTAGTGTGTGAGAAACCGCTCGCGACCACCATCGCAGACGGCAGGCGCATACTCGATGCAGCAAAGGACGCCGGAAGGCGCGTGGCCATGAACTACGAATTTCGCGAGATGGGGATTGCCGGCGCGGTACTGGAGAAGGTCGGCACCCCGGGCGTGGGTCCGCTGCACTTTGCACATGTCTGGCAATCGATGGATCTTCCGCCGTGGAAGGAACCAGGATGGCGCGGGCAGTTGTCGCGCGGCGTCCTCTTCGAGGCGGGGATTCACCTGGTGGACTACGCACTCGCATTGTTCGCCGAGCGTCCCATCCGTGTGTCGGCAACAATGTCAACTTGCGGCGTGCGCGAGGAGCGCACCGACTCCGTTGCCCTGGCAACTCTCGAATTCAGCGGAGGACGACTCGCGCAGGTGATGCAGAATCGCCTGAGCGCCGGTGACACCCGGTACTTCGAGGTTAGCGCTGATTGCGCTGAGGCGACTCTGCGTGGCTCGTTTGGCGGACGTGCGCGCGTTTCTCTCGGTATGGTGCGCAGTCCTCGTCCGCACGTGCGGTTCGAGTACGGCGCCTCGGGAGTTGCCTGGAAGGAGAATGGCGCCAGCAGAGAAATTTTTGCGACCAATCCCAAGGAAGCCGGCATGCACGCGACTAAGAAGCTGCTCGAGAAGACGCTGGCTGCTTTCGCCGCGGGAACCGATGTGCCTGCGAGCGGAGATGCCGGCCTGCTCGGCCTCGAGGTGCTTGCGGCGTGCTACCACTCTGCAGATTCAGGCGAGCGCGTTACGATGGATGAGGCTTCTGTGGCGCGCTTCGCCGAAACACCAATCGGGCGCTAGAAATCCGTGAGAGCGATTCTCACATACCACAGCATCGACGACAGCGGATCCGTCATCTCGGTGTCACCAGCCGAGTTTGCGAAGCAGGTGCGCTGGCTGGCATCGGGTTCGGTAAAAGTCGTTTCGGTGAGTGAGCTCCTTTTCGGCAACGCTGACTCGCGTTCTGTTGCTCTCACGTTCGACGATGCCTTCGCGAACTTTGCTACCAGCGCATGGCCGGTTCTGCGCGAGCACGCAATGCCGGTCACTCTCTTTGTACCTACGCACCATGTCGGCAAGGCAAATAGCTGGGAAGCAACGCCTGGCGGAAGCATGCCGACTCTTAACCTTCTCGGCTGGGATGCCCTGTCTGAGCTTGTAGACGAGGGGGTGTCGCTCGGTGCCCATTCCCGAACGCATCCGGATCTCCGAAAAGTGGATGCGGCGTTGCTGCACGACGAGATTGCCGGCTCTTTCGAAGACATCACCAGGGAGACAGGTCACGTCGGCGAGGGCTTCGCGTATCCCTATGGTTACTTCAATGATCGCGTGGTAGATGAAGTCAGAGTGGAGTGCCGGTGGGCCTGCACGACAGAGTTGCGCTCCCTCGGCTCCGGCGATGATGTGTTTCGCATACCGCGCCTGGACGCGTATTTTCTCCGCGGACCCGGGGCAATAGAGGGGTTCGGCTCACCCATATTCCGGTCTTACATGACTATGCGCGCCGCAATTCGCAGCATCAGGTCGCAATGAAAGAGCTGCCGCCGATCTTTACGCCGGAGTACTACGAACACTGGCGCGACTTCGAATCGCTGCACTGGTGGACCGCGGGGATGAGAGACGTGGCGTCAATGCTTTTCGGGCTCGGAGGCCTCAAGGAGGAGGGCACGCTCCTCGACGTTGGCTGTGGTTCAGGTCAGGGCATGCACTGGTTTCGCACAATTCGGCCGCGTTGGAAGCTGACCGGAGTTGATCTCGGCATGGACGGTCTGGTCGCGGCTGCCGGTTCCGGACTCGCCGTTGCTCTTGGCACCGCCACATCGCTGCCGGTTGCAAGCGAAACCGTGGATGCTGCGGTCACCCTGGACGTCCTCCAGCACCTGCCCTTTGGAGGCGGCGACCGTGAAGCACTGGTGGAGATGCACCGCGTTCTGAAGCCGGGCGGCCTGCTTTTTATCCGGACAAACGTGCAGTCGTATCCGCACGTTCCGGACGATCCCATCGCAGTCTGGCGGAAATACGAGCCCTCCGAGCTGCGCGAAAAACTCCACGATGCGGGATTCTCCATCATCCGTCTCAGCCGCCTCAACGCACTGCTCGGCCTCGCCGAAATTCCGCAGGAGCTCAAGCGCAGAAGTTCAGAGCAACGACATTCCTCGTACGACGTGGTTTCAGCGCCGGTTCAGCGTCAGAGCGGAATGGCCACGCAGCTCAAGCGGAAATGGCTGCGTCTGGAAGGCCGCGCTGTGCGCGCTGGTGTCCAGCTACCGATTGGCCGGTCCCTTGTGGCGCTCGCCCGCCGCAACTGAATCAGCCGCTGAACTCCCCGCTCGCGCAGCGGCACGCCTGACCGCTGGACCGAGCACTGTCATGAGCGTATCTGCGATCCGGATATTGGCTCTCTCGTAGGTATGACCATACATGTCGAGAAAAATCTCACCGCTGTCGCTGTCGAAAATTGTGGTTGCATCGATGAATCTGTCGCCTGCTACAGATTTCATTGCCGGCCCGAGGAGCGGCGGAACGGCCTGATGCAGATAGCCGATACGCTGCGGCACCAGCAGCCATTGTTCCCGGGGGGTGAGCGGTTTTTTAGTCGAGAGGAGCGCCGGCTGCCAGACGTATATCGCTTCGAAGCCATACCCCTTCGCCAGCGCTTCAACAACCCTCGCATTCCCGGCGAAGGTCTGGACCATCTTTGAAGCGAGTGAATCAATTGGTACCGGAGGCGCCGGCTTCGGCCTCTTGATGTCCACTATCCGCTGCGCAAACTGAAGTCGCAGCAACGCCGAGGACAACAGTCGCTTCGCCAGGCGCAGATCATTCCTGAAGCCTTCGTCATGCTCGGCAGCGAGGAGTCTTCCGTTCCGGAAATCCTCCGCGCGGTTCGACTCATTCTGGGGAAGCCCCGTGGTACCGCTCTGGATCGCGGAAATTACATCGTTAATTCCGTCGTAGAAAACCACCACATCCGGCCGGCCCCCTGCACGAAGCTGCAGCACCAGCTCGAGCAGTTCCTGGGTGAACACAAACCCGGGCACTCCGAAATTCGTTACTTCAAGACGAATGCTGTCACCCGTTATTGACTGAAGGCGACGCGCTGCTTCAGCGGGAAGCGTGAATTCGTTGCGGTGAAACCACCCGAAAGTCGTTGACCCGCCGAGAAAAAAAACCCTGAGCACCCGTCGTCCCTTTGAAGGGGGCAGTGGTGTCACTCGATGACCGAGGCTGTCTACGCTGATGTAGCGCCCGGTGAATGTGGGATTGCGGACGTACGTATACGGCGCCCACTCTACGGCTTCTTCGCGAGCCTTGTCGCGCAGGTACTCCGCTGCCCATGCAGTCGTGTCGAACGGTGAGGGAGGCTCCGGTTTTCTTTCTTGAGTGACCGCCGGTGGGGATGCCAGCCGCTTCACCTCGGCCTGAGCACGATAAATCGTGTCTATCAGAAGCAGCATGAGAATCGTGATACCAGCCAGTATCCACCCATCCCGAACGGCTCGGCCAATCCTGACGATTGCTTTCGTTATCCCGGCTTGAGGCATCGCAACATCCTACCGCTGGCAATCTTGCCGCGCCAGTGCGGGTTACCACCGGTCCGAGTTGGATGTCAATCAAGCGAGGCCTATATTGGACTGCCCCCAATACATGTTCACAATGATCCTTGAGAGTTTGCGTTGACTGAATCAGATGTGCCTGCGCTGTCAGTAGTGATCCCCGCGGTCAACGGATGGCCCGACCTGAACCGCTGTCTTGCAGCGATCGAAGCTGAACGCGCTGATGTTGACCTGCAGGTCCTCGTCCCTGAACGTTGCGGGGAATCAGTTCGGCGAGAGGCGGGGCAGCGATATCCCTGGGCTCAACTCATCCCGGTACCCCTCGATACATCGATCCCCCAGATGAGGGCAATCGCGTTTCGCAAAGCGAGCGCGCCAACGGTCGTGGTAATCGAGGATCACATCATCGTGCCGCGTGGCTGGGCGAACGCAATGCTGAACGCAGTGAGCCCCGAGGCACGTGTGGTGGGTGGCGGACTCGTCAACGCGGCCACCGACGGCGTAGTCGACTGGGCCGCATGGCTGTGCGAGTACAACCATCTTGCGGGCCCCATGCCGGCCGGCCGGGTGGAGGGAATTCACGGAAATCACACTGCTTACGATCGAGCGCTGCTGAATGAGCATATGAACGTAGCCGAGTCTGGCCAGTGGGAGGATGCACTGCACGCAGCAATGAAGCAAAGCGGGGTTGTCCTATGGAGCCGGCCCGACATCGTTGCCGGTCATGAAAAGCATTACAGTGTAGGCGAGTACCTCGCTCAGCGGTTTTACTATTCGCGCGCATACGCAGCGATGCAAACGAAAAATGCCGGCGCAGCCAGGCGACTTGCTTCGGGCCTGTTTGCCTTCGCGCTGCCGCCGGTTCTTTTTCTCCGGATTGTGTCACGTGTGTGGAAGGGTGGCCTCTATCGCGAGCATCTCCTCGGTTCGCTGCCATTGCTCGCTCTTTTCGTCAGCTCATGGGGACTCGGCGAGGTGGCCGGCGCGTGGTTCGGGGACGGTGGTGCCCTGGCGAAAGTAGCCTGATGGAACACGGCGCCGCCGCGCCGGGCGAGGTGGTTCTGTCAGTGGTGCTCGCGTGTGACGGAGTCCCCGAGCGGCTGGACGAGCGACTTGCTGCCATCGAGCTTGCATGCCATGGCATAGATGCGGAGGTCATCGTCGTGCACTCGTCTGCAACTGCGGTGTCGCTTCCAGGGGGCTCCGGTATCCCAACATCCCTTCTGCCCACCACTTCGGATCTCGTCCCTGTTCTCTGGGGCCAGGGCATGGCCCGGGCGCGAGGAAAAATCGTAGCGCTCACGACGACTCAGTTCACGGTCAGCGAACACTGGGCGCGCACGTTCATCGCCGAGATGGAACGCCGTGGGCTCGCAGCGGCAGGGGGGCGCGTTAAACTCTCCGACAAGGCGCGATCTCTGGAGCACGCTGTTTTCCTGATTCGGTATTCCGAACACATGGGCTCGGACGGAATCGAAGGACCGCGAGAAATTGCGGGAGACAACGCGGCTTATTTGAAAGACGCAGTGGCCAGAGTTTTCCCGCATTACGCGAGCGGATTCTGGGAAGTCGATGTACACAGGGAGCTTCGGGCAGCCGGGCTGGTGATAGGGCGTGTTCCCGAAGCCGTCGCGGAGTTTTCTCCATCGCTCAGCATGAGCGACATGCTCGCGAACAGATTCACACACGGCAGTCATTTCGGAGCGTATCGCGTACGAGCCCTTGGATGGCCGAGGTGGCGTGCCATTGCTGTGACACCGCTCGTTCCGGTGGTACTGCTCGCAAGAATCTTTCGCCGCGTGCGGCGGGGTGGCCAGTCGCTCGCTCCTCTGCTGGTGCTGTCTCCGATGATCGTGCTCTTGCTTGGCGCGTGGGCCGCGGGTGAGGCGCGCGGCGCCATCACGGGAGCACGCAACAAGCCGTGAACCACAATCCGATCGCTCTGTCGGTTGTGATTGCGTCGCTCCGCCCCGGCCCGGTGATTCTGGAATGCCTGGCTGCACTTGAGCGCCAGATGCGGCAGGGAGTCGAGGTGATAGTTGTCGACGGTGGTGCGGACGGCACGGCCGAGGCGATTCGCGAACGTTTCCCGTGGGTCCGGTTGATGGAAGTCGAGAAGGGGCGGTCCATTCCACAGCTTCGGGGGGAAGGGATGGCCGCGGCCACGGGAGGCGTG
This sequence comes from Gemmatimonadaceae bacterium, assembly GCA_046593625.1. Lineage (GTDB taxonomy): Bacteria > Gemmatimonadota > Gemmatimonadetes > Gemmatimonadales > Gemmatimonadaceae > UBA4720. Next base: position 7,157 of record JBKJNN010000187.1, on the reverse strand, counting down.
GTTGGAATACTCGACGCGTGGTGCATTCCAAACGACAGATGGGTTGAAGGCGCCATCAGTGCCCACGGTGAGTATCCCGAGCTCGCAGTGGGCGGAGCTGTATCGCTGGCAGAGTCGGAACGAACCAGCTTCGTCGCCTGGGCTACCTACCTGTTCGACTACTGGGAGTTCGTCGAGCCGTTCCCGGACGGCCACGCAGGAGTACTTCCAGGAAATGACATCACGTTCAAGCGCGGTGCTCTCCCGGACGCACGGACTCTTCGCGCACATGGTTTCTGGAAAGCTTTTACGAATGCTGAACTGATTGCCGCGGGGCATCGCCTGCGGGCCTCTCGCGCACTGGCCGTGCAGATTAAGCGGAGGCTACCCCTGCTGCCGTTTTTCAGGAGCCGCTATCATCACGGGCGATCGTATGCGGCAATGCGGATTGCTGGCAAGCCGCTGCAGCACAGATTGAAATGGGCGTCAATAACTCCGCTGCTGCCCCTTCTTTTTCTGTGGCGTCAGACTCGCGGGCTCATCTCGAAACCTGGAGCGCGCGCGTGGTTCGTCATTACAGCTCCATTGCAGCTTGCGTTTCACAGCAGCTGGGCGTGGGGCGAGTTGTGCGGTTATGTGTCCGGACCCGGCAGAAGTCACGAATCGATTCGATCGTAACCGACCTCAGATCGGAAGAGTCCAGGCGTCGAGCATGCGAAGTTTGGAGCAGACTGCGTCAGGCTGAACGCCCCATGAGGCGAACATGGAACGCAGCCCGAGGATTTCCGCTACGGGTTCGCGGCCTAGCAGTTCCGGTGAAACGATACACAGCCGATAACCCGCTACCTTGAGCGCCTGCCATTGTTCGCGGTCGAGGGGAAACCGCGTAAAACAGTCCACCCACGCCCAGCTCACTTTTCCTGCGAGCGAAAGCGCGGTGTCGATTGACTCCATCTCGCTTACCCTGACTGCGCAACGTTGCTCACCTGCCAACGCCGTTTTCAGAAGAAACGGGAAGGATTGGTCGAGGAAGAAAAAATCCTCGATGCTGTGTCGTGACATGCAGTCGAGGAGCCGGCTTTCGAGACCTTCTTCCTTCACGTTGAGAATCAGAGTGCCGTGGCGGAAATGCGAAATCCATTCGTCAAACCGGTCGCCAGGCTGAAACGGGTCATGCTGTACGATGAGCTCATTTCCCTGTGACCTGATGTCCACCTCGATTCCGCATTCGGCTGGCGTTGCCGCGAGGTCCGCAAGCGCGTTTCGCCTGTGGGCGATGAATCTCACGCTCGGCGACTCCCCGAAGCGCGCTTTCGCAGATCCATGCTGAACTCGATGGTTCGCCTGATGAACTTTCTTTTTGCTTTCCAGTCCACATTCCAGTGGGACACGCCGTGCGCGCGCTCCCCGAATCGGACGGGAAATCGTTCCATTGAGATTCCGCGCGTGCGCGCGGCATGATAAAAGTACAAATCGAGTGAAAAATCATGAGGAGCGTCGTCAGCTATCTCCTCGTAAAATGCGCGCGGAAAAATATTTGGCTGAGCGTTGATGTCCCAGAGCGGGGTGCGAAGAAGTACAGTTTCAAATGCCGACATGCCGATCGTGAAAACAACATCTCCGGGGGGGCGCCCGTACCTGCTTCCCTTGGCATAGACGTTCGGGGATCGGGCGGAACGTATCAGCTCCAGCGCCCGCAGCGCATCAGCCGGATCGGCCTGCATGTCTGCGTGTGTCCACCCGAGGTAGCTCCCGCGCGCCGCCTTGAGACCGGCGAGGATTCCGTATCCGTAACCACGATTGACATCGACCCTGACGGAGCGGATCACCGGATGCCCCGCGAGAGATTCCATTATCGCCGGACTCTCATCCCTTGAACCATTGTCGACGAGGACAACCTCGGCGTCGCCATCGGGGACGAACGTGTCTTCCAGGCGCTTTATCAGCGTCGGCAGAGTCGCGGCTTCGTCGTAACATGGAATCACCAGTGACATCATCGGCCGGCTGTCGCTGTGGGACGGCGATGCGGCGGATGGCAGCGCTGAAGGCATGGTCTGGTCGATTCCTCGAGTGTGTCGTCGTGAACTGGCCCACTGCGCGCGTGAACAGCGATCGGGCGAATGGCCAGTCGATAATAGGAGTTATGATCGCGTGTTGCAATCGCTGTGTCGTCACGCTATGATTGCCGCGCAACGAACTAGGATGTTGCAGATAGTGGCGGAAACGAGTCACATATGAAGCGACCTGCCAGGTCGCCCGCTCTTTTGTCCGGCCTTATCCCGCCGACGGGATGATACTTCCCGGTTGACCTCCACTGACGAGTCTCACAGGATGATCATTCGGAGCATCCGCGATTCGAACGCGCGTGAAGCGGCCTTCTGGATTGCGGTCGTCCTGGTTTTTGCTGGTGGGCTCGCGATTCGAGTGCATGGTTTTACCGAGCCTTGGGCCGGGGTGCACATGGCGTGGGGGGGCGCCTTCTACGGAAACGTGGCCCGCAACCTGGTTCGTTACGGATATCTCGCGACCGGACTGGCGCCAATCGTGAGCACCGGCGTCGTCGACCCCTCACACTTTCAACTCTACTATCATCATCCGCTCCTGAGCATGCTGGTCACTTCAGTGAGCTTTCACGCGTTTGGCGTGCATGAATGGAGTGCCCGGCTGGCCCCTCTGATTTTTTCACTGATGACGATGGGGCTTGTGTTTCAGTTTGCCCGCGAAGAATTCGGACGAATAACTGCGCTCGTCGCTCTGATTTTCTTCGCGCTCATACCCGTGGAAGCGTACTACGCTACGCACCTCGACCCGTACGGCTCGATGTCCATTTTCTTTACTGCGCTCGCAGTGGATTCCTATCGCCGCTGGGTCGTCAGCAGAAGCAACGTGCACTACGCGCTTTGTGCTGCGTCAATTGGGCTGGGGTGCTTCACCGGATGGTTCACGTTCATGGTCATACCTGGCATTGTCGCGCACGGATTGTTTGTTCTCGACAAGAGGTGGCGGCGCGATGCTTGGCTGCGCCTGCTTCTCCTTCCTGCACTGTCCGTTGTTGTGTTCGGAATATTCATGCTTCATCGAAAGCTTCTGTTCGCGAGCGGGTTGACCGAGATCTTCGACTCGCTCGGGGACCGCTTGCAGAAGCGAACCGCCGATATGGAATTGAGCCGGCTTGGCATTGCCAGGACTCACATTGATCATATCTGGACCCTTTATACGCCGGCGTTTGTCGCCATGACGGCGGCGTGGGTAATTCTTTTCATCCGCGATGTGGCCGTGAGGCAGGCTCGCCTCGCTGACTGGTGCATCGCGATTCTCCTGTCATTTGGCGTGCTCTACGGTCTCACTTTCCCCGGTCACCTTCCTTCGCACGACTACTTTGTCCGTCCATACGCACCCGGCACCGCGCTGGCCAGCGCCGTCCTTTTATCCAGAGTTGCCCAGTCGTTCCGCTCCTCGCTGATGCGAACAGTGACGGTGGTGGCAGTGGTTGCCGTCACGGCCGTCTTCTCGCTACAGGCGTTGAACTGGCTTTTTTCGATTGAAGGGCACCCGGGGGTTGCGATGACGGGCTACTCCGAAGCAGTTGCGGCGGTCTCTACGCCCCAAGAGCCCGTATTCACGCCACTGCCGGACGACCGGGTACTTTCGTACTATCTCGACAGGCCGATGACATACGATGTCAACACGCCCGCAAGGCTCGAGGCGGCCATTGCTTCCGCTGAAGCTGATTATCTCATCGCTGTTCCTGAAGCCAAGGCATCGCGCTTTCCGGAAATTCTGGCCTACCTTCAGAAACGATATCCCGAGCAGCGCGACAAGGGCCTGATCATTTTTGAAGGCGGCAAAGACCGAATTCAAGGTAAAGACTGACACGCATGCAACTACTGCAGACCGTACTCGATGAAGTGACAAGCCTGTGCGCCCAGAACCCGGCGCGCATCGTGGTTGTCGGTATCGATGGACCGACCGCTTCTGGAAAGACAACGTTTGCCGAAGCCCTCGCCTCTGCTCTTCGTGGAAGCGGCACTGAGACCTGGACTTTCCAGCTGGACTGGGCGCTTCGGGAACGCTCTGAACGTGAAGCGGACGTAGGTCACCTCAGAAGTGTCGGCGCCGCGTTTGAGTTCGAAGGCGAACTCCATATGCGCCTCGGGCTCGCCCGCGGGCTGCTGGAGAAAGTTGCGAGATTCAATCGCCAGGTCCAGCTGGGGAACCCCGGATCCGGTGACATCGAGCTGACCGGCCTCTACTCTCGTTCTGCAGGGGGAACCGTTTCCGGCACCGAGCAGGTTACGCTGAAGCGCGGGATGGTCGTCCTCGTCGAAGGCCATTACACCCTTCGGAATGATCTCGATTCACTTATCGATCTGAACCTTCTCCTGCTGAGCAAGCCTTCTGAATTGCTCGAACGGAAGGTCAACAGGGTGAAAGGCTACAGAAGTCCGGATGATGCAATCCACTACTTCTGGCACACCGACCTTCCCAGCTTCAACCACCACCTCTCGCGATTCGGACGAAACGCAGATCTCATCGTAGACAACACGGATTACCACAATCCAATGGTTGTCGACGGCGCCGCGATGAACCAGTGGCTTGATGCGAGCTCGGAGGAATCGATTTCGAAACCGCGTGTACTCGACTCCCTCGCGGATATTCGCGAGTATGTCTTTTCCGAATCCACCCTGGTATCGGATGAGCTGAGCCGGATGCTCACGGCTGCAATTGAAGCTGTGCTCAGCTGGGATAAAATGGTGGGGCACTACCTCCGAATCGCCGTGGACGAGGTTGACGACGACCTCGAAACGCTGGCAATCCGGGCGACGGAAAGCATGAACCGCGATTTCCATGAATCCCGGCTCCGCTCGCGTCTTTCACACACGGATGCGCTCTACCGCGTATATCATCGCAAGCTGCCCCTGGCGCTCGGTCTGGAGATTTTCGACTCCGAAACTCTCGCGACAGTGATGACAGTTCTGGCCGAGGTAGATCGCGACACCCTCCGCGTCGGGGTTTTCTGGGACGCAGGGGTCAAGTGGATTTCGTTCGAGCGATCGCTGGGCGAGATCGACCGCTCAGGACTTCAGGTTCGCGATGGGAGTCTTGCCAGCAAGCTGCCACTCGCTCATAAGCTGAAGGTTTTCCTGCCCACGCAGTTCACAATTCCTTCTTTTCTCGATGGGGTTGATTTCGATCCGATATTCATCGGCAGGGAACAGGAAAATATTTCTGCGTCCCGAGTGCTGGGAACCATTCTTCGGGACGGAGGCGTGTGGATCCATCGCTTTGCGCTTCATCGCGAAATCAGGTTCTTCCAGTATTGCCTGGAGGTCGAAGGCGTTCCCAGTGTTCATGTCGGCAACTACCTGATTGTCGTCAATTCTGACGACCCTGTACTGCGAAGGCAGTTTCGTGAATACCGCCGGCAGTGGGCTGTTCCAATTGATCGTATAGAGGTCATGAGCGCGGGATACGATGCATACGACCAGGTAGTAGAAACGGAAAAAGCCGAAACGCGTGCCTATGTGCAGGAGCACTGCCCCCGCCTCGCAATCAAGGATGGCTGGGTCTTTGGAAACGTGTTTGACCCCGAGGCCGCCGACGAGGTGCTTGTCGAGCTGGGAATCATGCTCACGAGTCCGTTTCGCATTCTCCGCAAGCGCGCAATCGAATTTCTGGATGAGTTGTTCCCCGGTTTCACATTGCCAACCAGGGACCTTTGGCCCGACGTTCCCGAAGGCTCACAGAAATCGCTGAGCCTCAGCGAGTTCACCGGATTGAGTTCCAGCATACTTGCCGAGATATATCTGTGGCTCGCCCTGCGGAACGACCATTCGGCAGTGTTGGGAGCCAACGTCTACGATATCCGAGCGACGTCGCTCGATTCCCGCGCCTTCCTGGATGCCGCAGCTGAGCGCGGTTGTCCGATTGTGCTTCAGTGTTCACTGAATGCGGTGGGGCAGAAGGAGATGGATGGCGACCAGGTCGTCCATGGTTATCTGAAGCCCGAGAATGGAGTCGAGGACTTCACTCAGGCCGCAATGAAAGCCGCGCGCGACTCGTATCTGCTGACCGGGCGCCGGCCTCCACTGTTCGGAATTGGTCTCGACCACGTCAATGTCGCAAACGATCAGCCTCCACAGCGCGCAAAGCGTTTTCTTCAGCACGCGCTCGAATCAGGCGGAGTCACGCATGTGGTGCTCGACGGCTCGGATCTCTTTCAGCTCTCGACGCCCACCCGCGAGCAGCTGACTCACGCCTACAACAGGATGAACGACTGGGTACTCGGCCTGATGGACTCGCCGCTCGACACGTTCCTCAAGGATATGGAAGTCTGCATATCCGAGTTGAACTATGTGGGCAGCAGCGCCCAGGCCTTCGTTCCTTCGACGGAAGACGTGCGCCTGTTCGCCGAGACCTATGGGGATGCGCTGGCCGAAAGAGGCTTCGCGTGTCACGCGGCGCGGCCTCGTCTCTTTATCAGCAATCTCGGAACCTGTCATCACGGGACTGACGACGTTCGGCCGTGGGTGGAACGATCCAGAGACTGGCGGGATGCAGTCAAGGGCGACGGATTCGTTTCGGCTGTGCTGCACGGAACGAGCAATAGTCACCAGGACACACTGGCGGCGGCTACGGTGGGATGTCACAAGGTCAACGTGGCTGGCGACTTTCTCGACACGATCGTGGAAAATCTGCCGATGCGTCTCAGCCGGATAATTCAGGAAGGGAATACGCTTCCGAAAAAAATGCTGCCGGTGATCAGGCATGATATGGACAAGCTTTCGGAAAAGGAGACAGAGAAGCTTTATAGCGCGCTGAAGGAGCACTGCGGGCGAATACTGGACACAATCGCCAGCCCAAAGCTGTCCTCGATGGATGCGAACTATTTCCAGTACAAGGACTACGCATTCTCCGGAATGCAGGTGGGGGCGATACTGGCGGAGTCCAAGAGGGAACTCAGCCGCATGATGCCGAAGGCACCCCGTCGCCTGTGTGATTCCCGCCAGGGGTGTGATTTCGCCGCTTCGATGATCGAGGTTCCCTATGAGGAGTTCCGCGGGCCAATACTGGATGTGCTGTGGGAAGAGGGGATCAGGTATTTCCACGTGGATGCTGGTGACGGGATGTTCATTTCCCGTTCCTTCTCGGGCGTCGAAAAAGCGAGATACCTGCGT
>JBKJNN010000038.1:0-6188 GCA_046593625.1 Gemmatimonadaceae bacterium | reverse complement strand
GCCGTGTGGTCAGAACTTGCCGCGAATTCTGTGGTGGTCGATCCATTCAGAAGATCGCTTCAGCGCGCATGGCTCTCTCAGGCGGACGCAAAGATGAACCCCGCTCCTGCGATAATCATCACACCCAGTCCCTCAAGGCGCCCCCGCGCGCGCAGCGGCAGCGGCAGCGGGCCGAGCAACGATGTGCGCGCACTGATGCGAGGCGAGCTGCTCGACCTCGATGCCTCCCTCCGTTCAGCTCTGGCCCGCACTCGTGATCGGGCTACACGCCTCCACATGCTGGACTCTCGTGCCGAGATCCAGCGGATTCTCGATCCAACCCGCTAGGGGGAACGCTCCTTTTTTTCGTCCGGCAGTTGAAGTTTGATCGCCAGCAGCTCCTCTAAGGAAGCAGCTCCGCTCAGTGTCATGGTCCGTCCGCGCCTGCTCGTCCAGGTAATGACATTGACCGGCTTCGCTATCACCTTCAGCTCCGGAGTGGCGCTCCGCTGCCTCAACGCGATCGAGTCCGTCGGTGAAAAACGAGGGTTCGACGCCCCCGTCACGGTTGCGACAACAGCGTCCGCTGCGGGATTGGGGAGATACTCCGCCAAAACCACCTCCCTGCCATCCGGGGTTCTATACGTGGTTCGCAGCACAGACGCGACGCTGTCGCGACGCTCTTTTGTCGGTGGCGCAGATTCACGCTCGGACCCCACGACGGCCCCGGCGGCGCTGCCACTCGAGATCCTTGATTGAGCCGCTGCCTGCGGAGGCGCAGCCGCCATGGAACGCTGCACGCCTGCGGTTTCATCAGCCCGCGGCACGGCAGACCCGGAGTTCGTCGCCTTGGCCTTGGGCCTATCGGATATCGCCTCCTTCGGATTCACCACCGCCGGCTTGTCGGCTACAGCATTCATCATTTCCTTCCGCGCGAGGAGAGGCGGCTCCACCATTCTGCTGTCTGAAATTGCAGCAGATTCCGGCGCCGCCGCCGGAGCTACCGCCCCGACGGCCATGGCCCTGTCTGTCGCCGGATTTTCTCCACTGCGTAACACCACCAGCGACGCGCCAGCCACTATCAACACGGCAGCCGCTGCTCGAAACTGAGTATTCGAATACCAGGATTTTCTCCGCACAGCGCGCATCGGAACGACTTCGGCCGGCACTCCATCGAGTGCGCTCACGATTCTGGACGAAGCTGCGACCAGCCCTCTCGCCTCGATCACTTTGTCCGAACAAGCACCGCACAATGCGACATGCTGCTCAAGTGCGCTCGCTTCCTCCAGCGACAGCTCACCATCGAGCCAGGCGTGAATCACTCCCTCTTCAAGATGCTGCATGGTTCTCCCTCGCATCGCGCTCTCGCTCGAGCGCCTCGTAATTCTCAACCAGCCGGCGCCGTGCGCGCGAAAGCGTTGTTCCAACCGATCCCGGAGACAGCTCCAGCGCCTCCGCAATTTCTCCGTAATCCAGACCTTCCTCTCTCATCAGCAGCGCGAGCCGGTCACGCTCAGCCAGTGCATCCACTGCCTTTCTCGCAAACGCGGCTTCCTGAGCCCGCTCCAGCGAAGTCGATTCCGGTTCAACCGAAGTCTCCCGCTCCTGTTCGGCGAGCAACGCCAGATGCCTGCGGCGCCGCGCATCCTTTCTGGCCTCGTCTCTCACCAGATTTGTCGCAACCGCAAAAAGCCACGCTCTTTCATTGAGAATCGTCTCCTGCCTCAGCGCCCTCACAAACGTCTCCTGAGCCACCTCCTCGGCCCAGTCGCGATCGCCGAGCCGCCGCGTCAGATATCGCACCAACGCGGCGTTATACGTTCGGAAAAGGCGCTCGACGTCGCTCAACTCATCACCATCCGGAAGTAATTCTCCTCAGCTCCTGATCGCTTAGCGATTCGGCGCCGTTGTCTCCCGTCTCGAGTGCAACGCTTCTTCCGGTGACTTTCACCCTGGCACCGAGCACGAATATCTGCTGCAACTCTGGAATGGCTTCCATCAGCTTGAAGTATGCTTCGGAAAAAGTCTTCACTTTCACGACCTTGATTGCGTCAGGCTCCCTCGTATCCGTCCAGCTGTCGCCTCGCATCGCAAAAATCCTCGATCCTATGCGGCGCGTTCCTTCCTTCATGCCTGAGCGCTCCGACTCATCCGCGGCGGCGATATTTGTCACTGCACGTTGTTGTGCCGCATCGCGTGCAGCTTCGAATGCCTTTGCGCTTTGCGTCGGTGGTGCACTCGCGACAGTTGCGCTCCGCACCCTCGCACCTGCCACTGCAGCCCCCGATGCAGAACCGGCAAGCGCATTCTGACGCATTCCCGGCTCGACTACCAGATAGGAAGTGAATTCTGTGGGAATCGCATACCTCTCTCCCAGTTCGCGTATCTCGCCGTCTACCTCGCGTGACCCGCCGTTCCTTCGCTTCTCGGCACTCAGATAACCCACTCTCTGCGTCGCCCATAGTCTCGCCACAAATGAGTTCTCCCGCGAGGACGAGGGAAAGAATGCGGACGATGTCCACGATACCGGACCAGCGGATGTTTCACCGTCAAAGCGAAGGCGAGTTGAGCCAGAACCATCATATCGCGCAAGCAGAACGTAGTCCTGTCCTGCAAACACGTCCGCCGACTCGGACGGGTGCAGCTTCCGGAGTCGCACGCCGTCGACGGAAACTCGAAGGTTTGTCACCACCGGGCTCGTCAGTCGCGAAGCCACTATTGAAACAGCCCGTTCCACAGACTCCTCGGGGCGTACGAACTGAGCCGTTCCCCGCCCTTCGACCGCCAGCCTCTCCACCAGCGCTGCATTCAAATCCGCGCCCACTCCAAAAGAGAAAATTCTGCGGTTCTTTCGACGCTGCTGAACACGCGCTGCAATCGCGTCCGGATCCTTCTCCCCGACGGTAGGCGCGCCGTCTGTTACGAACAGCACAAGCCCGAGCCTGCCCTCCGGAGACTCCCCTTCCAGTGCAGCGTCCAGCGCACCGGAAATGTTCGTTGATCCGGAAGCATCGAGACCTTCCAGATAGCGCGTTCCCGCAGCGATATTCTCGGCGCTCGCCCTTACGAACTGATCGCGAAAGCTTCTCACATCTGTTGAAAAATCGATAAGCCGGAATCTGTCCGTAGAATTCAGCGTTGCCAGAAGCTGTTTGCCAGCCTCGCGCGCCTGCCTGATCTTGATGCCCGACATCGACCCTGACACATCCAGCACGAGCGTCACGTCACGAGGAGTCACCCGCGGCGCCGTGGCCGGCGGAGACAGCGCGATCAGGACAAAACCATCTTCACCCCGAGGTGCATACGACAGCACCGACACAGCCGGCTCAGCGGATTTTCGCATCGGCACGAGAAGCGTGATACCGCTGGCACTCCCTCGCACGCTCACCTCGCGCCGGCCGGCACGCTGAGTCGTGGCGATCGAGTGCGTTGGCGAATAGGCGTTCCCATACTGCGAGGCCATGGTATACGTGAGCAGAAATGACGAGCGCGGGCTTTCCTCACCAGACCCCCCCGCAAACGCCAGCACGCCCCGGCCCGTCTGTTTACCCTGGTAGTAATCAACGCGGAGCGCATCACCCTCGCGCTCGGCCACCATCTGATAGCGGACTACTACCTTTTTTTCTTCACCCGGCGCAATGGGAAAAATCCGGGCGCGTAGCATTCCGTACCCCATCCACTCCACCAGAGCCGGATCGCGTTGCCGGCGAACGATGTCTTCGTAAATCGCCCTGGCCTGCGATGCATTCATTGTTTCACCCGAAACCATCTGGCCATTGATGGAAAGCTTCAGGTCCTGAAACGCAGCACCCCGCGGAAGCGGAAAGATGTAATCGGCTTCACCGACGCCCGCACCCTGGTTTACGAACACCTCCGTGATCTCGTAGCGCAGAACCCGGTCAATGAGATCTGCCCTCACCTCACTCGACTGCTTCACCACCGAAGGCCCGCCGGGCAGACAGGGAGGGCAGGAACGCTCCGGCGTGCATGGTCGCGGCACGCACGTTCGCGGAATGATGGAGCCCTGAGCTTCAGCCAGCCAGGGAATTAGAGCAACTGCTGCGAGTGAAAGAAAGACGGTGCGCATCTGGAGTCTCGGGTTGGTGATTACCCATAAGACGCCAGCCACCGCTTGTCTTGCACACGTGAATTCGGCTCTAGGCCTTCGCTTCCGGAGGAGTTCGCCGCGTGTAGGCGCCGGGCCGGTTCACCACCCTGACCTGAATCAGCTGTCGGTCAGCCCTGTTCACCGTCTCTTCGAGCGACTCCCCTTCCTGCCTGGCAGCCCACCCAAGTGAAAACGACACTGGCCCCCGCTCCGCACCAGCTTCCTCGAGTCGCCGCGCAACCATCTCCGTACCGGCAAGGTCTGCCGTGAAGAGCGCAATCAGGAACTCGTCGCCCCCCATCCGCACAACTGGCTCCTCCGCGCGAACATTGCGCATCAGAAAACGCGCCATCTTGATCAGGGTTGCGTCACCGGCAGAATGACCGTAACGGTCGTTGTACTGCTTGAAGTGATCGATATCCACATAAAGGCAGCCCCAATGCTCGGTTTTCGCCCTGGCTTCGGCATAAAGCGTCGCGAGATGCCGCCGATTGAAACAACCTGTCAACGGGTCGCGAATGCTTTGCTCGACGAGCTGCGTCTCCAGGTTCTTGCGACTGGTGATATCCACGAGAATTCCGTGGAACGTTGATTCACCCGAGCCCGGATCTGTGTTCACGTACCAGGTGTCTAATACGGTGCGAACACTCCCGTCTCGCCGCGTGATCTGCAGCTCGCGGTTTCGTATGGATCCCGCGCGCTCCACAAGCTCCACTTCCTTCTTGCGCACTTCGGCATCGACGAAGTCGCTGACTCTGTAATTTCTCAGCTCCTCAAGAGTCTCCACACCGAAAATCCGGAGAAACGCAGGGTTGGCATCCAGGATTTCCCCGCTTTCTGTCGTGATATAGATGCCTTCACCGAGGTTCTGCGCAAACCTCGCAAGAGTCTCAGGATCGCTGAGACTTCTGAATCGCGCGGCTTGCCCCTTGGGAGCCGCCTGCTGTTTTTTCAATGAAGCACTTCCCGGGGGTACGGCATGTCGATTGCCCTTGATAACATTAACGGAGGTCTAATCTATGACTGAAAGAGAATCAAAGAAACAGAAAAAGGACGAAGCGCAGAAAGACTCAGGCGGCCCGTCCACAGATACGCGCTCGGGAAACCCGAATGCAGAAGACCCCACTGACACCCGCACATCCGAGCACCGCAGCGGTTATGGTGGCGAGGGAGGTGCACCGCGCACCAGTTCAAACGAGGCAGACGGAGAATAGGGACGCGCTGTTCGACGGCCCGGTGCTGCTCTGCATCATCTCCAAAGGCATGCCGGGCCTGATGCCTGAGCGGGAACGGCGTATCTTCCCCACGGAACTTCAAATACCGAGATGACAGAACTGAAATCCTCACAGTCCCTTGACCAACTCTGCATAGATGCCATTCGCGTGCTGTCTATGGATGCCGTGCAGAAAGCCGACTCCGGGCACCCAGGCACACCGATGGCCCTTGCCCCCCTGGCCTATGTGTTGTGGACACGCCACCTGAGATACAACCCGAAAAATCCCGGCTGGGCAAATCGCGACCGCTTCGTGCTCTCGGCCGGACACGCGTCGATGCTGCTGTACAGCCTCCTCTACCTCAGCGGCTACGACCTTTCTCTCGATGACATCAAGCATTTCCGCCAATGGGAAAGCCGCACGCCGGGTCACCCGGAATTCGGCTACACTCCCGGCGTCGAGACTACAACTGGCCCCCTTGGTCAGGGCGTCGGCAACTCTGTAGGAATGGCAATCGCCGAGGCTCAGCTCGCAGCGATCTTCAACAGGCAGGATTACGAGATCATAGACCATCATACTTATTTCATCGCCAGCGACGGCGACATGATGGAAGGGATTTCACACGAGGCCTCGTCGTACGCCGGACACCTCAAGCTTGGGAAGCTCATCGGTTTCTACGATGACAACCACATCACCATCGAAGGTGACACAGACCTCACCTTCAGCGACGACACCGCGAAGCGCTTCGAGGCCTACCACTGGCATGTACAGCGCGTTGAAGACGCAAACGACCTCGAAGAAATAGATCGAGCCATCACAGCGGCGAAGGAAGTCAGAGACCGGCCCTCGATGATTATCGTGCGTTCGCATATTGGCTTTGGCAGTCC
>JBKJNN010000024.1:0-6439 GCA_046593625.1 Gemmatimonadaceae bacterium | reverse complement strand
GCTCCCCCCCGCTTCCTCTTGGGTCCACGCACGGCTGCCGCGAACCTGACATCCCGCAGTGTGTCGCGATTGTCATCTTCGTCGCGGGGAAGCGCGAGGATGAGGGGCATCAGCCGGCGCAGCCCTCCGAGTGACTGGATGCGGCTGCCGATCACGTCGCCGAGGTGCATTGCAGATTCGGCGTTTCCTTCGATGTCCACGTCCCCGTCGATGAAGGCTTCGGCGATTGCGAGCTCGCTTGGCGGGAGCAGCACGCGGCGAAGTGCCCCCGGGCGGCGGATGAGAAGCGTGAACGGCGCGGCGCTGGATTGGCCCGGTGTATCGAGAGAGCCATCCCAGTAGCGGACGGCAAAACTGCGTTCCGCCGGAGGGCCGAAGAGGGCGGAGACTACCGAGCGAACGCGTTCACTGCTCGAGGATTTCATCTTGAATGAGGTGTTGTCAGGCGGGAACCGACTTGAGCCGGGTGTTGCTGCGATCGCCGTACGAGCGATGGACGGAGGCCCGGAGAGGGCGGTGGCGGATCGCCCGATGGAGGGAGCAACGACGCGCTGAGGGCGCCGCTGTCGCGCCATGTGTCCAGAAGTTCGCTTGATATTCCTATCTCGTCCCTGAGGCATTCGCAGATCGCGGGCGCCGAGAGGTCTTCAGATTGCAGTCCCGATGCTGTTTTCGAGAAGCGGCGATTGCCGGAGAGGACCAGAATTTCTCCCGGGCGATTTCGTCTGGCGTAGATGCGGTCGTTGAACGGGCTTCGCGTGAGTGATGCCTGCCACCGCTCCTGATAGAAATCTTCGCTCGCGTCATCCACCAGCAGGCGACAGGCAAGATATTCGCTGTTTGGTGGGAGGTCGGCCCATACGACGTGCGTTTCATCCACCGGATCTACCTCTACCGAGAAAACCGGATCGTCCGAGATGAACACGTTTTGTGTCAGCGGGACAGGGCGATTGGTCAGCATGGACGAGTCTGCAAGCCAGTCCACGGTGTCGATGCGGACCTTCACCGTGCCGTGACTGATGATGCCTGTGTCGCGCATCGAGCCGGCAGCACGTCTCGCGTTAAAGCCGAGCGCGTCAAGGAGAGTGAAGAGTGCGTCGCTCGAGGTCCAGCAGGTGCCTCCCGCTCCGTGAACCAGAAAGCGGTCGAAGAACGCGTTTGCGCTGATCGCGGGGAGTAAACCGCCAGGAGAGGTAAGCAGCGCGATCTGCTTGGCGACGTTGTCGAAAGGGACGCACATGCACCACGCGCTGTACACCGTGCGCAGTCCGTCGAAATCGAGGGCGGGAGCGACGGCAATTCCGAGTTTTTCAAGAACCCGCTCGTACTGGCGGCCGGGTTCCTTTGCCGTCTCAGTGCTTTTTGACAGGGGTACGGCGGACAACCGACTCGATGCGCTCAAAGAACTGTATGCGCTGAAGGAACTGATTCCACCATCCGGTGGTGATGCAGTAGTGAGTGTCGAATGGGCTGACGTGGTGAATGTCGTGGTGTTCTTTCGACAGAATTATTCCACGATCCTGAAGCCACTTTACCGCCTGCGGTGGCGAGTCCGTGTGGGCCCACTTGTGGAACTGATTGGTGAGAAAAATCGCAATCGAGAACGACAGGAAGAAGGCACCGAACAGATATCCCCCGAGAGAGTCACTCACGGGGACGAAGTAGAGAACGGCGAGAAGTGGCGGCAGAGCAACGAGGCAGTTGTTGCCGTTGGCGATGAGGAAGGGATGGCGCAGGATTCCCTTTGGATCGGTGTGATGCTCCCGGAACGGAAGCACGAATGCCTTGCCGAACAACGGAGTTTCAGGCGAGCCGAAGTTGTCGGCGAGGAAATGAACGAATCCCGAGATGAAATCGGCTGCTGCGTATGCGGCGATGACTGTAAATGGGAGAACCCAGATGTAGCCAAAATTTGCCGCACCCTGAAAAATCTCGACGCTGAGGGCGACGGAGGCCGCACTGAATGCAAGAAAGGCGAAGGTCTGCAGAATGCGAAAAGCAGAATATCTCTCTTCGTCGGTCTCTCTCTCTATTGGGAGCGCTGAATGTGTCATGGCTTGAGCACGAGAATTGTTGGGCACCTTCCTTCCGGCGTGTCCATTCTACGTCTCCTGAGGGACGATCGGATTCGCCGCCTGTATCCTTTTCGGGGTTTTTCAGGACGGCCTAATAATGCCCCTGCTATCATTATAGCCGTTGCAGCGGGAGTCGCCAGAGTCGAACCTGTCCGGCAGCTCTCCGGGCCTTTGCCGCGAGCCGCTCAGGCGGTTAACGTCAGCAACCATGACTTCGTCGCGCGAACTTCTCCCCTTTGATGAATTTGGCCGTCGGCGGCTGAAGGTTGCGTTCGTTGGCACGCACGGAGTGGGCAAGACCACGCTGTGCTTCGACCTCGCGGCACAGCTCAAGAGGCTCGACCTCGGAGTGGATCTTGTGAAAGAAGTAGCACGCCGGTGCCCGCTTCCCATCAACGAGGACACCACTCCCGATGCGCAGGCGTGGATACTCCACACGCAAATCGCCGAGGAGCTCGAGGCTGCCGCGGCATACGAAGTGGTGATCTGCGATCGGTCGGTGCTCGACAATTACGCCTACCTGGTGGCACGCACCGGCAGGCAAGCGGATGTAGACCCGCTCGTGGCGAAGTGGTTGACCACTTACGATGCGCTGTTCAAGGTTCCTGTGCTCGAAGCTCCATCGTTTGACGGAACCCGCGCGGTGAGCAGGGCGTTCCAGCTTCAAATAGAGGACACGATCGACGCGCTGGTGGGGGTGTTTGGCGCCGAGGTCTATCCGCTCGACCCGGACGACCGCGACGGCTGGATCGGAGCCGTGATGCAGACGCTCGGCATGCCATCCCGTCCGCCGCAGATAGATCTTTTCGGGGCTGCGATCGCCGGGGAATAGGCGGGTTTTTGCAGGTTTCCTTCGCGTCCGCGTTTTGGGTTCGGAGAAGTGATGAAGGCCCAAGAGTGAGGATGGCTCCGAGCACATCCTCGGGAATGTCTATAATTTCATGTTGGAACAGCTTTTCCATTCCTCCAGCGCACCCTACACCCGAGAAATCAAGATGAAGGGATTTCCAGTCCTGCTTTTCGCCGTCGCTTCAATTGCCTGCGCTCCGGCCAGCAACGTTTCCACTTCCGCAGGTCCTCCGGTTACGGGAGCGTCTGCTTCTCCGGTGGTTCTCGGGCCCGTGGGATATCGCCCGGAATTCGGAACGATGTGGACGTTTGACGCACCGCCCCTCGAGTACTGGAAATCCACCTACAACTTTACGGCGGACAAGGCATGGCTGGATCATGTGCGTCTCGCCGCCGTTCGCCTGCCAAACTGTTCCGCCTCCTTCGTCTCGGCCAATGGACTGGTGGCGACGAATCACCACTGCGTGCGCGACTGCGCTGACGCCGTGTCACCGAAGGACACGAACTACATAGAGACCGGGTTCGCCGCGCGAAGCATGCGCGAGGAGAAGAAGTGTCCCGGACTCTACGTCGATCAGCTCGAGTCCATTCAGAACGTGACTGACAGGGTGAGGGCGGCCATAACTGCCTCGACTCCCGCAGCTCAGGCAACGCAGCGAACTACGGTGATAGGACAAATTCAATCTGAGTGCAGTCAGTCCACTGGACTGACTTGCCAGGTAGTGTCGCTGTATCAGGGTGGCATCTACTCGCTGTATCGCTACAAGAGGTTCAATGATCTTCGTTTCGTTTTCGCACCTGAGGAAGAGATTGCGGCGTTTGGCGGTGACCCGGACAACTTCACGTATCCGCGGTATGATCTCGACGCCGGCCTCCTCAGGGTGTACGTCAACGACCAGCCCTACAAGCCGAAGGATTATCTCAAGTGGAGCTCCACCGGCGCAGTGGATGGTGAGCTGCTGTTCGTTGTCGGCAATCCCGGTTCGACGGGGCGCCTGAATACACTGGCGCAGATGGAATTCTTCCGTGACTACCAGTATCCGGCGCAGCTCGGAGGTTATGACCGTGCGCTGAAGATCTATCGCGAGCTCGAGAAGACCGATTCAACAGCGGCGCGCAGGTATCAGAACAACGTGTTCGGTGCAGAGAACTCGCAGAAGGCAGTTACCGGTTACCGATCGGGACTCACTGATTCCTCCTACATGGCTACAAAGGCGGCGTTCGAGCGGGAGTTTCGTGCGCGTCTCGCGCAGAATCCGCAGCTTGCCGCGCAGTACGGAGGGACGTACGATGCAATTGCCGCCGCGCAGCGTGAACTGGCGTCGTTCGATGCAGAGCGTCGCAATCGCGGCTTCGGTGTTTCACCGGGCGCCGGCGGTTCTCGTCTGCTGAACATTGCGGGGCAGATCGTTCGTGTTGTTGCGGAGTCATCGCTTCCTGATTCGCTGCGCCTTGCTCAGTATCGCGGGAACGCTTTGAACAGCCTGAGAACGCAGCTTGTCGGCGAGATTCCAATCGACACGCCTTACGAGCGTCTTGCATTGACTGCTCAGTTTGCATTGGCCCAGAAGGAATTGCGCGCCGACGACCCGTTCCTGCGCGCGGCCCTTGCGGGCCGCACCCCGGAACAGGCCGCCGCCGCGCTCGTCACCGGCACGCGACTCGGCGACGCAGCATTCCGCCGTTCGCTCGTCGAAGGCGGCGCTGCCGCCATCGCCGCGTCCACCGACCCGATGATCGTACTGGCCCGCAGCATCGATCCGATGAACCGGCAGATGCTCGCGAGAGCAGAGCCGCTCACTGCGACGATTGCATCCAACACCGAGAAGCTGGGCCGTGCGCTGTTCGAGACCTACGGCACTTCTCTCCCACCCGATGCCACGTTCACCCTCCGTATTTCGGACGGTGTGGTAAAGGGATATCCGATGAACGGAACACTCGCACCGTACAAGACGACCTTCATGGGCATGTATTCGAGATCCGCCGAGTTCGACGGCAAGCCGCCGTTTGCGCTCACGCCACGCTGGATCGAAGGCAAGAACCGGCTCGACCTCACCACGCAGTACAATTTCGTCTCCACGGCTGATATCATCGGCGGGAATTCGGGCAGTCCGGTGATCAACCGGAATGCTGAAGTGATTGGTCTGGCCTTCGACTCGAACATCGAAGGCGTGTCCAATCGCTTCCTCTTCCGGTCGGATACTCCGCGCACTGTAAGCGTCAGCTCGAAGGCAGTTCTCGAAGCGCTTCGGAAGATGTACAACGCGCCCGCGCTCGCGAACGAGCTCGAAGGTAAGTGAATCGGTCGCTCAACTTGTTGGGCCGCACAGTCATTCTGACGGCAGTCGCTGGCGGCATCGGATTGGTTTCGTGCCGCCCGGCTTCCGTTGCCGTGAGGCCCGCTCGCAGCGTGACGCTCCCGCCGCAGGCGCACACTGCGGCAGATGCGCAGTTCATGCAGGGTATGATCATGCACCACGCGCAGGCGCTCGTGATGGCAGCGTGGGCGCCGACTCACGGCGCGAGGGAGGATGTCAGCATTCTCGCGGCTCGAATAGACGTCAGCCAGCGCGACGAGATCGCGTTCATGAAGCAATGGCTTACCGATCACCGCGAGATGTTGCCGGATGAGTCTGCGTCACACAGCATGCAGGGGCACGACATGTCGGCAATGGGAGGAATGGGAGCTGCTGGCACGCCCGGCAACACACCACTCATGCCCGGAATGCTGACACCCGCACAACTCTCTCAACTTTCAGCGGCTCGCGGCGCTGAGTTCGACAGACTGTTTCTTACCTTCATGATTCAACACCACGAAGGGGCAATGACGATGGCCAGCAAATTGTTCGCGACTCCCGGAGCGGGGCAGGAAGAACTGGTATTCCGCTTTGCCACCGATGTCATGAGCGACCAGAGCACTGAAATAGCCCGAATGAAATCGATGCTTTCTCAACAACCCACACCCTGACCAAATGACCGCGATACGCACAACACTTTCGTCTCTGGTTGCAGTAGTCGCCAGCGCATCCGCCTTTGCGTGCGCCCCCGCGATGTCTTCATCGGGAACGCAGCCATCGCCCGCACCTTTAAGTTCCGCTACGCCGCCCAGTCCGGATCCGCGGCTAACACTGCGACCCGGTGTCTTCGATGCTGAAAAGGCAGCCTGGAACATGCAGCTGGTTTCCGAGACACGGCCATCTGCAAGCTTCACCAGCGCTGATCCAGGTGACGCTCGGCTCTGGTCTTCAGACATTGCTTTCACCGGCAACTACGTCTTTCAGGGAAACTTCAGCGGCTATCAGGTGTGGGACGTCTCCAATCCGGTCAGGCCATCGCTGCGCACGGCGTATGTGTGCCCGGGCTCGCAGAGCGATGTGTCCGTCTACAAGAACATCCTGTTCGTCTCATCCGAAGCCACCAACGGCCGCGTGGATTGCGGAATGCAGGGAGTTCCGGATACGGTAAGCGCCGAACGCGCGCGCGGCATTCGAGTTTTTGACATCACCGATATTGCC
>JBKJNN010000004.1:0-80770 GCA_046593625.1 Gemmatimonadaceae bacterium | reverse complement strand
GGGTTGGCAGCTATGGTGACTCGTCTCAGTACCGTGGAAAAAGCACTGGCGGGCAGCGAGACAACGGCTGAATCCGTGAAAGAAGCGTGTCGCTCAGCCGGCGATGGTCTTGAACTCTACGACGATGCACGGGGGAGTGCGGAGTACAAGGCAAATCTCGCTCGGGTCTACGCCTTCCGAGCAGTGTCGGCAGCGCTCGAGCGTGCGACGACATAGGCCGCTCCAACTGGCGAGCTTCCGGATAGAAGATTCAGGCGATCCTGAAAAAACGCCGGAAAGAGTCAAGGAGTGCGCTCCACATCATCGGCAGCACGCGCAGCTCCGGGGTTGGTGGCGTTGGCTCAGCCGTTCCTGAAGAAGCAGCTGGGGCTGCCGTCGGGTCCTGCGTGTTCCCGTTCGGAGCTTCATCCTCGAGCGCTTCCCGAACCGCATCTGCAAACTGTCGAAAAAGCTGCCGCGAGATGGACTCGACCATGCCGCGTCCGAACTGCATTACTCGCCCGGCAATGTCGATCGTCGCGTCCACTTCGATCAGGCAACCTCCATCCGCGTTGCCGGAGACCGTGCCTGTCATTTTCATTCTTGCAGAGCCGGACGAGCCAACCTCACGCCCTTCGCCCACAAGCTGCATTCGACCCGCCTCTTCATTCACTTCAGTCAGCGTGGCGGTTCCATCGTATGCTGTGGTAATCGGGCCAACTCGTACCTTGACCTTCCCCCGGTAAGTGCGATCATCCACCGTTTCCGTGAGCTCGGCGCCGGGAAGACATCGCACTACCTGCGACGGATCTGTCAGGAAGCGCCAGGCGCGGTCAGGCGCAGTGCGAACCTCAAACGATTCACGAATGGTCAGAGCCACAGATTTCTTGAAAATGGTGAACGGGTTATCGCGTCGAACTCTACAGTCCGTCAACGATGTGCTTGTTGGATGGCATTGCGCCAGTGCCGAAAACACCGCAAGCTCACAACGTCCCAGGTATCTGGAGAAGTTTGCGCGTGAAGCCTGAAATCAGACGCATCCAGGACGTGATGGAGCGCGAGTCCTACATCACCGACCGGCAAGTCGCGACAGCCGTCCACCTCTCAATCGCACTCGGCAAACCGTTACTGGTCGAGGGCCCGGCGGGAGTTGGCAAAACCGAAATTGCCAAGGTGCTGGCGAGAATCCTCGACACGGAACTCATTCGTCTTCAGTGCTATGAAGGGCTGGATGTGTCCACCTCGCTGTACGAGTGGAACTATCCAAAGCAGCTCCTTCACATCAAGCTCGGCGAGACTTCAGACGCGTCTCTCGATCAGCGCGAGCAGGATCTCTTCAGCGAACGTTTCCTGTTCAAGCGTCCGCTCCTTGCAGCCATATCGCACGAGGGGAAGGCCCCGGTGCTGTTGATCGATGAAGTGGACAGGGCCGACGAAGAGTTCGAGGCATTCCTGCTGGAGATTCTGTCCGATTTTCAGGTGACAATTCCCGAGCTGGGAACTATTCGCGCAGTACACCGACCAGTGGTTGTACTCACCTCCAACCGAAGTCGCGATCTTTCCGAGGCGCTTCGCCGGCGGTGCCTGTATCTGTGGATCGACTACCCGTCACTCGAGAAGGAACTGCGAATAGTGCGGGCGAAAGTACCGGAGCTGTCCGATCAGCTCGCTCGCGACGTGGCGATCTTCATGCAGTCGGTACGCCGCGCAGGACTTTCAAAGTTGCCGGGCGTGTCCGAGGCGCTGGACTGGGCGGGTGCACTGGTGGCGTTGGGGATAGGTCAGCTCGACGAAGAGAACGTGCGTGAATCTCTCGGATGCGTAGTGAAGGACGAGGGCGACATGCATACGATTGAACGGATGCTGGACGACGGAAAGCTCGCGAGTATGCTCAGCCTGTCGTGAACGAGCACGGGATGGTCGAGCACTGTGTCACGTTCTGTCAGGCACTGCGCGATCGCGGAATTCCTGTGACGCCGTCTGATGCGGTCACTGCGACGCAAAGTCTCGGACTGATTGACGTAGGCGACCGCGAGGATGTACGCCTGAGTCTACGCGCCGCGCTGGTGCGTCGCAGGGAAATTTTTCCGTTGTTCGATGAAGTGTTTGAGCGGATGTGGAATCCGGCCGACATTCCGCGTGACAGAGTGTCTGGCACGACGAACACCAGTATTCCACCAGCCGACAAACGGGCGCCTCATGTCACGCTCTCGACCTGGATGCGAGGTGGGGATGAAGCACGCGAAACGCGAATACCGGTGCGAACGCCGAGTGACCGTGAAACTCGCGGGACGGGCGACTTTGCCACGTTCGACAGGGAAGATTCAGCGGCCTTCGAACGCCTTGCAGCCCGGATCGCCCGGCGACTCGCATTGCGTCCCAGTCGCCGGTGGGAAGCAGCACGCGCCGGGGCCCGTGTAGACCTGCGGCGTACAATTCGTAACTCGCTGCGAACAGGTGGAGAAGCGGGAGTTCTCGAATGGCGGAATCGCAAAATCCGCCGCACCCGATTGGTCGCTATCTGCGACGTCTCCGGATCGATGGAGCCATACGCGCGGTTCGTCCTGCAATTCCTTCATGCTCTCCAGAACAGCTTCGCACAGATCGAGACGTTCGTTTTCAGCACGAAACTCACGCGCACTACGGCTCTGCTGAGGCATCGCGCGTGGAACCGTGCGTTGTCCGGTGTTGCTCGCGACGTCAGCGACTGGTCCGGGGGAACGCGCATCGGTGCATCGCTCGAGCGGTTCGCGGACGAATGGATGAAGCTCGTCGATAGTCGAACCATCGTCATCATCATGAGCGACGGATGGGAGACCGGCGATCCCGCAGTGCTCGGTAGTGCGATGGAGCGGATTCACAAGCGGGCAGGGCGCGTAATCTGGCTTAACCCTTTGATGGTCAGTCCTGACTACGCACCCGAAACCCGGGGAATGGTTGCCGCGCTACCACACCTGGATATTGTCGCCCCCGCGCACAACATCGCGAGTATGGAAAACCTGCTCACACATCTGGCGCTCTGAGGTCAGCCCGCGCAGGGGTTGTTGGAATTCGCCTGACAGAAGGCCGTGCCCTGCGCCATGGAAATCTTGAACGTGAATACGTCGGGCGTGCCGCCTGGGTAGAACAGAGTACCCTCATGCTGCACCATTGCGCAGATTGTCTGCGCCTGAGGCGAACTGTTCCAGAACTGCGTGCACTGTTGGAGGCATGCGTTCGAGTCCTGAGACGGATCAGCGCCCATCAGAATCTGCCAGCGCGCGGCAATCAAATCCTGAATCATGATCGCTCCTGCGGCCGCGCACTGCGAAGGTATCATCGTTCCGTCGCCGACTGTATTGAAGCCTTGAGCTGTGGCGTAGAAATAGTACGGGTGATTTGCGCCAAGTACCGGAGTCTGAAGTCCCGGAACTATTTCCACTGTTACCGTTTTGTTCACTCCCAGCTGAACGCTAAACAGCGACGCGAACACCGCCCGGGGCGGTCCACCGCAAACGATGAGCGGAATTGTGAAGGCGGGGTTCGCGGCGCTCGGTGTGAGCATGAGGGCGAACTGCGCGAGCTGGTAGTCCTTGAAATAGTCAACTGGAGTCAGGACCGGCGAGATGTCCACGCCCTGCGTGTCGCTGGCAGCAATAGGGGCACAGTCGATGAGCCGTTCATATAGAATGATCTCATCCATATCCTGCATCCCGTTGGCCTGCATCAATTCCGCCCAGCGCGTCGGCACCGCATCATCCAGATAATCCTGCGATGGATTCAGCAGGTTCATGGGTGGGTAGTGAAACAGCTGCGCGGACCGCTGATTGATGAGCGGCAAGCCAAGTGGTGGCATGAACCGCCAGCCGTCGTTTGAAGGATCCCAAAGCTGGGGCGCGACCCGTTTAATGTTCGCAATATCCGCAATTGCGAGGGCACAGTTGCTCAGGAATTGCGGAAAAACTTTGGTATAAGCGAGAAGCTGCTTCGAGACCGTGGGCCCGCCGTTCAGGTAGAGATTGTAGTTGCCCTCTTCGAGCAGGAGTCTTGTCGTAACTCCCCGAGACAGAAGCCCGTCACGCTCGAGAGACTGATTTACCCAGTGCATAATCGTATCCGGGAGCGTTTCACCACTCCCGGGAATATTGGGATACGCAAAAACTTCAGTTACGCTCGCAACAGGTCCAAGGGGAACCGTAAAAATAAGATCGGGATCGCTCGCCGCTTCTGTCATGCGCGCTCCTGTATGAGGTCAGCTGCACGCTCGCCAATCATGATTGTCGGCGCGTTGGTATTTCCACTTGTAATCGTGGGCATGATTGACGCATCTGCTATGCGCAGTCCTTTCAACCCGTGAACGCGGAGCGATGGGTCAACTACCGACATCGCATCATTCCCCATCTTGCAACTGCCGGCCGGGTGGAAGTACGTCGTCGCCCCATTGCGAACGAATTCTTCCATATCCTTCCGACCGAGTTTCCCGGGCATCAGCTCGCGCTTCCTCAACCCGTCAAACGCTTTACCCGCTCCCACTTCACGGCACAACTCAACCGCAGCAACAAGCGCGTTCACATCGGCCGGGCTCTCGAGATAATTGATGTCGATGCGCGGATGAATCGACGGATCAGTCGACGCCAGCGTGACACTGCCCCTGCTCGCCGTCCGCACAATGCTTGGCGCAATCGTAAATGCGTTCGGCGTGAGGCGGTCTGCGAGTTCAGCCGTCGCAAACGGAAATTCGATCAGCACGGGTTGGCAATCGGGAACAAGCATCGACGACGACGACTTCCACCACCAGGTCGTCTCGGCCCCGTTGTTCACCAGCGGCGGCTGATCCCCCACCGTCTCGTAAGCAACGCCACCGACGAGTGCATGATCCTGGAGGTTGCGCCCTACTCCAGGAATGTCTGCAACGACTGGAATTCCGAGTGCATCGAGTTCCGCTGCGGGACCTACACCCGATAACAAAAGGAGGCGCGGCGAACCAATGGCGCCCGCACATACGATGATTTCCCGTGAGGCGCGCGCACGAGTCATACCATCGCCGGTGAGATACTCGACACCCGTACAGGTCGTGCCTTCAAACGAAAGCCGGTGCGTGTCAGCATTCATTACGAGCGTCAGATTCTGCCTTCCCAAAGCCGGCCGCAAATAGGCATCAGCAACACTGAAGCGACGACCATCCTTGATAGTGAGATTGAAGTAGCCGATGCCCTCCATGTTCGGACCATTGAGGTCTTCAATCACCTCTAGTCCGACCTCGCGACCCGCCTCGACGCATGCCGCTGCGAGAAGTCCAACTTCAGCCGGAGGCGCCACGTAAATGGGTCCACCCGTACCGCGCAGCTCGCTCGCCGGCCCCTGCCAGTTTTCTATGCGCTTGAAGATGGGTAGGACGCTCTTCCAGTCCCATCCTGCGTTTCCTTCGTAAGCCCAGTGATCGTAGTCGAGCGGATGTCCGCGAACCCACGCGTTGGCATTGTGACTGTGGCAGCCCCCGATCATCCGCGCTCGTGGACAATGATCGATCCTGTTGTTGGCATGCCGCATCGGCGTGGTCATGTAACCCCAGTCGAGTGGGCCATGAAGCAGAGTGGGCCATCTGGTTGGATCAGCGACGTCCGGGTGGTCGTCGGTCCCGCCGGCCTCGAGCAGGAGGACCCGTACTGCGGGATCTTCGGAAAGGCGCGCAGCGACAACACATCCTGCTGAGCCAGCGCCAACTACGATGTAGTCAAACGTCTCCATCTATGCACTCCGGCTTCCGTGGGGGCGATCCAGCCATTCGCTCGCCCAAAACCCTGGGTCATTGCGAGATCTGGCGTGGCACAGAAGGTATGACGCCCCCCGGATTGCGAAAGGGGTTCGTCCAGACCGGCGTTCAGGCCGGCAGCCTGAGCCGGGCCACGAGAGCAGCAAAGCGCGGGTCATTTCTCATGTCTGCGGGCCAAGGTAGAACCTTGAGCCGGACGAGGTCGCTCACTCTTTCTTCGAAAGCTTTGTCCAGCCATGAGAAAGCCGCCTCGATCTCGAAAAGTCCTGCGTGGCACATCGCCCAGTCGAGAGGAGATACATACTGCGTCTGTGCCGCCGCTTCGAGAGTCGAAAGTGCCTCGCGCGCAATTCCGGGACGGTGAAAATGCCCCGCAGTGAGACCCAGATAGCCGAGGCCCACAGACCGGTCGGTGAGCGTAACCAGTGAGCGGAACGCCGCGAGTGCCTCATCGCCATTCCCCTTGTAAACCTCGATGGCGCCGAGCGGCCAGTAAGCGAGAGGGAACTGTGGATCGAGCGCCAATGCCTTCCGCATCTGAAGCATCGCCTCGTCATATCGTCCAGCCCAGAACAGGGCATAACCCATGTGAGAATTGATGATGAGGGACAATGGATCGAGTTCCAGGGCCAGCCTCATCGATGTGACCATCTCGTCGAAACGGCCGGCTACGAGCAGATACCACGCATACCACTGATGGGCGCTCGCATACCCAGGATCCAGCTCTATCGCTCTGCGAAACGATGTCGCGGAAGCGTCCCAGTCCCAGTCAAAGAAAAGTTGCGTATAGCCGAGGGAAGCGTGCGCTTCGGCGAGGTTGGGATCGAGCTCGAGCGCGCGGGTTGACGCCGCACTTGCCAGAGGATACGACTCGAGCGGCGACACGTAGTTGTAGTACCCGAGCACGTTGTAGGTGTCTGCCAGTCCCGTATAGGCGAGTGCGTACGCAGGATCGCGGTCAATCGCCTCCTGAAAGTGATCGATGGCTTTCATGAAACCGTCGCGCGTGCGCCTGCCCCACTGATGCCGTCCGCGCAGATAGGCGTGGTACGCTTCGGAATCTTCCGTCTGTCGGGTGGCGAGCTGCTCTTTCTCTTCTGCGGAGAGGCGAATCTTGAGAGACTTCACTATCTCGTTCGCGAGCTCATCCTGAACAGCGAAAATGTCAGTGGCAGAGCGGGACAGGCGGTCGCCCCACAACTGATCGTCAGATGCAACATCCGTCAGCTCCACGTTCACAATCAGCTGCGTGCCTCGCTGAACCACCCGTCCAGTCACCAGGGCCCGGACGCGCAGTTCACGGCCGATTGCCGCCGGAGATTCGTCACGGCCCTTGTACCTGAACACCGTGGACCGGGGAACGACTCTCAACCCTGATACACGTGAGAGCTTGTTCAGTATGCTTTCGGTTATGCCGTCCGCAAGATAAT
The DNA here is from genome assembly GCA_046593625.1 of Gemmatimonadaceae bacterium. Taxonomy (GTDB): domain Bacteria; phylum Gemmatimonadota; class Gemmatimonadetes; order Gemmatimonadales; family Gemmatimonadaceae; genus UBA4720. The sequence continues at coordinate 73,609 of JBKJNN010000004.1, read as the reverse complement.
CGTCGTCGGAATCGGCGTTCCCGGCTTCGAACGGAAGCACAGCCACAGAGTCGATCGGGCCTGAAATAACTCTTCCCGTAGTCGTCACTGCAGCTGGCGCAATTGCAAGCGACGGATTTTCGGCCGAAAGCACAGTCGCGGCAGTCGCGCGGAGTGCGTCCCGGAACTTGCCTGCCGATGCAAAGCGGTGTTCTGGAAGCTTGGCGAGCGCGATTCTCAGCACCTCGCGAAGTGAATCAGGCGCATCCGGGCGGGTGATCTGCGGCGGAGCGTTGACAAGATGCTGCACGAGTATGGACTGCATTGTGGGACCGACGAACGGCGGTGCCCCTGTGAGCATTTCGTGCAGAACGCACCCAAGTGCATAAAGATCGCTGCGGCCGTCCAGGTCATCGCCGCTTCCTTGCTCCGGACTCATGTAGCGGGGAGTTCCCAGAACGAATCCAACTTGGGTAAGACTTGGAGTGCTTGTCTCGACAACCTGTTCGACTGCGCGCGCGATTCCAAAATCAGTCACGACCGCGTGGCGCCCCTCGAGGAGAACGTTCCCCGGCTTGATGTCGCGATGGACGACGCCAGCGCGGTGGGCATAGTCGAGAGCATCCGCGACTTCCATGGCGATGTCCACAGCTTCGGCCACCGAAAACCGCGGCGAATTCTCGAGGCGCGAGGCCAGCGATTCGCCACTGATGTACGGCATCGTGTAATACAACATGCCATCCACGTCACCCGCCGTGAGGAGCGGCACGATGTGAGGGTGCCGAAGATTCGCGGCCAGTTGAATCTCATTCCTGAATCGCTCGGCACTCACGCCAGTGCCGATGTCTGAAAGGAGTTTCACGACAACCGACCGACCCAGCGAAATTTCCCGTGCCTCAAAAACGCGACTCATCCCTCCACCGCCTAGCTCGCGCCGGATGGTGTATGTACCGCCTAGCGCTGCCACCAGGCGCTCGGCGATCGGGTCGGAGGGGGCGAAAATGTCCACGGGGTGAATGAAGATAGCTGGTAGAGGGAAGCTATCCTATGTCTTTACGACTCCCACCGCCCCGGCTCAGGGTGTCCGGGGGCAGGGACAGCCAGTACCTTCGACAGCATGACCAATTCCCCTGGCAACACCTGGCCTGACCTTCCGCTTGGCGAGTGGAGCGACACCTGCGCCACCTTGCACCTGTGGACTCAGATTGCGGGCAAGATCCGGCTCGCCAGGAGCGCATGGGTAAACCACTCCTGGCACGTCACGCTGTACGTGAGCGCACGTGGCTTCACCACATCTGCGATCCCGTACGGGGATCGAACATTCCAGATCGACTTCGATTTCGTAAGCCATGAAGTGCTCATCGTTTCGAGTGGCGAGACAAGGACGCTCCCGCTCGAGCAACAGTCAGTGGCTGAGTTCTATCGCCGGCTCATGCACGCCATGGCTGACATGGGCCTCCCGGTGACAATATCAAAAACACCTAACGAAGTCGCCGACCCGATACCGTTCGACCGGGATGAAGTGCATCGCTCGTACGATCCGGAGTTTGCCAACCGGTTCTGGCGGGCGCTCGCGCAAAGCGATCGTGTATTCAGGGAATTTCGCTCCCGCTTTATTGGAAAGTGCAGCCCTGTTCATTTCTTCTGGGGCGCACCAGACCTGGCCGTCACCCGGTTCTCCGGTCGTTTGGCCCCTACTCACCCAGGGGGAATACCCAATCTTCCCGACAGGATAACGCGGGAGGCATACTCTCACGAAGTAAGCAGCTGTGGGTTCTGGCCGGGCGGTGGGTCAATTCCGTATCCCGCATTCTACTCATACGCCTACCCCTCGCCCCCGGGATTTGACACGGCGATCGTGAGTCCCCCGGAAGCGTTCTTCAGCGCCGAACTCGGCGAATTCGTACTTCCGTACGACGTAGTTCGGAATGCGCGGAACCCGGACGAAACGCTCATGTCATTCCTGCAAAGCACATACGAAGCCGCGGCTAATCTCGGCGACTGGGACCGATCGGGACTCGAACGTCCCTGAACTCAGCAGCGGACGGAGGGCGATCCCCTCGCTGAAGATTGAGTCTTCGGTCTGAATAGCGGTGCCGAACTGCACCGCGCGGTGCGTTTCCTGTATTTTTCATGCAGACTTTCACACAGGAGAAACACGGAGTGAAAATCGCCGTGTGCGTAAAGCGCGTCCCGGATATGGACGTTCGCTTCAAGATTGCCTCTGATGGCGCTTCCGTGGACGATACGGGCGTCAAGTTCGATCTCAACGACTTCGACGCGTGGGCTGTTGAAGCCGCGCTTCAGCTTAAGGAAAAGGCAGGTGATGGCGAAGTCGTCGTACTCTCCCTCGGTCCCGCTTCCGTACAGGAAACCATCCGGAAGGCACTTTCGATGGGCGCGGACAAGGGCATCCACCTTCAGGCGGACAAGATTCCCTTCGACGGCTTTGCGATCGCCACAGCCATCGCAGCTGAATTAAAGGATGGCGGCTACGATCTCATTCTGTTCGGAAAGATGTCGCCGGATTCGTCTAACGGAATCACCGGTCCCATCGTTGCCGAATTGCTCGACATGCCATGCGTCACTGCGATCTCCCAGCTCGACATTGCTGAGGGGCGCGGTACCGCGAAGCGCGAACTCGAAGGCGCGCAGGAGATTGTAGAGTTTCCCCTGCCGGCGGTCCTCACAGTGGACGAAGGGCTCAACACGGCCCGGTACCCGTCCCTCAAGGGAATCATGGCTGCCAAGAAAAAACCCCTCGACTCGAAACCAGCGCAGCTGGGCGAACCGAAAGTAAAAATCGAAAAGCTGGAGCTTCCACCCGAACGAGCCGCCGGCCGAATCGTGGGCGAAGGCGCCGCAGCTGTGCCCGAACTGGTGAAGCTCCTCCACACTGAAGCAAAGGTTCTCTGATGGCAAACATCCTTGCATTCGCCGAATCGAGAAACGGCGAGCTGCGCAAAGTCGCATTGGAAGCAGTCACGGCCGCCAGGAAACTGGCTGACGCTACCGGTGGCGAAGTCCATGCGCTCCTTGTAGGAGGACCCGGTATCGGAGCCAAGGCAGTGCAACTCGGCAAACACGGTGCGGATGTTGTCATGGTCTGCGAGAATGAGAACTTCACGAAGTACAACGCCGAAGCAACTGCTGCACTGGCTGCAGCCCGCATACAATCCGGCGGGTATCGCGCCGCGATTTTTGCAACCTCCGCAGAGGGGCGTGACCTCGCTCCCCGTGTCGCAGGCAAACTCGGAGCTGGCATAGTAACCGATGTTACCGCCGTCGAGCTTACAGGCGAGACCCTGACTGTGCAGCATCCAATGAACATCGGGAAGGTCATCGCCACAGTCACTATCGCGGGAACTCCTGCTGTCGTTTCGCTGAGGCCCAACACGTATTCGCCCACCGAAAACCCAAAAGCCGGAACGGTCGAGAACGTCGAACCCGCTGGTGATCCCGCTGCATCGCGGGTCGTAGTGAAGGAACTCGTGAAAGGCGCTTCGGGCACTCTCGATCTCGCTGAAGCACCCGTAATCGTCGCCGGTGGGCGTGGCCTCAAGGCAGCCGAAAACTTCAAGCTCGTGCAGGATCTCGCGGATGCATTCGGAAACGCGGCGGTTGGCGCAACGCGCGCAGTGACCGATGACGGGTGGCGTCCTCACTCAGACCAGATAGGACAGACAGGACGCCTCGTCAGTCCAGATCTTTACATCGCGGTGGGCATTTCAGGCGCCGTTCAGCATCTGGCAGGAATGAAGACGTCACGCACGATCGTCGCAATCAACAAGGACAAGGATGCGCCGATTTTCAAAGTCGCCGACTACGGAATCGTTGGGGATGCATTCGAGATCGTCCCGGTGCTGACCGAAGCGGTACGCGAAGCGAGGAAAGGACACTAGCATGGCAGACGGTCGCCGGCTCACTGTGATCCCCGCTGAGTACCAGCCAGACCTGCCGGAAAGTCTCATTGTTCGAGAGCCTCTCGACCCGGAGGCTGTTCCAATGGATGTGGTGTTCGTAGGCGGAGGACCGGCGGGACTCGCTGGCGCCATCGAGCTTGCCCGTCTCTTAAAGGCCGACACCGAAGCCGGTGGATCGCTCGGCGAAACGCAAATAGCGGTGCTGGAAAAAAGCGCGGGGCTGGGTGAGCACTGCCTTTCCGGAGCCGTTGTGAATCCGCGCGCTTTCCAGGAACTGTTTCCTGATCTCGCAATTTCCGACTTCCCCTTTCGCGCCCCCGTAACGAAGGAGCGCGTGTACTTCATGATGGGCGGTGGAAAGTCTCAGCGCATTCCAACGCCGCCCACGATGCAGAATCACGGGCATTACATCGCCTCGCTCTCCGAAATGGTTCGCTGGCTTGGTGAGAAGGCCGAGGGAATGGGAGTCAACGTCTTCACCGGCTTTCCCGTTGCATCCATCGTAATGGACGGCGATTCAGTCGTCGGTGTCAGAACTACTCCTGCTGGTCTGATGCGCGATGGCACCGAGGGCAGCTCGTACACACCGCCCACCGATATTTCGGCGCGCGTCACTGTTCTTTCCGAAGGCACACGTGGACCATTGGCGCAGGCGTGGCTCAAGAACGCGGGCGTCACGAGCGACAACCCTCAGATCTTTGCGCTCGGCGTCAAGGAAATCTGGGAAACGAAGAAACCTCTCGATGCCGTAGTTCATACTCTCGGGTGGCCGCTTCCCAACGATGCTTTCGGCGGAAGTTTCATGTATCCCCTCACGCCCAATCTCGTAGCGCTGGGCGTAGTCGTGGGAATGGACTACAGCAAGACAACGCTCGATGTTCATCAGCTGCTGCAGAAGCTCAAGGCGGCGCCCCTGTTTCGCGAATATCTGGAAGGCGGCGAGATGGTCGAATGGGGCGCGAAGACCATTCCGGAAGGTGGCTACTACGCGCTTCCCAAACGCAGGCATGGCAATGGGATTCTGATTACCGGCGATGCAGCGGGATTTGTTGAGGTCGCCTCGCTGAAGGGCGTGCACTACGCCATGCAGTCGGGAATCTTCGCGGCGCGCGCAATCTTCGACGCACTGAAGAAAGACGACGTATGCGACAACACGATGGCCCGTTATGACGCGCTGGTCAACGCGAGTTACATAACGTCGGACCTCAAGGAACGCCGCAACATGCGCCTCGCATTTCAGGGAAGCGGGATCTACATGGGCGGAATCAAGGCAACGCTGATGACTCTGACGAAGGGCGCGTTTCCCGGCGGCCAGATCAGCTGCGAAACTGACGCCGAAGCACCGCGTACCGTTGCTCCCGAAGAACCGTTCGTTCCGGATGGCAAGCTGACGTTCAGCAAGCTCGACTCGAACTTCAAGTCAGGCAACGCCACGCGCGACACGATTCCATCGCACCTCGTCGTCGGCAAGGACATTCCGCCTGAAGTCGCGGAGCTCTACGCGCACATGTGTCCGGCTGGCGTCTATGAGCTGAACGGTGACCGTCTCGTGGTGAATCAGGCGAACTGCATCGACTGCAAGGCCACGGATGTAATTGGCCCGAGGTGGACGCCGAGGGAAGGGGAGAGCGGCCCGAAGTACAGGTTGATGTAGAGCTGGCGCCGTCACCAGCGCAGCGCATCAGCTCGATTTGTCCGCTACCTCGTACAGATCGATCTCCTGCTTGATTTCGCCGACTTCAAACGGATGCATCACCTTTGACCGTATGACCAGCCCGGTGCTCTTGCATTCATCGATGAATTCCGGAACGCCGATCCTTCCCGGATCAGCGAGAATCACCATTCCGCCGGGAGCCAGAGCCCGCTTGAAAATTCCCGGCAGAAGACGTGCATACTCCTTCTCGTATAGAACGTCCGACGCGAGGATCAGGTCATACTCCTTCTCCTCGGCGGGAAATTTTCGCCAGTCAATCATTCTGGCAGCGGGAGTGCGCCCCGTTTCGCGCCATGCATTCGCACGGGCAAACGCAATCGCATCTGTGTAGTAGTCAGTGGCCGTCATGTCGTATCCTGCGAGCATTGCGGCAGTCGTCACCAGCCCAACTCCGCATCCCAGCTCGAGGCCACGTCCGGGGCTCCGCTCTCTCCCGTTGCCGGCAATTGAAATGAGGTGTCCGGCGAGCACGGTGGATGAAGGCCAGATGTCAGCCCAATAGGGAAGACGCTCGTCCATCACGAAATCTTCCTCGCGGATGAGATCGTCCGAATTGCGCGGGTGAAGCATCGACAATGTGCGCGATCCAGCGGGCACATCCGATTTCACTGTGTCGAATCTGCGCTCGAGAGCGCTTACGAGTTCTTCTCCTTCAAGTGCTTCCAGGGCAACTACATCAGCTTTCAAGTCAATACCAGTTGGTGCGAAGTGTCGAGACCGCTGCCAAGCGGGAGCGCGCGAAGTGTTTCACCTTCAGCAAGCTCCAGCCGGTCGCCCGGAGCAATGAGCAGCGCATCTGCGCGTGCCATCGCCGTGATTACGGACGAGCTCTGCGATCCCGCCAGCGCTGCAACATAGACGCCATCCGCGTCCCGAGTGACGCTCACCCTCAGAAAGTGCATGAGCGATGCTGCCAACGTGATTTTTTCGGCGAGACGCACTGAAATTGTCTGCCTGAAGAGCGAGCGGAATCCCAGCATCTTCCTGATGACCGGCCGCACAAACAATTCAAACGTCACCATCGCCGATACAGGGTTACCGGACAATCCAAGCCACGGCGTGTCACCCAGCATGCCGAACGCCAGAGGGGCTCCAGGCCTCATCTTCACTCGCCAGAAGTTCAACTCGCCTCCGAGCGACGCAAACGCATCGCGAAGGTGGTCGTGATCCCCTACTGAAACGCCGGCCGACGTGACGATCAAATCGGCGTCCATGGCTGTCTCAAAAGCACCACGGACAGAATCGATATTGTCCTCCGCTATGCCAAGGTCGCGGGGAATCCCACCGGCATCGGCAACGAGAGCGGCGAGCGTGACGGAGTTGGACGAGACTATGCGGCGTCCGACGTCTTCGGCGGAGTAGTCGGCAAGACTCACCAGTTCATTACCGGAACTGAACAACGCCACACGCGGCCTCCGGTAAACAGACACAGTCCTGATTCCGGCAGAGGCAAGCACTCCAATGTGCGGCACATCCAGCGCCTCGCCGGGATCGAAGAGTCGATCGCCAGCGGAGAAGTCTTCGCCTTTGCGCCGGATATTTCTTCGCGCATCGCGAAACGCGCGAACTGTAACTGCGTTGCGCCCATTGTCGGTGTCTTCATGCCTGACAACCGAATCAGCACCCCCGGGAACGGGCGCTCCCGTCATCACCCGCATCGCTTCGCCCGCGCCGATGTCCCGCGACGGAAACCTGCCGGCGGCTACATCCTCTACAACGCGAAGCTGGACTGGATTGTCGCCCGTCAAATCGTCCGCGCGCACTGCGTAGCCGTCCATTGACGAATTATCCCATGGAGGCGAGTCAATCGGAGCCGCGACAGTTTTGGAGAGTACGCGGCCTGCAGCGCTCGCGGTGTCTATTGCTTCCTGAGAAAGCGCGCCGATTCGCGCGAGTATCCGCTCGCTCGCCTCGGCAACACTTATCACGGAGGCGGCGAGCCCCGATATCCGGCGAGAAGCGCCCCGACCGCATCCTGAACCTTGGTCATCTCCGCAACAGGTGTCGTGTAGTGATTGGAGAGGAAACTGTAGACGAGGCGCTCCCCGTCCGCTGTTGTCACATAGCCTGACAGCGATCGCACGAACTCGAGCGTACCCGTCTTCCCGCGAAGATTGTTCTCGGCGGGCGTGTCCTTCATCCTCGACCTGATGGTCCCATCTACTCCGGCGATTGGAAATGATTCGTAGAAGGCGTCAAAGCCGCTCACCCCCTGCATGGCTACGAGGACCTTTACTATCGTCTCGGGAGATACGAGGTCGTGTCTCGAGAGCCCGCTCCCGTCGTAAATAACGAACCCTGTCGAGTCGACACCCCACTCACGGAGTTGGCGGCTCACGATCACGGCGCCGCTATCAGCGCGGCCTACGCCAGTTCGCTCCAGCCCGATGGTCTTCAGCAGTGCCTCGCCGATCTGATTCTGCGAGGGCTTCATGAAATACTTGAGGATCTCCCGCAGTGGTGGCGAGGCAATGGTGTAAACCGTGTCATAAGGAAGCGTCAGGCTGTCGGAGGAAAGGTTGACCAGTCCATCGATGCGCACGCCGCGCTGCGCCAGCGCCGAATGCATGGCGCCAAGGTAGACGTAACCAGGAGTCCGCGTTGCGACGGAGATGATCGTATCGCGCCCGCCGATCTTCGCAGCCCGGTCCACCATCCCTTCGTTGTAGAGAAGCTCATCGACTGGTGCGCCGCTCGATCCCGTGAGGTCGTCCCACTCCCAGCCATAACCGTAAATGCTGTCGGGGAATGCGTTGCCACCCTGTCGCAGTGCTCCTGTCACCCGCCGAACTCCATGCGCTTTGATCGAGTCGGCGATGGCTTCCATTTCCTTTGCCGCGCTGCCGTAAACGCGATCGCTCATGGTCGGATCGCCACGGCCAATCACGATGAGATCACCTCGCAGCACGCCATCCCTGAGATCGCCCCGTTTCGCGATCACCGTGTAGTACCGGTAATCCGCGCCGAGTTGAACGAGTGATACCGCGGAAGTGAGGATTTTCTGATTGGATGCGGGCATGAACAGCTTCCCGGCGTTCCGCGAATACAGCGTGTCTCCGGTGCGCGGATTGACTACGAGCAGGCCGATGTGCGCATTGTCGAATCTCGAATCGTTGACCAGCGAATCGATGGAATGCCGGAGTGACTGCAGCGGAGCCAGTTCAGGCTTCGGTGCCGAACCAGCCGACGCGCACGCGACTGTGGCTAGCAGCAGCAGTGCTGCGGACGGAAACGATAAATCCCTTCTCATGACTCTCCACTGTAGGAAGCGCTCAAGGTCCTGTCCTCGGCGATTGTAACGCTCACGAGCTTCACGGTAACCGGCAATCTCGCATTTACCTTGTCAAAAATGTAAACGGCCAGGTTCTCTCCGCTCGGGATGAGTTTTCCATCGGCGAATTCGGGCACGTCCACATTGATGTTTCTGTGGTCAAAGCGGTCTTTCACTTCTTCGCTGAGGATGAGGTCCAGTGCGCCAAGGTCGGCGACGAACCCGCTCAGCGGGTCGATCTCGCCGCCGATGGTTACATCGCAGACGTAGCTGTGGCCGTGATAACTCTCGCGGGCACAGAGGCCGAACACGGCTTCGTTTTTCTCGCTGGTCCACTCCGGCCGGCGGTAGCGGTGCGCCGCGGCAAATGTCACGCGGCGTGTGAGGCTGGCTCTTGGCATTTCCTAAAATTGCAGCGGGTCGGGGGTCGACGCGAACCGCGCAGGCCTGCGGGCGATCGAGCTAGTGCTCGCTGTCCGCCCCGAGACGTCCGTCTTCCTGGCCCGTCGCGCCTTCGGGCGTGGGACTTTCGGGCGGAATCCATGGCTCAGCGGATTCGATTGCCTTGTGGACGTCATGGGTGCCGATGGATTCGTCGTCGTCAGTATCGGCGAGGTGCTCGGATTCCGCGGTATACGGCACGGGGGCGTCGCCAAGCAGCAGACCGCTGTGCTCTTCTTCATCAACGATATGCTCGTCGATCGCGTCGGGACTCTGGGCGCGCGCATTCTCATCGACTACCAGCTGGTTGTCGAACTCCTGCACGGAGATGACGTCTGTCATCACATGATCGGCAATGCGACGTTCGGACTCGGTGCCGACGCGACCGCTGATCGTGACCGCACCACTCTTCACTGAAACCGTGATGTCGTTCACGTCGAGCGCTTTTTGAGACTTGAGCTCTGTCAGTATGTACTGTCTAAGCTCACTGTCCGTGAGGTTCTGGATCTCGTCGGAATTGTCAAAATCATCGGCCATGCTTTCTCCCGGTCGGGTTGAATGGCGCGATTGAGCGCCGGTTCAGCGGAAGAGCAGGTACGATGCCCCGAGCGTGAGCCCGAGGTTTCTCTTCCAGAATTCCTTAGCCTGCCGCTGGTCGAGCACGGTGGTGTTGTCTGACGTGGTGGCGTAATACGACACGGGATACTTGTACTTGTAGATCGAAGTGCCCGCGTCTGCCCTCACCTGAAACCGCCCACCAGGCACGAAGCGCAAACCGCCTGCAAGTGAGAAGGCAAATGTGGTGCCCACGTTGAACGGATCCTCGGCAACTTTCTTGTCAAAGTCGCTCGCCAGTCCTACACCGGTGTAAATCACCGGTACGACGCCGTGCCAGGTACGCTGTCCCGTGAGATTGAGCGAAAAGCCAACGTCAGTCAGATAGACGGGCCAGTCCTGAATTCCGAGTTCGCGGGTGGCCACCGGCTCGATGGGGTTGATCACCCTGCGCTTGCTGTTGACGCGCGCGGTGCGAAAAACGAATTGGACAGGACCGCCAACAGTGAGCTCGTAGCGAAGCCCCTCCATGGGGCCACTCATCGGCGCTACGCCCGCGGGGTCGGAAGCGGCCAAGTAATAGCCGCCAAAAGCAGTCAACTCGTGCTTGTACTCGAGGTCGCGGAAAGGGCTGCTCGGCGGCGGATAACCGACGTCCACCTTTTGCGCTGCGCCTGGCGCGGCAGCGATGACAACCATTAGTGCTGACACCAAAAACTTCATTCAGATACTCCCAGAAATGTTCCGGTCATTTCCGTCGGCTGACCGATGCCCATCATCCTTAATATAGTGGGGCCTACATCGCACAAAGCGCCGCCGGTACGCAGCGCGCTAATGCCCTCGTCGTTGTAGGCCACGAGGGGTACGGGACTCGTCGTATGCGCGGTGTGGGGACCGCCCGTCAGCGGATCTATCATCATTTCCGCATTTCCGTGGTCAGCGGTGATTAGCAGACGAGTCCCCGCCGATTCCGCCGCCTTGATGACCTGAGCAAGCGCCCTGTCTACCGCCTCCACCGCTTCCACCGTCGCTTTCATCGAACCACTGTGACCCACCATGTCGGCATTCGCATAGTTGCAAAGGATGAAGTCGTGAGATTTCGCTGCGATTGACTTGCACAACACTTCGGTGATTCCGGGAGCGCTCATCTCGGGCATCAAGTCATATGTAGCGACCTTCTGGCTGGGAATCAGGATGCGCTCCTCTCCGGTGCATTGCTCCTCTCTCCCCCCATTAAAGAAATAGGTCACGTGCGGGTACTTTTCGGTTTCCGCGGTCTTCAGCATGGTCTTTCCGGAACCGGAAATCACTTCCGCCATGATGTTGGCCATCGACTGGGGCTTGAAGGCAACGCGGACATCGAATCGCCGGTCGTACGCTGTGAGAGTGGTTAGGCGAACCCGCGGCCTGCCAGACACGTTGAACCCGGTGAACGAGGGGTCGGTGAGGGCCTGGACAATCTGCCTCATGCGATCGGAGCGATAGTTCACGCAGATCACTGAGTCGCCATTCCTCATTGGCTGCGCCGCATCGCCCAACCGAATGGCCGCCGGAAGGATGAATTCGTCTGTAACGCCCGCATCATACGACGCGCGAATCGCTTCGAGCGGAGACTCGGCAACCGGGCCAGTCCCCTCCACCATCGCATGATAGGCGAGCTGCGTCCTCTGCCAGCGGAGGTCTCGGTCCATCGCGTAATAACGTCCCGATACGCTCGCAATTCTCACGGATGTTCCGGTCGAACCGTCAGTCTTCCGCGCGATGTAGTCGAGCAGTGCGCTCATGTACCCGAGCCCCGACTGAGGCATCGTGTCGCGACCGTCCATGAATGCGTGAATGGCAACTCGCGGTACGCCCTCGCGTATAGCGAGGTCTATCAATCCATACAGGTGCGTATCGATAGCATGGACGCCACCGTCACCGATGAGTCCCACCAGATGCAATGTCGAGTTGTTGTCCTTCGCATCATTGCATGAGGCCAGAAGGGCTGCGTTGCGAAAGAATGATCCGTCCTCGATGGCGGATGTAATGCGCACCAGATCCTGGGCAACCACGCGTCCGGCGCCGAGGTTGAGGTGGCCAACCTCACTGTTGCCCATCTGTCCTTCGGGGAGTCCAACTCGGAGGCCCGAAGCCGCGAGCAGTGTGCGCGAGGGACTGCTCCACACGGCATCCCATGTCGGCGTGCTCGCAAGAGCTATCGCGTTGCCAGCCTGTTCCTCGCGGTATCCCCATCCGTCGAGGACTATCAGCGCAACGGGTCGAGATGTGTCGCCGGCCATATTTTCCCGGTGGGGGTAAGATTGTACGTTAAATCCTTCCACGCCAAATTTAGCAAGCGAGAAAGCTCATCATACCGATGCGAAGCTCAATCATCATCCTTTCCATGTTGGCCGCCACCGGTGCCTCAGCACAGGAGTCATCGCCCCATACGGTCACCAGGCCAACCGCTATTCGCACGGCGCCTGCTACCGGCTCCACGGTAACACCTGCCGTCGGCCAGCTGGTGAAAGGTGCTGCGGTGGAAGTTACCGCACGCGATCGCGACTGGGTTCGCGTGAAGGTCGAAGGATGGGTGCGCGAATCGGATCTTATGGTGGCCGACACCACCCTCAGGACGATGAGTGCGGCAGACATCCGAAGCAATCCCGCGGCTGCGAAGGGAAAGCTGGTCCATTGGGAAGTGGAGGCGGTAGCGCTTCAGCGCGCTGATCCCCTTCGGAGCGGATTGGAAACCGGCGAACAGTACCTCCTGGCCCTCGGGCCGGGCGCAGAGCGGTCCCTCGTCTACATTGCTGTACCAGAATCGCTGCTGGCGAGCGCGCGAAGTCTTCCAGCACTGGCTCAGATTACTATCACCGCGCGCGTTCGAAATGGACGCAGCGAACCCGCAGGTGTTCCGATCCTCGACCTTCAGAGTCTCACGAGACGATAATGGAAAATTCAGAAACACCATCCCCGCAGCAGACGCCGGAACCGGGTGACAGGCGGGATCCCGCGAAAGGTCGTCCCGGCGATCGCCGTCGCGGGGGATGGAAAGATTTCCGGCAGACCTACCCTGGCTTCGTCTTTACACTGTTGATTGGCCTTGGGATAATGCTGGCGATTGACGGTTTTCTCCTGGTCAAGCGGTCCGCGTACGGAAGGGAAGTGGCTCGGCTTCAGGCCAACATGAGCGACCAGGAGCGATCGAAGACAGAAGCGATCATCGAATCGGAGAAAGACAAGACGCGACTGGCCCTCGAGCTCGCGCGAGTCCAGGCCAAGATCGAGAAGACCCTCCATCTCTCAGTCGCGGTGGACAGCGGCAAGATTCTTCTGGAACGGGAAGGTTTTGTGCTGCGCGAAATTCCCGCCACGTTCGGCCCCGAAGGCAAAACGGGACCAGATTCCATCCCGGTCGTCATCCCCAGGGGTGAAACATCGATCGCGAAGCTATCCGACGATCAGCTCGTGCTCGACTTCGGAACCGTGATCAACGTGACGGGTGCCGCCACCCCCGCATCTGACACCACGCCAGTTCCGCCAGGCACTGTGCGCATCAGCAAAAGCGATCTCAACGCAATCATGCCGAACCTCAACCTCGGTATGCGGGTATACTTTTATTGAACCCGCACGGCTGGCCTCTTTTCAAGGTATTGAATGCAGATTATTGACAGAGTAGCGAACGGTGGCAAATGGGTCTGGGGCACGTTGTTAGCCTTAGCTCTCGCCGCCGCGGGCAGCGCAACCCTTCTCAACAAGACGGCCGTTCTGCGCTACGAGCGCGACGTCAACCGCATGGTTTTCAACGACAACCTCGGCGTGCTCGAGGAAGTCAAAGCCAAACTCGGCACAACCGCGGACAGCCTGAATCGGCTGGTATCGCAGACTTCCGCCTCCGTGCCCGACCAGCCCTACATCGTAGTCAGCATCGCGGAGAACCAGCTCTGGTTCAAGCGCGGGAATGAAGTGCTGTTCCATACGCAGGTAGCGACAGGCAGCGGAAAAACTCTTGTGTCAGCCGCTGGAGGAAAGCAGTACAAGTTCGACACGCCCCGCGGCCGGCTCGTGGTGCAGGACAAGGAAGTCGAGCCAGCATGGGTTCCGCCAGATTGGCACTTTCAGGAACAGGCCAACAAGCGCGGGCTGGGCCTGGCGCGTATGAGCAGGTCCACCGTGATTCCCTCCGAAGGCGGCTCAGTCGTGGCAGTCAGTGGATCGGAAATCGTGAAGAGATATCCAGATGGCAGGGAAGTCCCGCTGAGCGCCTCTGACGGCCGCGAAATCGTAGTCAACGGCAACATCATCGTCCCCCCGTTCGGCGTCAACCAGCGCCGCTACAAGGGAGTGCTCGGCACACGGCGCCTGCTGCTGGGCGACGGATACGCGCTTCACGGAACGAATGCCCCTGAGTCGATTGGCCGCTCGGTGAGCCACGGATGCGTGAGATTGCGCAACGCGGACATCGAGAAACTGTACGACATGGTACCGGTAGGAACGCCTGTTTACATTTATTGATGCAGGCCGCTGGCCGGAAATGGCAACACTTACAACCAGACACTAGCTTGTGAGGATGGATATTTCTGCATCCGGTGGGGCTACACGTCCACCGGAAATTGCTCCTTATCGCCACAGGCGTCCTGCACTGATTGCTACCCTCGGCTTCATTGTGGTGGCGACGGTGGGCGCGCTCCAGTTCAAGTCCCCACTGGCGTTCGGTGCAAAGCCGTTCGGGACGTATCTGACTCGCGCGCTTCCATTCGCGTCACCCTCAGCGTCGGCTTTCGGGGTGAGTGGCGGAGTACTGCTGAAGTTCGCGATGCCGGGCCAGCAGATCGAATATCCACTCGACGTTCATGGGGATCCGACAGCACTGACGTACAGCTGGGTTCGCCTTGGGGACAGTTCGGTGGTCGAGCCCGCCAAGGTGTTGCGGGGCGCAAAGGTCGATGTCCCTGACAAGCCCGGCTTTTATCAGCTGGCGCTGGTTCTGGCCAACAAGAGGCAGACTATCGAAGGGCTGACTGTCGCGGTGCTGGTTCCTTTCAAGCAGAAGGAAGGAATCATGCTCAACGGCTACAGAATCGGAACGTATCTGGCCGAGAATGTGGCGGGCAAGCAGGAACCGCCTGAGGGGTTTCTGGAGATCACCCAGCGTGACGTCGATTTGCCGATCAGTAAGCATCTGCGTGTCGGAGACTTTCTGAATCACGACAACCAGGACACGTGGCCCCGGTACGCAGCGGTCAGTCCCCGGTTGCTCGACAAGATCGAGCTGGTGATTGCGGAGCTTTCCCGCTGGCATGGCGGAACCAGCCAGGACGTTCGGCTGGCTCTCGACGTTCACTCGGGGTTTCGCGCTCCCGATCACAATCGCCGCATCAAGCGCGCGGCAAAGGACAGCCAGCATCAGTATGGGGATGCAGCGGATGTTGCCATCGATGCAAACGGCGACGGCAAGTACACTTCGGTAGACAGCAGGATGGTTGGCCTTGCAGTCGAGATCGTGGAACTCAAGCATCCGGATCTCGTAGGGGGACTCGGTATCTACACCAGCGGGCACACGCGCACGACTTACGTGCATATTGATGCCCGCGGCAAACGTGCCCGCTGGCGCGGGTGAGAGGATCTCCGAGTGAATGACATTCTGCGCGATCGCCTTTTGAGAAAGCTGGATCTCATGCCTGACGAGCGGCTCAACCAGGTTCTCGACTACATCGATTTTCTCGAATCGAAATACGCACCCAGAACAGCCCCTGTGGCGAACCCCCTCAAGAGCTTCGCCGAGGGCGTAGAGAGCACGTTCCGGGTGGGCAAAGTCTCCGCGAATGCCATTTCGGGGACTATGAACATGATGAACAAAGCGGTAGGCGCCATCTCTGAAGTCGCGGCTGCTGGCAAGTCTGTTGCAACAGAGCTTATGAGCGCCGCCAATTCCGGCGGTGCCGAGGCTCCGCCAACTGTGGTGCCGCCGCCAGAAAATCCGCGCGGTGGGCCGCACGAGCTCGGAAGCAAGCTACCGCACACACCTGGAGACGAAGGCAAGTGACGACAGCGAAGAAGGGCAGCACATCGGCGGGCGGAAGACGCGCGCGCACCCTGCCGCCCGACGTGGAGGTGTCAAAAACGCCTCGTTCCGGCGCCAAGCGGACAGTCATGGGCACGATTGGGGAGATTCCAAACTTTCTCCGCCTTCTCTACGGGCTTGTAACAGACAACCGGGTGAACGCGGTGGACAAGCTGGTAGTGGCTGGCGCCATTGCGTACATACTGCTCCCAGTTGACATCATCCCTGACTTCATCCCGTTCCTCGGGGAAGTGGACGATGTCTTTCTCCTGATTCTCGCAGTTCAGCGTCTGATCGCCAATGCCGGCAAGTCAATCGTTCAGTCGTACTGGCCGGGTGACCCTGCGGAACTGTCGGCGCTGAATCTGGAGAAGATCCTCGCTGCCTGCGCTTTCTTTCTTCCCCGACGGATGCGACGCCGCCTGAGGACGATCGGAAGGATCTAGCTGGTCTGGACTGGGTAGCGCCATTCGTCTACATTCAGCTATGGCAACCACAACTCGTCCGACATCAAAGCCCGCTCAACCGGCAACCTCCGGCAGCGGGCTTTCGCGTTTGACGGACCAGTCCGCTGGAGAAGCACCTGCGTCCGGCATGCAGCGCGTTCGCCAGGACATGGTCCTCACGTTTGATGACGTGCTCCTCGCTCCGCGGCACTCACTTGTGATACCGCGCGACGTGGAGACAAAATCGCTCTTTACGCGGAAGATTCCACTCAACGTCCCGTTCGCGTCTGCCGCGATGGATACTGTCACGGAATCCGAAATGGCGATGGCAATGGCGCGCGCCGGCGGGATCGGCGTGCTGCACAAGAACATGTCCATCGATCGTCAGGCGGCGGAGGTGGACAGGGTAAAGCGGTCCGAAAGCGGGATCATTCTTAACCCCATTACGCTCTCGCCTGAGGCATCTCTCCGCGAAGCTGTGGCGTTGATGACGAAGTTCCGGATTTCCGGTGTGCCCATCGTCAACCGCGACGGCGATCTTGTCGGCATTCTCACCAATCGCGACCTCCAGTTCGAGCGCAATCTCGACCAGCCGCTTCGCGAAGCGATGACATCTGAACTGGTAACCGCTCCCGTTGGAACAACGCTCGACGAGGCCGAGCGGATTCTGGGCAAGCACCGCATCGAGAAACTTCCGGTGGTGGATGGTGAAGGAAAGCTCCGCGGTCTGATAACGGTCCGCGATATTCACAAGCGGCGCGAATTTCCTGACGCCAACAAGGATGAGCATGGCCGGCTTCGTGTGGCTGCGGCGATTGGTGCCTCCAACTTCCTGGACCGCGCCCGAGCGCTCGTGGACGCCGGCGTGGATGTCCTGGTGATCGACACCGCGCATGGCCACAGCGAGGGAGTGCTGCTGGCCACGGCAATAGCGCGCGATGCATTTCCGGATGTTCAGCTCGTCGCGGGAAACATTGCGACGCGCGAGGGTGCACGGGCTCTCGTCGAGCGCGGCGTGGATGCGGTGAAGGTGGGAGTGGGGCCAGGCTCGATCTGCACCACGCGCGTTGTTACTGGTGTAGGCGTCCCTCAGTTGACAGCAGTATTCGATGCAGTCGAAGGAGCAGGCGATGTCCCCGTGATTGCCGACGGCGGCATCAAGTATTCGGGAGACATCGTCAAGGCAATTGCCGCGGGAGCGTCGAGCGTCATGATGGGATCGATGCTCGCGGGCACTGAAGAGAGTCCGGGAGAATCCCTGTTGATGGAAGGCCGGCGTTTCAAGATGATTCGCGGCATGGGCAGCATGTCGGCAATGCAGGATGGCAGCGCAGACAGGTATTTCCAGGACGGGGAGATGTCTCCGAAGAAGCTGGTTCCGGAAGGCATCGAGGGTCGGGTCCCATACAAGGGTCCGGTGAGCGATGTGATTTTCCAGATGGTTGGCGGCCTCCGGGCGGGCATGGGGTACGTCGGCTGCGCGAACCTGGATGAGCTGCGTCACGATGCGCAGTTCGTGAGGATTACGGCGGCAGGATTGCGGGAGTCACATCCGCATGACGTTGTGATAACGAGAGAGGCGCCCAACTACTCTGTGTAGCATGGATGGGTTGTCAAAGTCATTGCCGCCAGCCGCGGACCATGTAAGGAAATCGCAACCCATTTTCCTCCAATCTTCCTTGACAAGTATCAGCGCCATAGAACAACTTCCCCACGCTTTCCGAAGTCAATAAACGTCAGTCGCATCCGCACGCCGCTCACACACTGATCGGCTCGTTGTTCCGTTTCACGTCCCCCGGTTTCCGGAGAATTTCGAATGAGTATCTGGTCAAAGAAAAGTGTGGCCATGTTGCAGGCGGAGGCTGCGGGGCAGGAGGGTACCGATTCACTGAAACGTGTCCTCGGAGCCCTCAACCTCACAACGCTTGGAATCGGTGCAATCATCGGCGCCGGTATCTTCGTGCTCACTGGTACTGCCGCGGCCCAGTACGCAGGCCCTGCCATTGTCTACTCGTTCATTCTCGCCGGGCTGGGATGTCTCTTCGCGGGACTTTGCTATGCTGAATTTGCTGCAATGATCCCGATTGCCGGCAGCGCCTACACCTACGGATACGCGACGCTCGGCGAATTGACAGCCTGGATCATCGGCTGGGATCTGATTCTTGAATATCTCTTTGGAGCGGCAACAGTAGCCGTGGGCTGGTCAGGCTACTTCTCGGCCTTCATGAACGAGCTTGGGTTCCGTATCCCGGTGGAGTACACGGGATCGCCACTCGGCGTCGAAGGCACGCACAATCTCGTTGCTTCGCAGATCTGCTACGATCCTGCAACCAACGACGTTATCGCGGTTGCTGCCGGACAGGTTTGCGACACCGCGAAGTACGCCGTGACCCAGGGAATCATCAACTTCCCGGCAATGGTACTCGTTGGACTGATGACTTTCCTGCTCGTCCTCGGTATCAAGGAGTCCGCAAGGTTCAACAACATCATCGTGATCGTGAAGCTGGCGATCGTTCTGCTGGTGATCGGCTTCGGATTCATGTACGTCAACTCCGACAACTGGCATCCTTTCGTTCCTGCCAACACCGGCACCTTCGGACAGTTCGGATGGAGCGGAATTGTTCGCGGAGCAGCCGTCATATTCTTCGCCTACATCGGGTTCGACGCTGTCTCTACGGCGGCGCAGGAAGCCAAGAACCCGCAGCGAGACATGCCCATCGGTATTCTCGGATCGCTCGCGATCTGTACAGTCCTGTACATCCTGATGTCGCTGGTAATGACAGGTCTCACCAGTTTCCGGAACCTCGACGTTCCGCACCCGGTGTTCGTTGCCATTGCAGCAGCAGGCCCGGCGCTGGCGTGGATGCGTCCTATCATCAACATCGGGGCAATTGCAGGTCTCGCGTCCGTAGTGCTCGTCATGCTCATGGCACAGCCGCGAATTTTCTACTCGATGTCACGTGACGGACTGCTGCCTCCGGTCTTCGGCAAGATACACCCGAAGTTCCAGACGCCGTACATCACGACGATTCTCACCGGTGCCGTCTGCGCCGTAATTGCCGGCCTCTTTCCAATCGGGCTGCTCGGCGAGCTGGTGTCGATCGGAACTCTGCTTGCGTTCGTGATCGTGTCCGCTGGTATCATCGTGCTTCGCCGGCAGAGCCCGGATATTCCGCGGCCGTTCCGCACTCCGCTCGTGCCGTTCGTGCCAATCATGGCAATCCTCATCTGCGGCTACATGATGTTCAGCTTGCCAAGTGATACCTGGATCCGGCTGCTCGTCTGGCTGGGAATCGGTCTGCTGATCTACTTCGTCTATGGTAAATCGCACTCCCGCATCGGTGGTACGGGGGCGAACTGATTGACCTGCTGACGGTCAGGCAGGACAGAAAAGATTCGATAGAGCGTCTCGCGCGGGAGTTTCGCGCGGGGCGCTCTGTCGTTCTGTCCACTCACATCAATGCTGATGGCGATGGATGCGGCTCAGAGGCCGCGCTGGCGAGGATACTGACATCGCTGGGAATGACGGTCACGATTGTAAACCCTACGCCGTGGCCAGAGACTTACGCGTTCCTGCTGGACGAGACGTTCACTGAGGCGTCGTCCGAAGGCGCCACTGCGCTCAAGCGAGCAGACCTGCTGATAGTTCTTGACATCAGCGATGTCAAACGGCTCGGAAATCTTGCAAGTGCAGTCCGCGGCCTCACGGTTCCCAAGCTCGTGATCGATCACCACATTGCGAGTGACGAGCCGCCGAGTGAGGAAATACTCGGTGACACTGACGCTTGCGCCACCGGTGAGCTGATTTACGATCTGGCCGTGACGCTCGGCGTACAGATCACGCCCCAGATGGCCGTTGCGCTGTACGTCGCAATCCTCACCGACACAGGTGGATTTCGATTTGCCAACACCTCGGCCAGGTGCCTTGCAGTGGCCTCGCAGCTGCTCGCTGCCGGTGTTGAGCCGGAGGAGATGTACCGAAGGCTGTACGCGTCGCATCCCATCGGCCGGCTTCACCTCCTGCGGGATGCACTTGCAACCCTGGAGGTAGATCCCGCCTATGGCATCGCCTGGATTTCAGTCGCTGCCGGCGCTGCCGAGGAGTACGGTCTGAAGTCGGAGGACCTGGAGGGGCTCGCTGAGCACCCGCGCTCGGTTGGAGGAACGCGGATGGCGATTTTCTTCCGTGACCTGGGCCATGGCAAGGTCAAGGCATCGTTTCGCAGTACAGGCGAAGTGAACGTGAACGAGTTTGCGCGGCAATTTGGTGGCGGCGGTCACGCCCGTGCCTCGGGTGCCCTCATCCCGGGAACGCTTGAGGAAGCAAGGCACACTGTGGTGGACGCCGCTCGCGAGTTCGTAGGTAGTCTCGAGTAGCGACTATCGAGCTCAGCGGTCAAGGCGGAAGGCGAACATCTGCTGAACCGTCTGTGCCACCGGCGCCCCTCCGATGCGAGCCGGGTTGAACTTCATTCGCATCAGTGCGTTTTCAACGGCGCTCGAGAACAAATCGTTCGTTGATGACAGAATGCGAATCGATCCGGCTTTCGTTCTACCGTCACTTCCCACCACGAACTGAGCGGTGACGTAACCTTCAACGCCCGAGTTACGCAGAACTCTCGGGTATTCAGGTGTTGGCGAATTCGGGGGAGCAGACACCTGCGTGTCTACGTCGGTGGGGTCGTAAGGACCGCTTCCGCCGCCCCCAGTTCGCGGAGAGTCAGTCCCTGAACTTCCCATTGGGGATACCGCCGCAAAGTCGCGCGGTCCGACTGTACCGAGCGGTATCGTCACGTCGGGGATGCCCGGCGAAATGGAGAGCGAAACGGACGCAGGCGGCCGAACTGCATCCGAGGATCGCGAGGTCACGGCCCGAGGAGCGGCGGGGCCAGGGCTCGACTGACGTGTCGGCGTGGTTTTCACCCAGATGAGCTTGTTTCGTACCTGCTCCTCTGGTGCCGGAAGGGTTCCAGTGGCAGTCGCTGCAACCGCGCCCATGATCACCGTAAAATGCACTGCGGCACTGATGCCCATTCCGCTTCCGTTTTTCGATCTGTGCGCGCGAGATTCAATCAGCGTTGTCTTCATTGATTCCTCCGGTTGCCGATATGTACGGTCGGAGAGATCGATACCGCTATGCTGTTTCCACGGCTTCACGCACACATCATCATCCCGGCGGATGATCCTTAATCCAGCGCTAACGGGGCCTTAATAAATCCGGACTTTACGCGGTCCACCATCTCGGGCGCACCCGTCGCGAATGTGGTCTGCTGTTTTGCGTACCTCTTAACCGTGGGGACGGTTGAGACTGTTCTCGGTGCTGAATCCCTCAGGGTAACGCTTCTTCAGCTTCTCCACGTTCATCTGCGCAATCTCACCCAGACCGACACCAATTCCGCGGGCCGCCATCGCGCAATACCAGAGGATGTCTCCAATCTCTTTCGCGATCTTGTCCTTCGTAGCATCGTCGAGCGGATGCCCATGAAACATCACTTTCTTCACATGGTCGGCGATTTCGCCTGATTCGCCGGCAAGTCCAAGCGCAGCGTTGTTGAGCATCGATGACTGAGTTGCCAGCCCCTCGGGAGAAGCCGTGCGGAGGGCGAGCCCTTCGTACGTGTCGAAATCGTTCGGACTGTTATCGAAGCTCATGTGGGAGGAGCAGGTGAGATTTTGATGGATCCGAACATACCCAGTTCGTAATGTTCGGGCGATTTGTCAGAATCCCGGGAAAAGCAGGCAATCACGTATTCACGGCCGGGAAGCAAATCTATACTCAGCATTCCGAGCGGAGTTCGCCCGCCAGTTGCTTGAAGCAGGCCGAAATCACCTTCGAACAGCGCCTCGACGTTGCCCCCTTCGCGCTCCACCTCCGTCAAATGCTGAAAGGAAATCCCCTTCTTCAGCAGCGCGAAATCGAGTTGGTGCCTGACCTTGCCTTCATTCCGCATCTCGAATTGGCGTCGTCCGGGCGGCAGAGTGCGCGGATACTGGAAAGCATAGTCAGTGGCGATAATTGTATCCGTGGGAACCTCAGCCCGGGCGGCGCCAGGCTGCGAGTTGCCAACTGTCATCACTCTGTACATGCCGAGGTCGTAGTGACGCTTTGCTCCGGCAGAATCAGTAAAGATGCAGATGACGGCGTAGGCCTCGCCGGGGCGGAGGTCAACAGTCAGTCCGCTGGTACTGCGAGAACCGGGACTCGCAAACAGGACACCGACTGGCCCTTCGATGAGCGGCTGAACGGTCTCTCCAGCACGAATGGCACCGAGAAGCTGGTCGATAGTTACTCCATGCTTCAGCCGGCTAATGTTCAACTCGTGACGAACCTTGCCGTTGTTTGCAAACGTGAAAGTCGTGCGTCCGGAATTCAGAGAGTCCGGGGCCTGGAACGCATAATCCGTCGAGGTAATCTCAACCGCCCGCGGTGGGGAGATCTCGTTCCCGCCGCCGCAGCCAAATGCTAACAGCGATATCGCGACCCGCGCATGCGCTCTCACGGAACGACCAGATCGTCGTAGGTCTCAGGCCTGCGATCCCGATAGAACTGCCATGTGTTCCGCACCTCGCGAACCTTGTCGAAGTCCAACTCTGCAGTGACCAATTCTGTCTTGTCGCGCGATGCCGTCACCAGGAGCTGACCCCTCGGATCGCAGAAGTAACTCTGCCCGTAAAACTCTCCGATATCCCACGGCTGCTCATGACCAACCCGATTTATCGCGCCGACGAAATACGCGTTTGCAACCGCATGAGCCGGCTGTTCCAGCTTCCACAGATACTCCGAAAGGCCAGCCACGGTCGCCGACGGATTGAACACTATCTCGGCACCATTCAATCCCAGCGCTCGCGCCCCTTCAGGAAAGTGCCTGTCGTAGCAGATGTACACTCCCACTTTCCCATACGCGGTCTCAAATACGGGATATCCGAGATTGCCGGGCTTGAAGTAAAACTTCTCCCAGAAACCGGGCGCCACATGCGGGATGTGATTCTTTCTGTACTTGCCGAGGTATGTCCCGTCGGCGTCGATGACTGCTGCAGTGTTGTAGTACACACCGGGCGTCTCTTCCTCGTAGATCGGCACGACGATCACCATGCTGTGCTGTTTCGCGAGGTCCTGCATCAGGCGCGTCGTGGGCCCGTCCGGTATGTGCTCCGTCGAATCGTACCAGCGCGTGGTCTGCTCGGCGCAGAAGTACGGCCCGGTGAAGATCTCCTGCATGCAGAGCATCTGCACGCCTTCCTTACCCGCCTGCTCGATGAGAGGAATGTGCTTCGCGATATTCGCTTCGCGAATCGTCTCGAGCGGCTCGTCTGTGCTGCATGCGTGTGTTGCCTGAATCAGGCCGCACTTCACAATGTTCGGCATTCTGGAATTCCTTCAGCTTTCGGTGATGGGATGCGTCCAGCCAGGTGCTTCAGCGTGTTCGCGGGAAGACCGGCGCATGAGAATGAGATAAAACGCGAAGCTCAGAGCAAAGGTGACGAACCACGCGTAGGTGTACAACCGGTCAAAGATCATCGGGTTTGCAACCTGGCCCCCCGGCGTCGTCGCCGCTCTGATAAATCCAGGTACCACCGGAAGGATTGCCAACACAAGCGCCGCAATCGCCCGCCAGTTCACGCCGTTTGAATACGTATACCTGCCTTCCATGGAGAACAGGTCCCGCAGATCCAGCTGCTGCTTTTTCACTATCCAGTAATCCGCGATGAGTATGCCGCCGAGCGCACCCATCAGGCTCGAGTAGCCGATGAGCCACGTGAAGATGTACGCAGCTGCGTCAGAGTAGAGTTTCCACGGCATCATCAGCACACCGATTACGGCCGTGATGAGGCCGCCGGTTACGTAGGTGATTCGCTTCGGGCTCAGGTTGGAAAAATCATTGGCAGGCGAGACGACGTTCGCCGCCATGTTCGTAGTGAGTTGCGCAGCGAGGATCACGAGGGCTCCGAAAATAATCACCGACGGAGAGCCGATTCGACTGATCAACTCGACGGGATCCCAGATGGCTTCCCCGAATATCACGATAGTCGCACTCGTCACCGCTACGCCAATGAACGCAAAGAGCGCCATCGTTCCCGGCAAACCGAGGGCTTGGCCGAGTGCCTGTGAACGCTGGCTTTTGGCGTATCGGGTGAAGTCGGGAATGTTAAGCGAGAGAGTTGCCCAGTATCCGACGTTGGCCGTGAGCGCGGCAGGGAAGAGAACCCAGAATGGCGTTGATCCCTTCTGAAGGCGCACTGAACCGCTCAGGATGGTCCCGAGTCCACCGCCGGTACGAATCGCCCACACCAGCAGCCCGAGGCCCCCCAGCAGCAGTAGCGGCGCCGCCCAGCTCTCGAGCACCTTGATGCCTTCGGTGCCCTTGAGAATGATGAAGACCTGAATCAGCCAGAACACTCCAAACGCGATCGCGGTGGACGATCCGAGGTTGGCCCATCCCGGCCAGACGGCCTTCATGAGCGCGTCGAGCGCGAGTCCGCCAATCCATGTCTGGATGCCGAACCAGCCGCAGGCCACGATTGCTCGCAGCATCGCCGCGACGTTTGCTCCTCGTACTCCGAAGCTCGCCCTGCATAGTACCGGAAATGAAATGCCGTATTTCGTCCCCGCATGCGCATTGAGAATCATCGGCAGCAACACGATGACGTTGCCGAGCAGTATCGTGAAGAGCGCCTGATACCACGTCATGCCCTGCTGCATGAGGCCTGACGCCAGCGTGTACGTCGTGAGCACGACGGCCATGCCGATCCAGAGGGCGGCAAAGTTGTAGGTAGACCATGTTCTCCGCGACAGCGGAGTGGGAGCGAGATCCGGGTTCCAGAGAGGACTGCCGGCCAGCTCCGCGTCGAGGGCCTCCGGCGGATGCGCTGTCAATGCAGTCCTGACGTTGTCCTGTGGAGCCACTTCCCGCGTCCTTCCTTGCCCACAACCTTGTAATCGTCCACGATCACGTCACCTCGCGAAAGTGTAGTCCGCGAAAAACCAGCGAGGTCCCACCCTTCGAACGGCGACCAGTCTGCGTTGGTCTCCATCGTTTCGCAATCCACGTTCATCGTGGTTTCGGGATGGATTATCGCCAGGTCTGCGTCTGCACCAACTTCGATGGCTCCCTTTCGCGGATAGAGACCCATGATCTTCGCAGGGTTGGTAGAGAGTTTGGTAACCATTTCTTCAAGCGTCAAACGGTTTTTGAGCACACCATGCGTATAGGTGACTGGCATCAGTGTCTCGAGCCCCGGCATCCCCATCGGGATCTTTGTCCAGTCACCGTTCCACATTGCCTTCTGCTCCCGTGTGAATGTGCAGGTGTCGGTAGATACAACCGAAACCTCACCATCCTTGAGCCCCTGCCAGAGCCGCTCTGAATCCTTCGGCGTCTTGAGCTGAGGGCAGCAGGCGAAAAGGTGCCCGTCATCGCGATCGAAAACGGAATCGTCCAGCACGAGGTACTGAGCGCACGTCTCCGCAAGCACAGGCACCCCACGCGCCTGAGCAGCTTTCACTATCTCGGTTCCCTCCGCCGTCGACATGTGAACGATGTAGAGCTGACCTCCGGTCACCTCACTCCACGTCACGACGCGCTGAATCGCCTCTGCTTCGATGAAATTGGGGCGAGTCATGCGATGCAGGCGTGCCCCGTACTCCTTCATCATCTCCGGAGTGTGGTGCCGTTCGATCAGCTCATCGAGCACGCGGGATGATTCGGCGTGTACGAGCAGCATTGTTCCGTATTCGCGCATCTTCTCGAGCGTGCCAAACAGGGCGCGGTCGTCGGACTGCCAGCCCTCTGACTCGTAGATCATGAACTCCTTGAACGTGGTGAACCCGCGGTCCACCATGCCCTTGATCTGGTCCTTGTGCTCGTTGTAGCGCGTAATGCAAATGTGAAACGTGTAGTCGATAAGCGCTTTCCCTTCGGCGCGGGCCATCCACTTGTCCGCGGCGTCGTTGAGCGAATCACCAGCGTAGGGAATCGCGAAGTCGATAACGGTCGTGACACCGCCGCGTGCGCCCGCGCGAGTGCCGGTGCGGTAATCGTCCGCGGAGACGGCGCCCATGAACGGAAGCTCGAGGTGGACGTGAACGTCGAGCACGCCCGGAATCACATGATGTCCGGAAGCGTCGATCACCCTGGTGCCAGCGCCGGCTTCGAGATCGGGGCCGATTGCGGAGATCTTCTCGCCAGTGATTCCTATATCAGTTACGGATGTCCCGCGCGGCGTCACCACGTTGCCGCCGCGTACGATGCTGTCGAATCTCAAATGCAGGTCTCCTGATTTGGCAGATGGATCACTGGGACCAAGAACAACGGCTTTGGCTAATTTCCCTCTACCGCTGTAAGCGCACGGTCGATCACTGCGAGAGCGAAGTCTGCATCTGCAGACGTAATGCACATCGGCGGCTTGATCCGGATGACGTTTCCGTCGATTCCGCCCTTGCCAATCAGCATCCCCATCTCGCGTGCTTCCTCGAGAATCTGAAGAGTCTCGGATTTTGCGGGCTCCTTCGTGCTGCGGTCACGCACAAGCTCCACGCCCAGCATGAGGCCCATTCCGCGCACATCACCGATCATCTTATGAGAGCGCGCAAGCTTATCCAGGCCTTCCCGCAAATGCTTGCCGACCATGCGAGAGTTCTCCTGTAAGCCATCCTCGTCGATCACGTCGAGCACGGCAGAGCCAGCGGCCATACACACGGGATTGCCTCCGAACGTGTTGAAATGGATGCGCTCGGTGAGTGCCTTGGCGATCTCCGCGGTCGTCGTGACCGCCGCGAGCGGAACGCCGTTCCCGATTCCCTTGGCCATCACCACCATGTCGGGCACGACGTCGAAGTTCTCGAATCCCCAGTAGTGGTCGCCGGTCCTGCCGAAACCGGTCTGCACTTCATCCGCGATGCACAGTCCGCCATGCTCGCGGATTATTCCGTACGCTTCCCTTAGATAATTCTTCGCCCCATGCGTCACTCCGCCAACTCCCTGTATCGGCTCGGCGATAAACGCGGCGACTTTGCCTGGAGTAGAGAACCGAATCAGCTCACGAATGTCCGTCGCGCTCTGAGATGCGATCTCCTCCGGCGTACCGCTGAACGGGGACCGGTATGGATCAGGATTGATAGCGTGATGAATTCCACCACTCACGTTCACGGGGTACTTCCACGTGCTGTGCGAAGTCAGCGTGTTCGTGAACGGAGACGCGCCGTGATAGGAGTTCCGGAGCGCAATGACGTCGTTGTTGCCTGTGTACAGACGCGCAATCTGGATCGCGAGATCGTTCGCCTCGCTCCCCGAGTTCACGAAGTAGGTGACATCCAGCCCCTTCGGCATCTTCGAGGCAAGCTTCTTCGCAAACGAAGGCATGCCGGGATGCAGGTAGATCGTAGTGGTGTGCTGGATCGTATCCACCTGATTGTGAATCGCTGCCGTTACCTTCGGATGGCAGTGCCCACAGGATACCGTGACTATCCCCGCAAACATGTCGAGATAGCGCTTGCCCGTTTCATCGAAGAGCCACTGCATGTGCCCTTCGACGATCATCAGTGGTTCCTTGTACAGCGTTGTAATCGCGGGGTTGGCATACTGCTTCCGCATCGCGATGACTTCCTGACGCGAAGGGCCACTGTACGCCCTGGGCGCGTGATCACATGGCGGTATAGCCGGTCCGCCGCCCGTCACCCGCGCACCGCTCTCAGGCATTGTCGCAGTCATCAGTGAGCCGCCGCTTCGCTTTCAACCGGCGCAGCGTAGCCTTCAACCGGCTCGTAACCACCCTGATAATCCGCTTTCTCTGGCCGGCGAATCTGCGACTGCAACACTACGCGGTCACGTCTCGATCCACGGAAATCTTCCAGAGAGTTGAACCCGTGCTTCTCGAGGAAATCTGCATATCCTTGATTCAGGTTCTTGATGATGCTTGGTCCAATTGCGTGATCGAGCATCGCCGCCGTACACACCTGCGTGGTGCCGCAACCGAGCGCGAAGTAGCTGGCTGCCTGTGACATGTCGGAGATTCCGCCGATACCCGAAAAACTCCTGTCCGGAAATGCCTGCGTGAGTTGAGCCATCTTTGCCAGCGCGATGGGCAGAATCGCAGGACCGCCGAGTCCGCCGCTCGATACGTAGCCGTCGACGTTGATCTCGAACTCGAGAGTCTCCGGATCGATGACCGGAAGGGAAGGGAAGGTGTTCGACGAAACGATTGCATCCGCTCCGCCGATGAAACACGCCCCGGCCTCCTCCACAATGTTTGCGGTCGCAGGCGTCAGCTTGCACCAGACAGGAATCTTCGCGACTTCCTTCACCGCGACTGTCACTGTCGAGCACAGCACCTTGTCCTTGCCGATGTTCGAACCCATGTCCTTTCTGTCCATGTGCGGACAGGAAAAGTTGAGCTCGAGTCCGTCCGCACCTGCGTCCTGGCAACGCTCTGCGAGCATCTGCCAATTGCCCAGTTCCTTGTCGTTACCGGAGCCCGCCATGATCGACGCGATCAGAACCTTGCCCGGATGCGCTTCCTTGATACGGCGGATTCGCGGCTCCCACCAGTCAATCGCCTTGTCCGATATCAGTTCCCAGTTCCAGGACGAATGCAGCGCGGCATTGTCGCGTTTTTTCATCGACACCTGAGCATTGTCGGTAGAGGTGCGCATGAACTTCGCCTTGGCACCGTAGACGTTCACCACCGGATGCAGACCGATGGTCTTCGTCACAACGCCGCCCCATCCCGCGTCGAACGCGCGCAGAATATTGCTCTCGGATTCCGTCGGCGGTGCCGAAGAGAGCAGGAAGGGATTCTCGAAGTGGATTCCGGTGAAGTTCACCGAGGTGTCTACAGACATTGCCGCCTCCATTTGCGTTTACGGCCGAACCGGCCGCTCAGGACATCCAGTTTGTGCCGTGCTCCCTGTTCCACTTCGTGGTCATCTTCTTGGACTTCGTCCAGAACTCGATTGACCCGCGCCCGGTGATGTCACCGACACCAAAGCGCGACTCGTTCCATCCCCCAAAAGAAAAGGGCTCACGCGGAACTGGCACTCCAACATTCACGCCCACCATCCCCGCGCTCGCGTGCTCCATTACGTACCGCGCAGTGGCACCGCTTTCAGTAAACACCGAAGCCGCATTTCCATAGGGAGACGCATTCTCCACAGCGAGGGCCTCGCCGAGGGTGCCCGAGCGAATGATCACCAGCACGGGACCGAACACCTCCTCCTGCGCGATGCGCATGTCCGGCGTCACATGATCGATGATCGTCGGGCCCACCCAGTAGCCGCCGTTCTTGCCGGCAACCTCAGGATGACGTCCGTCCACGAGCACCTTTGCCCCCTTTGCCTCCGCCTCAGCGATGTATCCCTCAATTCGCTGCCGCGCTTCAGCCGAAATAACAGGCCCCAGCGATTCTCCGGGAACCACCGACTTGGCGTGACCGATCATCTTCTCGATGATGTGATCAGTGTTCGACACTGCGAGCATCACCGACGCCGCCATGCAGCGCTGGCCCGCGCAACCCGACATCGACGCAACGATGTTCGACGATGCCATATCCGGATCTGCATCAGGCATCACGATGAGATGGTTCTTCGCACCACCGAGAGCGAGCACACGCTTCAGGTTCGCCGTCCCTCGGCGATAAACCAGCTTCGCAATCTTCGTCGACCCCACAAACGAAATCGCCTCGATCCCAGGATGATCGCAGATGGCCTCCACGACATCCTTGCCGCCGTGCACAACCTGAAACACACCATCCGGCAGCCCCGCCTCTTTCAACAGCTCGGCGATACGGCTCGCACTGAGCGGTACCAACTCCGACGGCTTCAGGATGAGACAATTTCCCAGGGCAATGGCATTGGGAATTGTCCAGTTGGGCACCATGTTCGGAAAGTTAAACGGTGCAATCGATGCAACGACGCCGAGCGGGAAACGCTCAACGCGGCACTCGACTCCCCGGCTCACTTCGAGAACCTCACCGGCGGTGATCTGGGGCAATGAGCACGCAAATTCAGTGAGCTCCATTGCCTTGAGCACCTCTGCCTTTGCCTCTCCGTACACTTTCCCGTTCTCTTCCGTGACGAGTGCCGTCAATTCCTCGATATCGCGCTCCAGCAGTGCGCGATACCGGTAGAAGACCTGGACACGCTCCTTGATCGGCAGCGCAGACCAGGCGGGGAACGCGGCCTGAGCCACCTGCACGGCGCGATCAACATCATCGCGGAGAGAGAGTGGAACGCGGGAAATTACAGATCCATCGCTCGGGTTGTACACGTCCAGATATTCGTACTCGCCCGTGACAAAATCGCCGGCAAGATAGTTCCGGACTTCAGCGTATTTCATTTGAGCTCAGCAGATGGTGACACTGTCTGCAAACTGGCACCGAAACCATGGCCGGGCAAGGGAAATCAACCCCCTGCGGGAGCGCAATTGCCTGTGTCCCAACCCGGTGTGAATCCTTAACTTGAGAGGATGAGAGTCCTGCGAAAATCCGCCCGGTCCGTCGCCGTGATAGAAGCGAGCATCTCGTCGATTCTGGCTGACGTCCGACCGCTGCTGAGAATCGAGCACTGCAGCCTCGACCTCGTGGACTTCGCTGCCGAATCAGGCCTCGTCACCCTGAGCATCGGAGGCGCCTGCCCTCATTGCGAGGTTTCGCCCGCGACCTTCTCTACCGCTATTGCCGCCCATCTCCGGCTACGCGTGCCCGAGGTCAACGACGTGTCCCTCGTGACCGCCAGGCGTCAATCCGCGAGCTGACGCTTTCGATCGGGCTTCGCGCCCGGACGATTAACTTGTCTTCATCTCCATCAGGCCCAAATCCAGAAAATGTCCGACAATCTCCAGGTGAGAATCGATACCGCACTAGCCAGTGTCCGCAACAACCGGCTTGGCATTAACATCCTCGAGGCAGGCATGGTGCGCGATGTAGCCACGACGCTGGATGGAAAGGTGAGATTCAGCATCCTCTTGTCGGCAGCGGACGATGCCACTCTCGTACGCGATGCCCGCCAGGCAGTCGAGCAGCTCGACGGGGTCACTGAAGTCCGAGTTGACGTGAAGGACGCCGCACAGGCGAGCGGGAGCGGAGACGTTCAGGCAGCATCTTCCAATGAAGCGCTCCCAAAGCCAGCGCCCGGTGGCAAGTCGAGGTCCCTCCCGGTAATGGGCCAGGAAGCCCAGTCACAGCGCGCTGCCGTCCCCGCACCAACTCCGGTCAACTACCCCAACCTCGGCACCGTCATCGCGGTTTCCAGCGGAAAGGGCGGAGTTGGCAAGTCCACCGTCGCGACAAACCTTGCCGTCTCACTGGCAAAGCAGGGCGCCCGGGTCGGAATCATGGACGCGGATATCTACGGACCCAACATCCCCCGGATGATGGGCATCAACAAACCGCTCGAAGTTGATCCCGCTGCCAAGATCGTCCCCCTGGAAGCACATGGAATCAAGCTCGTCTCGATCGGCTTCCTCATCGAGCGCGATCAGCCGGCCATCTGGCGCGGTCCGATAATAATGAAGGTGATCACGCAGTTCCTGCGCGACGTGAACTGGGGCCAGCTGGACTTCCTCATCGTCGACATGCCTCCCGGCACCGGCGACGCACAGCTCTCCCTGGTTCAGGCCACGCACGTTACCGGCGCGGTCATCGTCACAACGCCTCAGGAAGTTGCTGCGGGGGATGCCCTCCGCGGCGCCAAAATGTTTCAGCGCGTAGATGTACCCGTGATCGGCGTCATCGAAAACATGAGCTGGTTCGACTGCCCGCATTGCGGCAAACCGCTCAACATCTTTGGCACGGGCGGCGGCGAACGCCTCGCAAACGAACTCGGAGTTCCCCTACTCGGCCAGATTCCACTCTATCCGCAGGTTCTCGCAGGAGGGGACCTCGGAGTGCCGATCGTAGTGAGTGAGCCGGACTCACCAGCGGCGAAAGCTCTTGCCAAAACCGCCGAGCGAATAAAAGCCGCCTACGAAGAAAACACCGGCTGAGCGCAGTTCACGCAGCGACGGGGCCTGCGGAAATCAGGCGGCGCTTGTACCCTTGAATTCGCCGCGCCACCACGACAGAAGCACCGCGCCAAATCCTGTCGTCACCGCGACGAACGTAACGCCCGTTGCGAACGACTCGGCCAGGAGGCCAATCAAGGGCACGCGGTGCAGCATGGCGGCAACAAGCCAGAGAGCGATGAAGGCAATCGTACCCGTGATGAAAGCGCGAAGCATGGCGCCATGCGCAGTCGCATCCCGCTGCGATCCGCCCACTAGAGCCGCTCCGGTCATGGTCGCTACAGCGACAAATCCGAAGGTCGCGATGCCCGCCACTACGAACATGAAGGCAATCAGTCCGAGTGGAATCAGCAGAATGCCGATGAGCGTCGCTGCAAGAAGTCCAGCCACCGCGACAGCACCCGGAACGATAGCCACCTGCCCGAGAAGTCCGCTGCCGAGTGATTGGCCGACTCCCTTGCGCATGGTGCCGATGACGATCTCGAGCTTGTCAGCACCAAAGGCCATCAGCACGAAGCCGATGAGGGCGATAACGATGAGCCATCCGATCACGAGTCCGAACATCAGGCCGCCCTGCGATGAGAGTTTGCGGCTGCCCTGATAACGGCCGTGGCGGCAATCGCACCTGCGGCAAACGATCCCACGACTGCTGCGCCGACCGCGGTGCCGGCAGCCGCTACCGAGCTGCTCGCGGTCGCTGCAGCTGATGCAGACGTTTCGGTGGCGACCGCGGCAAGGTAAGTCATCGTGCTCTGGCCGAAGATGCGGCTGAGGAGAACGAAAAGGTTCAGATCGAAGAACGACACGAGGAGCGCGACAGTCATTGTCATGCCCACCGATGCAACCAGCGCGGCTGCGGCAATCCTCGCGGGTACCGAGCGGCGTATGTCAGGGGCCACGACATCGGAGGTCCGCCGTGCAACGGGGGCGCTCCAGACCGGTTCGATTCTGCGGGCGGGAACGGCGGCTGGGGCCTGAATTGACCCGGGAACTCGTACGCGGGCCATCACCTTGTCAGCGAATTGCGCAGACGGCGCGAAATAAGGCAATTCCTTCATCGCCTTATCGATCGCTTCGTCGTGGTCGTCTGAGTAGTCGGTCAAGGTGTCCTCACGAGTAGCCTACGGCAGGGGCGGCATATGGTTTCACGATATTTCACGAAATTTCCGTCATCTCACATCCTCGAGAGCAGCCCTCAATTCATGCCGGGCCCTGTGGATATATGTCTTAACCGTCCCAAGGGGGAGCTTCACGATTTCGGAGATTTCCTCATACGATTTGTCTTCAACATGCCTTAGCATGATGCAGGCCCGATATTCCGGTCGAAGGGTGGCAATGGCCCTCTCTATGGCGCTCCCCAGCTCACGCGATTCGAGCTCCTCCAGTGGCGATTCATTGCCTGAAACCACTGCAATGGACGTGGCCTTTGCACTTTCGGAGGTAACGGCATTCGGCGCGCCGTCGATGCTGATCGTATCGATCCGCCGGCGCCGCAGGTGATCGATGGTCAGGTTGTTGGCAATCTTGAACAGCCAGCTCGAGAATTTGAACTCGGGACTGTAGCGGTCGAGGTTGTTCAGGATCTTGATGAAAGTTTCCTGCGCCAGGTCTTCCGCTGTCTCGCGGTCGCGCACCATCCGGAAGATGAGCGAAAACACAGGCCGCTCGTAGCGAGTGATCAGCTCGCGAAAAGCGGTCTCTGATCCGTTCTTCGCCCTTTCGACAACGGCGGTATCCGGGAGACTCGACAGTGGGGGAGATGCGGCGCCAGCAGGCATGAGGGAGACAAAGTTAGCTTGCATGAGCTGCTCGCGCCCCGTCAACTTACGCGGTATGTCCAAGCGACCTGATGATGAAACAGCCATGCGGGCCGCCGCCGGCGGAGAAGGGAAGAGCGATTATGTCCGTCGCACGTTCTCCGAAATTGCCCCGCGATACGACCTGCTAAATCACGTACTGAGTCTCAACATAGATAAAGGATGGCGCAGAAAGGCAATCGCCGAGCTGCGTCTGGACCGAAAGCCCGACGGTAAATATCTCGACCTTTGCGCCGGTACTCTCGACGTCAGCAACATGCTGGCGCGCACTGCGCAATTCCGTGGAACTGTCGTCGGCGCCGATTTCGCCGAGCCGATGCTGCGCGCCGGAGTTTCGAAGGTCCGTGATCTTCCAGTCGCTCCAGTGACTGCAGATGCACTCGCCCTTCCGCTTGCGTCTTCTTCAATGTCGGGAGCCATTGTTGCGTTCGGCATTCGCAACGTGGCCGATCTCGATTCGGGGCTGCGCGAGGTGTATCGCGTTCTGGAACCGGGTGCGCGGTTCGTCATTCTCGAATTTTCCACTCCGCGGTCGCCCTTCATCAATTCCGCTTACCAGCTGTACTTCAACCACGTGCTTCCGAGAATTGGCGGATGGGTGAGCGGCCACCCCACGGCATACCAGTATCTCCCGAAGTCGGTTGCCAATTTCCCGGTCCAGGAAGAACTCGCGCGACGGCTCACCTCGGCGGGATTTGCAAACGTCGGGTGGAGGTCGCTGACCCTGGGCATTGCTGCCATTCACTCAGGCGAACGCCCGGCCTAGCACACCTGCTTAGTTCTCCCCAACTCGGCGGGAAAGCGACGGAACCACGAAGACAGCAGCAGCAGCTCATCTATCTCGTGGGTCGGAACGCTCGTCGTCGGCTTGTCGTGCGTCGCGAAAATATCTTCCGCGAGTTTTTTCAATTTGCTGCGCTGCCCAGAGGACTTTGGCTTATCGAGCTCGGCGCGAACAACTCCGCGCTTCACGAGATAGACGCGGTCCTCCCCCTCATACCCCTTCACCGGATAGACGAAGGAAAGTTTTTCAACAGCAAACCGCAGCCGGCTGAACTGTTCCCTGAGAGCATCGAGTCTCGCGAGCTTGTCCCGATACATTCCGGCGCGCTCGAACTCCAGCGCGTTACTGGCCTCGTCCATTTTCAAGCGCAGCGATTCAATCGGCCCATCATCGGCGCCGTCGAGAAAGGACCGCGCCATCGCGGCTCTCTGTCCGTATTCCTGCACAGAACATCCACCAATACAGGGACCGAGACACTTGCCGATTTCGTGGCGAATACAGCCGGGTGTTCGCGGTGACAGGGAGAACAGCTCCTGCTGGTCGCTGAAGTACATCTTCATGTCCGACTTGCAGTCCCGGAGCATAAGAGCATCGCTCAACTCCCGCAGCGCTTCTTCCACACGGTGCGCGCCTACGAACGGGCCGTAGTATACGGAAGCATCGTCGGCGGATGCGCCTCGAACCACCATCAGCTTTGGCGCGGCGCCCCTCGTGAGCTTGATGAAGGAGTAGTGCATGGCGTCGCGCTTCATGGCGACGTTGAGGCGCGGGCGGAATGTCTTGATCAGGCGAAGCTCCCGAAGGAGTGCTGCAAACTCGCTCGGTGTGTATTCCCAGTCGATCGTCTCTGCCTCGCGCAGAATTCGCGCACCCTTGTCAGAGGGATACGAGCAGCGAAAGTAACTCAGCAGGCGGCTGCGCAATCGCTTGGACTTGCCGACGTAGACTACTTCACCCGTCGGGGAGAGCATGCGGTAAATGCCGGGCCGGTCTGCAGCTCCGGAACGCACACAATCCTTCATGAGCGCAATCTGCGTCTCGCTCGTGGGAGCTCGTCCGGTGGATTTGCTGGCGCGCCTCAACTCTGGCACCGCGCGCAGAAGACGGTGGCGCGTCCGTCAATTGCATGAGTGAGAATCAGCCGGGCTCCGCACCGAACGCACGGCTGTCCACCGCGTCCATATGCCTGAAGCTTCGACGCGAAAGTGCCCTTCTCTCCGCGGGCATCGCGGTAGTCCCGAAAACTCGTTCCTCGCGACTCGATGGATTCCTGGAGGACGGTGACGATTTCTGTGCGAAGCCGGCTCGACATATCATCGTCGAGGGATTTTGCCTTACGCGACGGGTCGATCCCCGCGCGCCAGAGCGCCTCGTTTGCGTAGATGTTTCCAATTCCAGCGATCTTTTTCTGATCCATCAGCACCTTCTTTACCGGCTGCGACGACACCCGAAGAACGCCCGATAATTGCTCCGGAGTGAACTCCGGGTCAAGAGGCTCTATTCCCAGCGCTCCAGTGTAGTCCCAGAAGCGCTCGGGATTCATCAGCGCAACCGTGCCAAGCCGGCGGACGTCACAGTAGTGAAGCGCGCGCCCATCATCGAGTGCGAGGCGCATGGTTGAATACGCCAGAATCTCGCGATCAGTGCTGTCGTCCTCGACGATCAGTGCTCCAGTAAACCGGGGCTGAACCACGAGGCGATCACCGGTCGACAAATCCGAAACAATGAGTTTCGCGCGCCTCCAGGAGCGCACGATGGTTGCGCCCTTGAGACGTCTGGCGAAGGCAACTTTGCCAACCTCCCGCAGAACATCCCACTTTTTCACTCGAACTGCGGTTATGGCACTTCCTGCAATCACGCGGTCGAGATCCCGCGCGATCGTTTCGGTTTCAGGAAGCTCCGGCATTCCGCTCGAGGTCGCGCCAGGCGATGTCGCGTCTGAACTGCTTGCCGTCGAAAGTGACGCGCTCTGCATACTGGCGTGAGGCCCGCGCAGCTTCCTCGAGCGTGGGACCCGTACCGGTTATCGTCAGAACACGCCCTCCGCTCGTCGCGAGCTCGCCAGCGTCACCGTGGTGGGTAGTCGATGCATGCGAGACGTGAACATTGCGGTCCGGAGCAGGGATTCGAATAACGTCGCCCTTGCGCGGGTTGTTGGGATAGCCGTACGCGGCAAGCACTGTCGTCACCGCAAATTCGCTGGACCATCGAACCGGAGACATGCCTGCGATCGATTCGCCGCGTGAGATCGCCGCCATTGGTTCGAGCAGCGAACTTTCCATGAGGGGCAATATCGTCTGAGTTTCCGGATCGCCAAAGCGGCAGTTGAATTCGACAACCCGAATGCCGGATGGTGATAGCATCAGGCCCGCATACAGCAAGCCGGTGAACGGACGGCCAGCATTGCGAAGCGCTCGAAGTGTCGGCTCTATCACCTGGCTCATTGCCTCGTTGATTACGTCAGGAGTCGCAATCGAAACGGGCGCATAAGCACCCATGCCGCCGGTGTTGGGGCCGAGGTCCCCGTCGAGCAGCCGCTTGTGATCCTGGGCGGCCATCAACGGGACCGCAGTTGTTCCATCCGTGAGCACAAACAGCGACAGCTCCTCGCCCGTCATGAATTCCTCGACGAGAATTTCTTCACCCGCCGCGCCGAATGCCTTGTCGGCAAGCATCATGTAAATCGCTCGCTCGGCCTCTTCGCTGCTGCGGGCGATTGTGACTCCCTTGCCTGCGGCGAGACCCGATGCCTTGATGACGACAGGGGTTCCAAGTTGAGCGGCGGCGCGCAGCGCATCTTCGGGGTCGGTGTGATGAGAAGCAGCAGCGGTGGGAATCCCCGCACCGTTCATCAGCGCCTTTGCAAAGCTCTTGGATGTTTCAATCTCTGCAGCGGCCCGGGTGGGGCCAAAGATGGGCCGCCCACGTTCCCTGAAGGAGTCGACAATGCCCAGCGCCAGCGGAACCTCCGGCCCAATGAAAGTGACGTCCACCTCCGCCCGCTCGGCGAAGCCGAGCAGCCCTTTCACATCTTCGGATTTCACGGGAATGCATTCACCGAATTCCGAAATGCCTGCGTTCCCCGGTGCGCAGATTATCTCGACTGAAGGGTCATCTCGCCTCAGTTTCGTTGCGACGGCGTGCTCGCGGCCACCGCTTCCTACGACTAAAACCTTCACGACGGCCCCGCGCCCTGTCCTGCGGTGCGCGCGCGGCTACGCAACGAAGGCCTGCTCGACGTCAGCGAGCAGATCGTCAATCTCTTCCACACCGCATGACAGCCGGATCAGGCCCTCTGTAATGCCGAGTTGAGTACGCCGTTCTACTGGAACCGACGCGTGTGTCATGGAAGCGGGGTGGCTGATCAGACTTTCGACACCGCCGAGTGATTCCGCCAGCGAGAAGACACGGAATTTCTTGAGAACGTCGTTGGCGCGTTCCTTTGTTCCCATCTCGACGGAAATCATTCCACCGAATCCCTTCATCTGTGTCTTTGCCAGCTCATGCTGTGGATGGCTTTCAAGTCCGGGGTAGATGACCTTGTCCTCGCCGATTCTGTTCGCAAGCCAGGCGGCAATTGCCCGGCCATTCGAATCGTGACGCGGCATGCGCAGATGAAGGGTCTTTGTACCGCGAAGAGCCAGCCACGAATCAAAGGGGCCTGGAACTGCGCCGGCGGCGTTCTGAATGAACTGAAGCTTTTCCGCGATGTCGTCGCTGCGCGTTACGCAGATTCCGCCGATCATGTCGCTGTGGCCGTTCAGATACTTCGTTGTCGAGTGATAGACCAGGTCTGCGCCGAGATCGAGCGGGCGCTGGAAGAACGGAGTTGCAAATGTGTTGTCCACTATCAGCAACGCCTCCGCTTTCTTCGCAATCTCTCCAGCCGCCTTGAGGTCTGTGAGCCGGATCAGCGGATTGGTCGGAGTTTCGACAAGAATCGCCCTTGTGTTCGACTTGCAGGCGTCGGCAATGCGCTGTGAATCGCGCGTGTCGACGTATGTGAACTCCATTCCAAAATGCTGGAGAATCTTGTCGAACAGTCTGAAGGTGCCGCCATAGACGTTCTCTCCGCACACGATGTGGTCGCCCGACCTGAACATCTTCATGATCGAATCGAGGCAGCCCATTCCACTGGAGAACGCGAACCCGTGCACCGCTCCCTCGAGCGCGGCGACGTTTCGTTCGAGTGCTTCCCGCGTCGGATTCTTTCCACGGGCGTACTCGTAACCCTTGTTCTCGCCCAGACTTTCCTGGACATATGTGGAAGTGGTGTAGATCGGCGTCATGATGGCGCCGGAGAGAAGGTCGGGCCTCTGCCCCGCGTGTATTGCGCGAGTGCCAAAGCCGGCGTTCAGGTCTTCATCAAAGATGCGGGTCATGCGTGCAGTTGCTCGAAGGTTTGGGCAGTTTCAAAGATAAGCGTTGAAGCGACGGGTGGCATGCGGAGCCGATACGAGTAGCTTCCGTGTCACCGCGAGACCGGCTCGCGGTGGCTGCTAATTGGAGATTCTGAATGGCATATGAAGGGCTGATGGTGAGCGTCTCGGGTGTACGCGGACGCGTTGGAGAGGCGCTCACTCCTGAAATCATGGCAAAGTTTGCGGCCGGCTTCGGCGCATGGGCAAAGAGTCAGGTGACCGAAGGACGCGCGAAGATTGTGGTAGGGCGTGACAGTCGCGTCTCCGGACCCATGTTCCAGCCGGTGGTGATGTCGGCTCTCCAATCAGTAGGATGCGACGTGATCGACGTCGGACTGGCGCCGACACCTACGATCCAGCTCGCAGTGGAACACCATCACGCCGCTGGCGGCCTCGCGATTACGGCAAGTCACAATCCAATAGAATGGAACGCGCTCAAGTTCATCGCACCTTCCGGACTTTTTCTGGACGGCATGGAGGCCGCTGCAATGCGCGCCGTCGTTGACGGCGAGATTCCGCGAGCAGAGTGGAGTGAGCTTGGCGCCATAGAGCAGGATGCAGGAGCGGTCGAGCGTCACATCGCCAGCGTCATTGCGCTTCCGTTTCTCGATATTGATGGGATCAGGCGTCGCGAGTTTCACGTTGCGCTTGACTGCGTGCGCGGAGCGGGCGGGGCATTCATGCCCGAGCTTCTGAGGCAGCTCGGCTGCCGCGTGACAGCGATCAACCTTGAGACAGACGGACTCTTCCCGCGTTCGCCGGAACCGGTGGCCGAGAACCTCACTGAACTCGAGGAGCTCGTGAAGACGTCGGGAGCGGCAATCGGGTTCGCCGTTGATCCGGACGTTGACCGGCTGGCACTGGTATCTAATGAAGGCCGTGCGATCGGCGAGGATTACACTCTGGCACTCGCCGCGAGGGTAGTGCTGCGCCACCGGCCGGGGGGAGTTGTCACGAACCTCTCGACGAGCCGGATTATTGACGACATCGCACACGAACAGGACCGCAAGGTGATTCGCGCGCCAGTTGGAGAGGTGAACGTCGCGACGCGCATGCGCGATGAGAATGCGCCGATCGGGGGTGAAGGGAACGGCGGGGTGATCCTCACCGAACTTCATCTCGGGCGCGACGCGCCGGCGGGCGCGGCGCTGATTCTCCAGTTGCTCAACGAGGAAGGGAAGTCGCTTTCGGAGATTGTCGACTCTTATCCGCGTTATTCGATTGTAAAGGACAAGCTTCCGCGTCCCTCGGCGCCTCTGGATGCCGTTTATGCGTCGCTGCGAGAGAGTTTTGCCGATGCCGATGCGGATATGCAGGACGGATTGCGACTCACGTGGCCGGATCGCTGGGTGCATGTTCGGCCGTCGGGTACGGAGCCGATTGTCCGGGTTATTGCGGAGGCGCCCACGAGTGCAGAGGCGGAGGAACTAATAGCGAAGTGCAGAGTTCCGCTCGACGCGATGTAGGGTCGGTGATCTGCACGTCGTCCTCCGACAAGAACTGACATGTCACGGACTCTTACTCGATAAATTTCGGTGAGCCCACCGGCTCGGCTGGCAGGCAGTTTGGCGAGAGCGTTAAAGAGTTGGGTGGAAACCCAACCCTCTCGACGTGCGAGAGTAATCGGTGCGACGATCATATCGTTGGTTGCTGTGGTGATCATCGCGAGGCAGTACGGTCTGGATCCCAACTTTCACACCGACTTTGGTGTCGCATGGTTTGGGGCGCGCGGAATTCTCGGCGGTTTCGACCCATACCCACTGGTCGGAGCGGGGCTGCCGTTCAATTATCGATGGCCACTTGTGTACCCGGCCCCTGCGTTGGTTGCAGTTACGCCGCTGGCTCTGCTGTCCGAGAAGTACGCAGCGATGGCATTTGTGGGAGTTTCCACATTTCTTCTCGCCTTCGGGGCCACCCGTAGGGACTGGCACCTCCTTCCGCTGTTTGGCACAGAGGCGTTCATGAACTCAGTGCGGCTTGGCCAGTGGTCAATTGTTCTGACCGCCGCACTGTTTTTCCCATGGCTGGCAGTGCTCACCGCGGCAAAGCCGCAGGCGGGCATTCCGATTCTCGCCGGATCGACGAATCGCAGTGCTATCGTCGCCGCAGCTTCGGGCGGTGTGCTGTTAATGGTTGCCGGTTTCATATTGCTGCCTGGTTGGTTTCCCGCCTGGATGAAGACCATCGGCACGCTTCAGGGGATAGATCCACCGATAACGCGATTCGGCGGAGTACTGGTATTGCTGTGCTTGCTCCGTTGGAGGCGGCCGGAGGTCTGGCTCATTCTGACCCTCGCGTGTATGCCTCAGACACCGGCATGGTACAGCACCCTGCCGCTGTTTGTAATTCCTGCGACGCTTACCGAATCAGTCCTCCTCGCGGCCGCGGCCGCAGTGGGCATCATCTTCGTCTTAACCACTTACTTTAACCCGGAATCCATGGCGGAACTGAATGCGTTCACAGGGTCGGTGCAGATCTTCACCATTTACCTGCCTGCTGTCGCCTTGATATTGAGGCGCAGGAATCAGGGCGAACCGCCAGCGTGGCAAGCGGGAACGCTTAAATAATTACCTGAGTGTCGATCCGTTCACCTGTTGAGCGCTGTTCCCGCCGACGGGCGACGCCTGTTCCAGACTACTTTCGACCCGCGGGCCTTGCGCAGCATTCTGACGAACACGACCAGCATACAGAGCGCAACAACCGTGGCTGTGAGACTGTTGTAGATCCAGAACCATGTGATCGGTGTCCAGATAATGGTCATGTATGCTGCGACAAGGATGGGCACCGCGGCCCACTGGCCCGCCGTCACCATGCGATAGGCCAAGCCACCGATGAACCCAAGCAGAACCAGAATCGCGAGCGCGCCCGGCATCGTGAAGTCCTGGATCAGCGGGCGGAATCCGGTAAAAATATTGCTCGTTTCTCCGGCAACGAGATCGACAACGCTTTCGTAAACTCCGGGAATGCGCGTTTGAATCCCGAGCATTTCACGCGGGCCGGCGAGAGTTACCTCTCCGACCGTTGGACTGAAGGGCGCGTTCCAGTACTCCCCCAGCCACTGAGAGAAAACCGTCATGTGGCCGAAGGCGGCGGTGACCAGCTTGACGCGGACTACCTCAAGGAGTGCTGTGTCGGTGGATGCCAGCCTCGCGAGCCCGATTGCGAAGAAAAACACCGTTACGATCGAGGCGAGCACCGCGCCAACTGCAAGGTGCGCCTTCGTGAAAAGGCTGGTCCTGCCGAGCCGTAGCCTGCTGGCTAAATAGGCGCAAAGCCACAGGGTGGTCGAAAAGAGCACTGCCGCCTTGGTGGTTTGCAGAATCGTGACTGCAATCGCGGGCATTAGCGACGCCAGGCTGATGACTTTCCACCGCCACCTGCGATGAATTACGAACAGCGCGCCGCCAACGGCGGGGGCTAAGTAGACGAATGGCAGTAGCGCCTGACTCAGACGGGGCGGAGGGACGACAACTGCATCGGGCTGAGCATATCTTGCGACATAGAGTTGATTCGAAATGACCACGAGCTTCTGAATATCGAGCATATCCCTGAGCGAAACGCCGGAACCGAGAGCGAATGAAACGCTCGACAGCAAGCCCAGGATGATCGAGGCCAGCACAACAACCACAACGATCTGGAGCTCTATCTTCGTCGGTTCAAAGTGATAGGCGCGAACCCGTGTCCTGAATCCTCCGTTTCCGATTACCGCACCGATGCTGACGGCAATGGCCGAAGCAAGGATCCAAGACATGGTACCGGCAGAGACCGGATCGTAAGGCGCCAGGACCAGCGGCAGAATTCCGGCAAAGCACCACCACATAGCGAAGAGAGGCGAAGGGTGAAGCCAGCTCCCGGAAGCAAGCCTCATAAGTGTCGCCCACGCCACCAATCCGACAGATAAGGCGTGGGCATCGAGCGTGAACCAGTGGCTCATCGGTAGCTGCGCGTTCGTCGCACGCTACCGATGGCGCCTCCCCTCTTATCCTGCCGCAACGCGGCGCTCGGCGCTCGGCGCTCGGCGCTCGGCGCTCGGCGCTCGGCGCTCGGCGATGTCAACGGTTGGCATCATTGGGTATAATGCAAGCACAAAGTGTGCTTCCGGGTCTCTCAGGACCGAACCCTGGCAACTGTTCCCGCAGCACGAGTCGAGCGCGCCCCCTCCAACCATTCGTCACCGCCGCGATTGTCGACGCGAGTGGCGTTAGATAGCTACTTTTCCGGTACTGCTCTTGCCTCTCGAAACGCGAGCGCAACAGCAACAGAACCCTGTCACCAGATGGCGGTATAGATGTGCGGAATTGTTGGATATGTCGGACCCAGAGGAGCTATCCCTCTCCTGCTCGACGGACTCAAGCGCCTCGAATACCGAGGCTACGACTCCGCCGGGGTGGCAATCCTCAACGGCCAGGGCGTCGAGATGCGGAAGGCCGCGGGCAAGATCTCCAAGCTCGAAGCGGCCCTCGTTGCATCCCCCGTCAGCGGAAACCTCGGCATCGGGCACACGAGATGGGCGACCCATGGTCCGCCAAACGAGTGCAACGCCCACCCGCACATGGACTGCAAAGGCAAAATTGCCGTCGTCCATAATGGCATCATTGAAAACTCGACATCGCTCAAGGCCCGCCTGGTCGAACTGGGACACAAGTTCGTCTCCGACACCGACACCGAAGTCCTCGCGCACCTCATCGAAGAAGCCTTCGACGGGAATCTCGAAGACGCCGTAATCGAAGCACTCTGGCAGATCGAAGGCACCTATGGCATCGCCGTCGTCTCCAGCGAAGACAAAGGAAAAATCGTCGCCGCCCGCAAAGGCAGCCCTCTCCTCATCGGACTCGGCGAAGGTGAGTACTACGTCGCCAGCGATGCATCTGCAATTCTCGCACAGACGCGCGAAGTGATCTATCTCGACGACGGCGATCTCGCCGTTCTCACTGCCGACGGATACCGCGTGATCGACCTTCGGTCAAAGGTGCTCGACAGGCAGGTTCACAAGATCGAGTGGGACCTCCACCAGATCGAACGCGGCGGATTCGACCACTTCATGCTCAAGGAAATCTTCGAGCAGCCGGAAACAATCGAGAACTGCATGCGCGGACGGCTCCTCGACGACGAGGGAACGTCAAAGCTCGGCGGTCTGAACATGACGGACGAAGAGCTGCTGAAGTTCGATAACGTCATCATCACTGCGTGCGGTACAAGCTGGCACTCTGCCCTTATCGGCGAGCACATGATGGAGGAGCTTACCCGCATCCCCGTCGAAGTCGAATACGCTTCCGAATTCCGCTATCGAAATCCGATCGTCAACGACCGCACCCTTTGCATCGTCATTTCGCAGTCCGGGGAGACGGCCGACACACTAGCGGCCATGCGTGAAGCAAAGAGCAGGGGAGCGCGCACCTACGGTGTGGTCAAC
The DNA here is from genome assembly GCA_046593625.1 of Gemmatimonadaceae bacterium. Classification (GTDB taxonomy): domain Bacteria; phylum Gemmatimonadota; class Gemmatimonadetes; order Gemmatimonadales; family Gemmatimonadaceae; genus UBA4720. The sequence continues at coordinate 28,801 of JBKJNN010000004.1, read as the reverse complement.
GTCGTCGGTTCTACCATAGCCCGCGAGTCCAACGGCGGCATCTACGTTCACGCCGGTCCGGAAATTGGGGTTGCGTCAACCAAGGCATTCACGAGTCAGGTAGTCGCGCTTGCACTCCTGACGCTCAAGATGGGCCGCCTCAAGGACGTATCAGTAGTTCGAGGAAAGGAAATCATCGAAGCGCTTCACGCCCTGCCAGATCAGGTCAGGAATATCCTCGAGAGAGCGCCCGAAATCGAAGCGCTGGCCGAAGAATTCAAGCGCGCCCAGAACTTCCTGTACCTCGGCAGAGGATACAACTTTCCTACGGCTCTCGAAGGCGCGCTGAAGCTCAAGGAAATCAGCTACATCCACGCCGAAGGCTATCCGGCAGCGGAGATGAAGCATGGGCCAATCGCTCTTATCGACGAGATGATGCCAGCGGTTTTCATCGCGCCTCACGATTCGGTGTTCGACAAGGTTGTCTCCAACGTGCAGGAAGTGAAAGCGCGCAAGGGACGCGTGATTGCCATCACGAGCCGGGATGAACCGTCGCTCGCAGGCCTCATGGACTACGAGTTCCGCATTCCGGAGACGATCGACATGCTGGCGCCAGTGCTTGCCTGCATTCCTCTTCAGTTGCTCGCTTACTACATCGCAGTGAAGCGCGGATCGAATGTCGATCAGCCGCGCAACCTCGCGAAGTCAGTCACGGTCGAGTAGCGCCTGCGCGTCCTTCTCCAGCGAGTCTCGCGCGCCGAAGTGCGCGTGGGAAACGAAACAAAGGGACGCGTTGGACGCGGCTTGCTCCTGCTTGTCGGCCTGACTCACGACGACACTCAGGAGAAAGTGGAATGGATGTCGGAGAAAATTTCAGGGCTTCGCTTGTTCTCCGATGCTGACGACAAGATGAACCTCAGTCTCTCTGATGTGGGCGGAGCGCTGTTGGTGGTGTCGCAATTCACTCTCTACGGCGACGCCGCAAAAGGGCGCCGGCCCAGCTTCATCAGCGCAGCACGGCCCGAACAGGCGATCCCGCTTTACGAATCATTCGTCGCATCCCTGCGTGCGCGCGGACTCACAGTGGCAACCGGCGAATTCGGTGCGATGATGGAAGTGGAGCTGGTCAACGACGGTCCTGTAACGCTCTGGCTCGAACGCTGATGCTACGCGCCTGCTGATGCACAGGCCGGTATCCACACTCCGAGTCATACTTGCATCGGCGTCGCCGAGAAGGCGATTGCTGCTCGATCTGATCGGCATGAACCATGAAGTGAGGCCGACAGATACCGACGAGACGCACATTAATGGCGAGCTGCCCGAGGCATACGCGGAACGGCTGGCCAGAGCCAAGGCAGAGGCAGTGGCAATTGAAGAGTCTGACGCATTGGTAATTGGCGCCGACACGATTGTCGTTGTGGACGGGCTGATCCTCGGCAAACCCAGAGACACCGCCGATGCCGCACGAATGCTGCGGATTCTGAGCGGGAGGTCACACACCGTCATGACCGGCGTCGCGGCAAGTCTGGAAGGAAACACTGTCTCATCGGTTGAGATAGTGGACGTCACGTTCCTCCCGCTGGACGACGACGCTATCAATCGCTACGTCGCGACAGGCGAGCCGATGGACAAGGCCGGCAGCTATGGCATTCAGGGTTACGGCGCGACGATCGTGCGCCGTATTGATGGCGATTACTTCGCTGTGATGGGACTCTCTCTCGTGCGCCTGACTGCGCTCCTTCGCGAGCTTGGCGTAAGCTACGACTTTCCGCGGTAGCGCTCCGCCCACAGTTCGAGTTTGGTCTCGACGTCCGCAACAGTGATGCGATCCATCCTGTCGTGTTTCGTTGCCATCGTCACCGGACCTGTTTCACCCGGCTCGTGAAAGGCATCGATGATGAGGTCAGGGCTGCTGCGATACGGGCCCGTTCTCCTCGGGTCTGTATAACCCATGAGCGAGATCACCGGGCGCCCGAGCGCGACAGCGATGTGGAGTGGCCCGGTATCGGGCGCCAGCACAACTTCCGATTTGTCCAGTATCGCGACAAGGTTTCGCAATCCGCTGCCGAGTGCCGAAAAGGGTTTGGATTTACTCGCCGCGGTGATGAGGGCAGCAGCGTCACGCTCCCGATCTGCATGACCCCCGACGAGGACGGGCTGAAGCCCATAGCGCTCCGACAGCGTGTCGCATACAGCCGCCCACCGTTCAGGAGCCCAGTCCTTTTCAGGCTTGCTCGTAGCGACGACGATCGATGCTAACGGTCGGTCGAATTGTGAAATGAAGCTTCGCTGCCATTCGCGCTCGTTCTCCCAGGGACCGATGTGCCATTCCACCGGGTCGGGCTCCACGCCAAGATGCTTCAGGAATTCGAAGTACTGATCCTGAACGTGCTGCACCGGATGCGCCGGAATCCGCTCCGTGGTAAAAGCCCAGTTTGCATCGCGGGCCCGCGCTCTGTCGAACCCCAGTCGCCGAGGTACCCCAGAAAGGCCGGTGAGAACTCCCGCCTTGAGGTAAACCTGAAGGTTGATCAGCAGGTCGAACTCTCGCGACCGCAGTGCGGAGATCGTGGCCTTCATTCCGCGAATTCCCTGCGACCTGTCGAAAAGCACGATGTCGTCGATGTTCGGGTGACCACGCACCAGCGAGGCAGGCCCCGGTTGCAGCACCCATGTAATGTGAACGTCACGCCGCGCACGCTTGAGGGCATTGATTACAGGGAGCACGTGGACGGCATCTCCCACCGCGCTCATCATCACTATGCAGATACGGCGAGGCACAACCGCGGTCATTGGGAAACCTCGGCCGCGGCGCCCCTGAGCACGTCGATATCCCGAGCGGAGACCGCAAGAGATTCAATCGCGCTGAGTTTCTGAAGCGAGCGCTCCAGGCGCTGCATGTTGGCGTTGGCAACCATGGGATCGCCGGGAACATGAAACCTGATGCGGTCTACATCCAGAATGTGTGCGCGCGCACCATGATTCGATTCCCATGTGACAAGAACATTGCGCGCGTTGAGATCAGGATGATGTGCTCCAGCATGGGCGAGCAGAGACAGAAGCCGTCCGGCCGCTTCCAGGCACTTGTCACGGTCCGGACCCGCCTCCATTTGCCGAAGCACCGCGGCAAGATCATGACTATCCGGGATCTCCCGAGTGGCTACATCGCTCCTGCGGAGCACTCTGCCCACTCTGTAGGCGACGAACGCCACGACTTCTGGAGTCGGAACGCTGGCGAGCTTCAACCGCAATGAATTCATCAGCTCACGCAATCCCCGCGTTGGCGGAAGGAAAAGGTCAGTTCCCGTGCGCGCGAGAAAGCCGCCGCGCATTGAATGTCTAACCACCACATCACCGCAGCCGTCTCCAAGAGAAATGCCATACGCGGTAGTTCGCCCCTTGAACTGGCGCGCACCTTCCTGTCGGGAGGCGTACTGGTACAGCGTTTCCACTTCGAGAATCGTCTCGAGCGAGCCCTTGCAGGTTTTCATGACGAGGCCCCGTGCCCCGTCCGACTTCAACCGCGCATAGCCCGGGAGCGACGCTTCGATGTTCACTGTGCGGCCCCGCGCGCCTGCGCTATTGCGGTAAGAATAGCGCGGGCCTTGCTCTCTGTCTCATTCCATTCGGTTTCACCCACTGAATCCGCGACTATCCCCGCGCCCGCCTGTACGGATGCAACGCCATCGGCTATGACACACGTCCGAATGGTTATCGCGAGGTCCATCCTCGCGCCTCCACCGGCGATGTAGCCGAGGGCACCCGCGTACGCGGCGCGCGACACGGGCTCCAGCTCGTCGATTATCTGCATTGCACGAACTTTGGGAGCGCCGGTCATCGTGCCCGCGGGGAAGGTCGCCCTGAACACGTCCATCGGCGTGAGTTCCCCCTCCAGCATTCCTTCCACCTGGCTCACTATGTGTAGCACATGTGAATATTTCTCGATCTTCATGAGCTCCGTCACTTCGACGGTTCCATATCGCGCCACACGACCGATGTCATTTCGCCCGAGATCCACGAGCATGATGTGCTCGGCGCGCTCCTTCGGGTCGGCGAGCAATTCGCGGGACAGTTCTTCGTCAGCCTGAGGCGTTGCGCCACGCGGGCGTGTTCCGGCAATGGGGCGAAGCGTCACCCTGTTTTCGTCCAGTCGCACGAGCAGCTCGGGTGAGCTGCCAATGATCTCCACGTTGTCGAGCACGAGGTGGTACATGTACGGCGATGGGTTCAGTGCGCGGAGCGAGCGGTACAGCGCAACCGGGTCGAAATCAGCCGGCAGCTCGATGCGTCTCGACAGCAGCGCCTGAAAGCAGTCGCCGGCGAAGATGTGCTCCCGGATTGTCTCCACGCTCGCAATGAAGTCGTCGCGGTCGATGCTCGACTGTCCCGCAGCCGGCGTGCAGTCCGCACGCATCGACAAGGCAGGGAGTGGGTTTGGCTGCATCAACCTCGATTCGAGTTCTGCGATTTCAGCCGATGCCTTGTCGTACAACGCGTCCAGTTGATCGTCCGACGCCCCTGGCGTCACCGGCACGCCAACCACGATGCGCGCGCTCGACCGGAGATTGTCGATGATCACCATCGAACGGGTGAACAGGAACACTGCGTCCGGAACTGTGGATGTTGACGGCGGGGGATCTTCGAGTCGCTCGATCAGTCGCACGACGTCATAACCGAAGTAGCCCACCGCACCTGTCCAGAACGCTCCCAAACCGGCCTGCATAACCGGTTGAAGGGCTGCAATTGCAGCATCGAGATCTTTGAGGGGATCAGCGGACCGCCTTTCGGAATGCCAGCCGCGGTCGGCATGCCACTCATCGATGAGCGAGCCACGCAGGCGCCAGGCGCTGGCGGGTTCGGTGCCGAGGTAGGTGTATCGAGCCCAGGTTTCGCCGCCGGCGGGGGCAGACTCGAGAAGAAAGCCAAACGAGCCCCGGCGAATCTTGGCGAACGCGGTGACCGGCGTGTCAGTGTCAAGGAGCAGCTCGTCCCATACGGGTACGATCCGCGTTCCGTCAGCGGTTGCGGCGCCAGCGGATACCGTCCGCGCCAGTCGCAGGAACCGGTCGCGCGGATTATCGGTCATCGGCCCTGGCATCACTGCCGGCACCAGTACTGTATTGAATTGCTCGGGCACATCCCACGCTTAACTTTCTCTGATGATGCGACGGTATATCGCGGTGTTCGCCGCCTGGGGAGTTTTTGCTGTCGCATCGGCTCCGCGAATTGCTGGGGCACAGGTGTGGAACGATACCCGTTCTCGCGCACTTGTCGAGCAGGCGACCGAGCGAAGGGCGCGGCAGATCGCTGATACCGCACTCGTCAGCTACAAGGCCGCAGCCCATGGCTACCTGACATTCCTCGCGCAGCTGGGCGAAGGTTTTACGGAACCACCGAAGATCGTCAAGGCAGACGAACTGGCATTGGAGGTTTACTGGCATGCGCCGAATCTCAGCAAGCAGCTCATTGCCGGCCGACGCGACACTCTGCTCCTGCCGACAGATATCAATTATCATCGCGATCATCTGGGAATAGTTCAGAACAACTTTCCCAATATCATGCGGCTGGGCGACGGTGACGAGGTGCGGGATGTTCCTCATCCACTCTCCGCCGACGGGCTTGCCGCTTATGACTTTGCGATTCGCGACTCCCTTCAGATACGCCTCGGTCCACGCTCTCTCAATGTGTACGAGGTAAGAGTCAGGCCAAAGAACGATCGCGAGCCGCGAGCGGTTGGGGCGGTTTACATCGACCGCGAGAGCGGGGAAGTGGTGCGTATGGCGTTCAGTTTCACACGTGCTGCGCTCCGCGACAAGGAGCTCGAGGACGTCAGCGTGGTTCTCGAGAACGGCCTGATCGACGGCCGTTTCTGGCTTCCACGCCGGCAGGAGATAGAAATCCGGCGCAGCGGTACCTGGCTCGACTATCCGGCGCGCGGAATTATTCGCGGGCGTTGGGAGGTGTGCTGCTACGAAGTGAACAAGCCTCTGCCTCCCGGGTTGTTCAATGGGCCCGAGATCGCGCGCGCGCCGGCAGGCACGCCGAATCCGTTTCCGTTCACCGGAAATGTTCTCGACTCTCTCCCTTCCGATGTTCGCGCTGTGACTGATGCCGACGTGGCAAAGGTGCAGGAGGAAGCGAGGGCGCTCGTGCGTGCTCAATCACTCGCCAGAACGCGAAGCACCGCACTGTCAGCGCGCAGCGTCTCGGATTTCCTGCGGGTTAACCGCGTGGAAGGTTTTGCGGCAGGTGCAGGCGTAACGCGACGGCTGGGAGAGGGATTCTCGTTGACGCTGAGAAGCCGATACGGAATTTCGGATGAAAGGCTCAAGGGCCGTGGCGAAATTGCGTATAGAAGAGCGAGCGGCGCCAGCGTTCAGGTGTCGGGCTATGATGACTACCGCGACGCGGGTGACGTGCGCGAAACGTCGCCGCTCGTCAGCAGCGTCGCCGCACAGGAATTTGGATCTGACTACAGCGATCCGTTCGGCGTGCGGGGCGCATCGCTGAGTGTTCGCGCGCCGTCCATCGGAAACTGGACGGCTTCGTTCATCGCGAGTCTGGAAACCCAGCGCCCACTGGCAATCCACGCACAGCCCTCGACCGGCCGCTACGAACCGACGGTTGCAGCAACCCGAACTCGCGAGCGCCGGTTGACGTTTGCGCTCGACCGTCCCACGCGGCTCGGCCCGTTTGGGTTCGAGACGCAGGTTCATGCTGAAGCGTCGGCGATACAATTCCGCGACGACAGCAAGGAGTATCGGGTTGCTCCGCGCATCGCCGCACGAGGCAGTTTCGAGAGACCGGTTGGAACGACCTCGCGCCTCGTCGCGAAATCGTTTGTGGCCTGGGCACCGGGCACGACGCTGCTCCCTCCACAGCATCTCGTCTATGTGGGCGGGCCAACCACGGCACCAGGATATGCGTATCACCAGTTCGCGTCGCGCGCGGCGGCAAGCCAGCGTCTGGAAGTTCAGTTTCAGGTTCCTTTCGTTCCGGTCTCGCTGGGGCGCTACGGAAAGACACCCGCGAGAATGACACTCGCACCGTACGTGAACGCCGCGTGGATCGACCGCGTGAGGTCGGCGCGCAGCACCGATGGGCGCGCCAGCTTGTACCGCGAAGAGCGCTCCGGCTGGCACCCGTCGGTCGGCATTGGATCTCTGCTGTTGTTCGACCTGATCCGGCTGGACGTCGCGCGCGGCCTGCGCGATGGCAGAACGATTTTTAGTGTCGATTTGTCGAGAGATTTCTGGGCGATTCTGTAGCCGCGGATACTTTTTGTTGAGTGCGGCACGGCGCTGCTGACGTAGCCGGGGCAGCAGCGCGCTATTCTCGCCGGATGAGATCCCTCCCCCCGCTCCCGCCACGACGTGACGAGTGGGTGCTGCCGATCATCGCCGAACTCGCTTCCCCCGAGGCAGCCGACCGTGCCCGGCAGTCGGCGGATGGAAGCGTGTGGGCTGCGGCGCTGCGATTGGGGCTCGTGCCGGCTCAGGAACTTCTCGCGGCAATCTCACGCAAGCTCAGCACACCCATTGCGCCGTCGCTCGAAGTAGATCCCGAGGCCAGGCGGCTCATTCCCGAGCGCGTCGCCCGCAGGTATCAGGTACTACCGTTGGCATGTTCCCCGCACGTCCTCGACGTGGCGAGCGCCAGTCCGTGGGACCTCGACGCTGAACGCGCTATCGCTTTTGTGAGCGGAAGATCGCTGCGAATCTGGCTGGCACCGCCGGGCGCAATCGCCGAAAGGATAGATCAGGAGTATTCCGGAGCGCGCGGGCAGGTGGCGACATCGAAACGCCAGGTGGAGAACGGAATGCCTGGTGAGTCGGTAGTGCGCCTGGTGGACCGTATCATCACGTCGGGTATCGAAAACCGGGCGAGTGACATTCACCTCGAACCGGAGGAGCATGGGATAGCAATTCGCTACAGGATCGACGGAATACTGCGCCACATGATGATGCTGCCGAAATCGGTCGGTGTTCCATTGGTGTCGCGAATGAAGATCATGGCAAGGATGGATATTGCTGACCGCCTGCGGCCGCAGGGCGGGCATGCCTCTATGGGCGATGGCGCGGCGCGTGTCGATCTCCGTGTCTCAACCCTCCCAGCCGCTCACGGAGAGAAGGTGGTGGTGCGAATCCTCGACCCGCGGGCTGCCATTCAATCGCTCGACTCGCTCGGTCTAGACACGTTTGATGCACCCCGGATGCAGAAGCTCATCGAGATGCGCGAAGGGCTCGTTCTCGTGACAGGACCCACCGGTTCCGGCAAGACAACGACGCTCTATGCGCTGCTCAGGGAAATTCAGCGGCGTGGTCTCAACATTGTCACGGTCGAGGATCCTGTCGAATACCGAATTCCCGGCATGGTGCAGGTGCAGACGAATGAAAAAGCGGGGCTCACATTTGCGGCCGCGCTTCGTTCCATACTCAGGCAGGATCCAGATGTCGTTCTGATTGGCGAAATTCGGGACAGGGAAACGGCCGCCATTGCGGTTCAGGCGTCGCTCACCGGCCATCTCGTGTTCGCGACTCTCCACACCAACGATGCCGCCAGTTCCATCACGCGACTCGCAGATCTGGGGATTGACGCCGCGCATCTTGCAGCCGCGCTGCGCGGCATTGTCGCGCAACGCCTCATCCGGAGGCTCTGCAATGAATGCCGGATTGTCGCCAATGACGGCCCGCCCATTCAGCTCAGCCCCAACGTTCCGGACGGATTGATGGTGTACACAGCGGTTGGATGCGACAGCTGCGCGATGAGCGGATATCACGGGCGCCTCGCAGTAACGGAAATTATCCTGGTTGATTCGCCGCTTGAGCGCGCCATTGCAGAGTCCGCATCGAGCGGGCGGCTCGAAAGCATCGCGCGACGCGCTGGATCGCGGTCGCTATGGGAATCCGGGCTGACTCACCTTGCGTCGGGCGCCACGAGCGGGGATGAACTGCTGCGCGTTCTCGATCAGGAGAATCGTGTGCCTCAGCCCAGGCAACCCGCAGCTTACCTGCAATTGAACTCTCGCGGCGTCGCCTCCGCCGGGTTTGATTCAGTGAATGATCGAACTCGACAGGTTCGCATGACGCACGTGGTAGCCGGCGTGGTGGATGTCTATGTGATCCGCCCGCTGGAAGACGGGTGGAAAGTGTTATGCGTGCAGCGCGCGCTCGACACCCGCTGCCCCGGCGCGTGGGAAACCGTTCACGGCCGGCTGGAGCCGGGCGAGCGCCCAGAGGCCGGCGCTGTGCGCGAGGTTCAGGAAGAAACAGGACTCACTGTCGCACGCCTGTATAACGTCACAGTGCAGCCGTTTTACCTGCACATGTTCGACGCGGTGCAGCTCGCAGTTGTTTTTGCCGCGTTCGTGGACGAACCGGCCGAAGTTACGCTGGGAGAGGAGCACCAGACCTGCGAATGGCTCTCGCCGCACGAGGCAGCGTCGCGATTCATCTGGCCCCGCGAGCGAGAGGCGCTCTCGCAGATAATGCACCTGCTCGCTGGCGGCAATGCAGGTCCCGTCGAAGATGTGCTTCGGGTGTTCTAGGCCTTCGGCTTCACGGTCGTGACATTGCCCTGGCCGGTCGGTGCGTTGGGCTTCACGCGAACACTCTTGGCCGGAATGCCGACGTTCACGTGATACGGACGAACATCCTTTGTGGCGACCGCAACTGCTCCGACCATCGCTTCCTCGTTAACGTGAACCCCCGCAAGAACGGTCGCGTGATAGGTGATTCTTACGCCCGCGTCGAGCCGCGTCACTGCATTGGTGACGTCCTTCTGGTCAACGATGCTGTGAGTGTGGCTGTAAACGTTGGCATAATCGCTGATGGACACTCTGTCGCCAAGCACAATCCCACCGCGGTCGTCGAGCAGAACATGGCGATGCACAACTACGTCGTCGCCCACTTCCATATTGTAGCCGAACGAAAATTCGACGTTATGAAACGCCTTGAAGTTTTCACCGCAGCTCTTGAAAATTCGCGGCGCAAGCAGCCGCCGAAGGCGCACCCCCAGATCCACGTTTTGTCCGCCCAGTGATGTGCGGTCAAAGGAATACCAGAGCCAGAGAAGCGGCTTGACGCGCTGGAACTTCTCATCATCGCAGTCAGCGTAGTATTCCGGCTCGAGCGTGATGTTGCGCGGATCGAGCGCCGCAAGCGACAGGCGGGTACCGTGAGGGATAGAGGAATCGTTTACCGCCGATTCCCAGTTGCCCGCATACTGCGGCCACGTGATGTCACACAGCACCCTGCGGCAGAGGTCCGGCCAGCTCTCCGGGCCCGCGTCAAGACCAGCCTTGATCTCAGCAAGCCACTCGGTGCAGACAGCATCGTTGGCGCGTTCAGCCAGCTTTCTTAGAGGTAGAGTAGCCATCGTTCGGTGATTAGAGTGAATGCTAGTTGCCCGATCGCGTCGCACGTGCGCGCACGAGGGCGCGTTCCCTCTCAATTCGCTGGAGGAGCTGCTCCCATATCGTGCTGCGCTGGCCCTGAAAGCTGACAGTCAGCGGATGATCTACGTCGATGTCACCGGGAAAGAGGTAAACTGCGCTCTGGGTCTCCCGCTGGCGGAGGCGCTGCTCGCCAAACCCCGTGCTCAGCGGAATTACATCCACTGGCCGGAAGTCCTGCCCGCCGCTTGTTATCACAAGCTCCATTGGACTGAACCGCGCGTTTTCCTCCAGACCATAGAACGACACGTACCAGAGGGCTGGTGCCCTCCCACCTGAACGTCGCGCGACTGCCTCGATAGCCCGCCGATTGCTTTCCTGCAGATCGCGCAGAGCGCGATATGAATCCGGCGTGAGCAACCTGATGATGCTCTCGTCGAGCGGGATCGCACGTACAATCAAACCCTGTGGCTGCAGGCGGATTGCGATGTCATCCTGCCTGAGCGAGCCGAATCCCGGCGGAACTCCGCCGCGCGCGGTGGTGTCCTCGACAATTGGAACCGTCGCCACACCGCCAGTCCCGCTCGGGGGAGAGCAGGCAAGGGCCGACAGGAAACACAGTCCAACAACCACTCTCACGGGATTTTACCGTGAGTCAGATCGACCAGTGATGATACGGCGGCAGCAAGCTCTTCTCTGCCTTCCCCGCTCGTCGAACTGAATGGGATGGTCTGTTCGCGTGACAACGAGAGCGCTTTCATGATCTCTGACGCCCGCTCCTCCGCACCGCCTCGCGAAAGCTTGTCGATCTTGGTCAGGACAACGACAGTCGGCAGCTCGAGCTCTGACAGAAAATCCAGCATAGAAATGTCATCCTCACTGGGATCACGCCTGATGTCCAGAAGCTGTACCACGCCTGCAAGCTGAACGGTATGCCGCAGGTATCCTTCGATGAGCGGCCTCCAGTCTGCCTGCCGTTCCTTGCTCACCTTGGCGTAACCATAGCCCGGCAGATCCGCGAGGATAAACTGCGAGTTGACCAGAAAAAAATTGATCTCGCGAGTGCGGCCCGGCGTACGACTCACCCGGGCGAACGCCTTCCGCCTGACGAGACGGTTGAGCAGGGAAGACTTGCCCACGTTCGACCTGCCGGCAAATGCAATCTCCGGCAGCGACGGCTCTGGCCGCCATCCATCTGCCGAAGCCATGCCGCCCATGAACTCGAGGCTCCGAATTACAAGCGGGTCGGCTCCGGATTCACTCATTGTCAGTGGGCGGTGGCGTTATCCTGAACGCCTTCGCCCTGTGTTCGTCTGGCCCGGGCAATTCGCGACTCCCGCCGTTCCATCGCCTTCTTCAGGGAATCACCGCGCATTGCTACCGCCAACACTTCATCCATGGTCTTCACCGGATGGAATCGCACAGCAGCCCGAACTTCCTCGGGAAGTTCATCGATGTCCCTGAGGTTGCCGTGAGGAATGATCACGTCCAGAACCTTGTTGCGGTGGGCAGCCACAGACTTTTCCTTCAGGCCGCCAATCGGCAGTACACGCCCCCGAAGCGTGATCTCACCGGTCATCGCGACGTCACCACGCACCGGAACTCCGGTGAGCGCGCTGATAACCCCTGTGGCAATCGCAATTCCGGCCGACGGACCGTCCTTCGGAGTGGCCCCCGCCGGCATGTGAATGTGAATGTCGCGATTCCGGTAAAAATCAGGCTCGAGCCCGAGCTCCTTCGCACGAGTACGCGCGTAGCTGAGCGCTGCACTCGCTGATTCCTTCATCACATCGCCGAGCGTGCCGGTGAGCTGCACCTTGCCTCTGCCTTTGACGACGCTGACTTCGATCTCCAGCACTTCGCCGCCGACAGTGGTGAACGCCAGCCCCGACGCCACACCCACCTTGTCCTCGAGTGACGTGTCATCCGGATCAAAGGGCGGCGTGCCAAGAAGCTCCTGCAGGTCCGTCACTGCTACGTGCTGTTTCTCAATCCCCGCTACCTCTGCCTTTTTCCTCGCGAGCTTGCGACCAAGCCGCGCGAGCCGTCGCTCCATCTCGCGTACACCGGCCTCGCGCGTGTAACCGCGCATGATTGCAGGCAGCACATCAGCATCGACCGTGACGTCTGCCGGATTAATTCCGTTTGCCTCGAGCTGCCGCGGAAGCAGATACTGCCGGGCAATGGCCAGCTTCTCGTGATCGAGGTAGCTCGACAGCCGGATGATCTCCATCCTGTCGCGCAGCGGTTCCGGAATTCCGTTGAGACTGTTAGCTGTGGTGATGAACAACACCTGCGACAGATCGTAATCCACTTCCAGGTAATTGTCGTTGAACGCCGTGTTCTGCTCGGGATCGAGAACCTCGAGCAGTGCGCTCGCGGGATCGCCCCGATAGTCCTGCCCAAGCTTGTCCACCTCATCGAGCAGAATCACCGGGTTCACCACCTCGGCGCGACGCATTGCCTGAATGATCCGGCCGGGCATCGATCCAATGTACGTGCGGCGGTGTCCGCGAATCTCTGCCTCATCTCGCACACCACCCAGCGCCATCCGAATGAACTTCCTGCCAAGCGCGCGCGCGATCGATCGGCCAAGTGAGGTCTTGCCCACTCCGGGGGGACCGACGAGGCAAAGAATCTGGCCGTCAACCCGCCCCACGAGCGCCATCACCGCAATGAAGTCGAGTATGCGCTCCTTCACTTCCTCGAGACCGTAATGGTCCTCATCGAGGATCTGTCGCGCATGCACAACGTCGAGCACTTCGTCGGTCCGCTCATCCCACGGCAGCGCGACAATCCAGTCGATAAAATTCCGCGAAACGGTGAACTCGGGGGACATCGGCGACATCCGCCGAAGTTTCCTCAGCTCACGAAATGCGCGCTGCTTGACCTCTTCGGGGAGCGCCTTCTTCGCGACCTGCGCCTCGAGCTCGGCGAAATCATCTCCATCTTCTTCGCCAAGTTCCTTGTGAATTGCCCGCAGCTGTTCCTGCAGGTAGAACTCGCGCTGATTCTGGAACAGCGCGCCGCGCACGTCGTCGTCAATCTTGCGCTCGAGCCGCAGCAGCTCGCTTTCGGAACCGAGTGCCTGCGAGAGCGATTCGAGAAGACCCTGAAGGGAGCGAGTTTCGAGCAGTTTCTGGCGCACGTCGAATTTGACCACCGTATGCGCTGCGACACCCCACGCCTGGCGCTCCTCCGATTCAGTGCTCTGGATGAGGCCGACAACTTCAGGCGGAATCCGCCGGTGCAGCGCGACATACTCCTCGAAGAGGGAGATGACGCGATTTGCAAGCGCGCGAATTTCGGTGGGCGATGCGGTTTCAGTCCACTCCATCGGTGCCGCCACCGCGCGCATGAACGGCCCGCTCGAGATGTACCGGGTGACACGAGCGCGGGCGAAGCCTTCTACCAGAACGCGCGTGCTTCCATTTGGGAGCCGTGCGACCTGGAGAATCCGCCCGAGCACTCCGGTGCGGTGCAGGTCGGCGGCGCCGGGCTCCTGTGTTTCGCCTTCCTTCTGCGATACCAGGAGGATGAGCTTGTCAGTCTCGACAGCAGCATCAATTGCCGCGAGCGAGTGCTGGCGTCCCACGAGGAGGGGAATAACGACGTACGGGAAGATGACGACGTCGCGAAGCGGAAGGACGGGAACGCGGGCTTCCGCCTGCACTTTCTCGCCGTCACGCGTGAATTCTTGGGTCACGTTGTGGAATTGATGTGACACGCCCGCGCCCTTTGGCGCGGCGCGGCGGAAGCTCCTACGCTTCCTTCTTGCGACTGATCGGCGAGATCTCGAGCAACGGCTGCGTGCCGTTGGTGATGCACGACTCGGTGACCTTCACCTCGACCACGTCCTCGCGGCTCGGCAGATCGAACATGACCTCCATCAGCACTTCCTCGAGAATCGCGCGAAGGCCTCGTGCACCTGTGCCGCGCTTCAGCGCCTTCTGCGCAATTGCGGCGAGCGCGCCTTCCTCGAAGGTGATCTTTACCTCTTCGAGACCAAACAGCTTGGTGTACTGCTTGGTGAGCGCGTTCTTCGGTTCCTTGAGGATTCTGACGAGCGACTTCTCGTCGAGCGACTCCAGGGCCACCGTCACCGGAAGGCGTCCCACCAGCTCGGGAATCATTCCGTAGCGTAGCAGATCGTCAGGTTCGACATCGCCGAACATCTGCGTCGGGTCTGCTGCCTTTTTGCCGGCGAGATTATTGAAGCCGATCTGCCGCCGCCCGATACGCGCCTCGATGATCTTCTCGAGACCGTCGAATGCTCCACCGCAGATGAACAGAATGTCCTTCGTGTTCAGCTGGATGTACTCCTGCTGCGGATGCTTCCGGCCACCCTGCGGGGGAACCGACGCCACCGTGCCTTCGATGATCTTGAGAAGCGCCTGCTGCACGCCCTCGCCGGAGACGTCGCGCGTGATGCTCGGGTTCTCCGACTTCCGGGCAATCTTGTCGATTTCGTCGATGTAGACGATTCCGCGCTCGCATTCCGCGATGTTGAAATCGCCCGCCTGAAGCAGCCGGACAAGAATGTTCTCCACGTCCTCACCGACGTATCCCGCTTCGGTAAGCGTGGTGGCGTCGGCGATTGTGAACGGGACATCCAGAATACGCGCCAGCGTACGCGCCAGCAGCGTCTTGCCGACGCCGGTGGGACCGATCAGGAGGATGTTCGACTTGTCGAGCTCGACCTCGTCATCCTTGATGGATGTCGAGTTGATGCGCTTGTAGTGATTGTAGACGGAAACGGACAATGCCTTCTTGGCCTGTTCCTGCCCAATTACGTACTGATCGAGGACGTCCTTGATCTCCTGGGGCGATGGTACCTGCGTTATCGCCTCGGAAACCTCGCGCTCTTCATCCTCCGCAAGGATTTCGTTGCAGAGTGCAATGCACTCGTTGCAAATGTAAACAGATGGCCCGGAAATGAACTTCCGGACAGAATCCTTCGATTTTCCGCAGAATGAACAGCGGAGGTGTTTATCCTGCGACATAGGCCCTGTTAGCTGGAGACGCTGAGGGGGATACTACTGAACAACTAACAGTGGTATCCAGTACGGTCAAGCACAAAAAGGAGTTCCTACTTTTTCGCCAGGAGTTCCTCCGCCTTTGAGCGGGATGAAATGACGTTATCGATGATTCCATAGTCCTTGGCCTCTTCCGCCGACATGAAGCGGTCGCGGTCCATATCCCGTTCGATCTGTTCGATCTCCCGCCCCGTGTGCTGCGCCATCAATTCGTTCATTTTCGAACGGAGGTACAGTATCTCCCGCGCCTGAATCTCGATATCCGACGCCGTGCCCTGCGTTCCGCCACTCGGCTGGTGAATCATGATTCGGGAATGGGGCAGTGCAGACCGCCTTCCAGGCCGTCCCGCAGCCAACAGAAACGATCCCATGCTTGCCGCCAAGCCCATGCAAATGGTGTTAACCGGCGCCTGAAGGAACTGCATCGTGTCGTAAATCGCCATTCCGGCCGAGACGCTGCCGCCTGGCGAGTTGATGTAGATATGGATGTCGCGCTCTGGATTATCTGCATTCAGGAACAGAAGCTGTGCAATCACAACGTTGGCGACGTCATCGTTTATCGGCGTGCCAAGGAAGATGATGCGGTCCATGAGCAGTCTCGAGAACACGTCATACGTGCGCTCCCCACGGCTCGAGCGTTCAATTACATACGGGGTGTAAAGAGTCGGCATTTGGGTTCAGCTCTCCGTTTGAACTTCGTTCTTTTCCAGCAGCCACTGGAAAACCTTGTCTTCTGTGAGGCTTCTCTCGATTTCCTTGAGACGGCCGCCCTTTTCGAGTTGGGCATAGAGCTGTCCAGGATTCAGGCCGCGCTTCTCGGCCTGCTCGGTAATGCGGTCATCGAGGTCCTTTTCGGTCGCCTCGAGTCCCTCGCGCTCGGCGATGGTCTCGATCACCATGTCGCGGCGAATCTGGCGTTCGGCCATCGCTCTGAACTCATTCGAGAACTTCTCACGCTCCGACTCGGGAATCTGGTAAGCCTCGGCATAATTGTCTGCGAACTGCCGGACCCAGCTGGGGGGCACATCGAACGGGTTGGCGCCGATGATCTCATCTATCAGCTTCTGGCGCACCTCGGCGTCTGCGTCGCGCTTGCCGTGCTCTTCCAGGTCAGTTCGAACAGTGGCTTCGAGGGCGGCAATGGAGTCGAAATCCCCGACTTCGCGGGCAAAAGCGTCATCCAGGTCGGGAGCTGACTTTCGCTTCACGTCCTGAAGGCGGACTTTGACCGTCTTGGTCTGCCCGCGCTGGGCTTCGTCGGAAAAGTCGTCAGGCCATTTCACGGGGCGCTCGACGGTTTCGCCCGGCGCGGCCTCCATGATCAGCTCCTCGATGCCGGGGATTGCCTGGCCGGTACCGAGGACGAGCGGGTACGACTTTGCATCGCCGGATTTCGTGTCTTCACCCGTGGAGATCTCGACATTGACCATGTCTCCCGGCATCGGCTTGCCTTCTACCGGTGTCCAGGTAGCCCGCTGGTCGCGAATTGCCTCGATCTGGTCACGAACATTCTCCTTGGTTACGGAGACATTCTTACTGGTGACCCGGAAACCCGATGTTCTGGTGAGATCAAGAGTTGGGCGCACCTCGAAATGGAGTTCGAAGGTGAGCGGCTTGCCTTCCTCGAACTTCACGTCGTGGACGTGGGGCTGAGAGGCAATCTTGAGGTCCTGTTTTTCGACTACTTCCTTATATGCGTCGCGGACGAGCGCCTCGAGCGCCTCCTGACGGATGGCTTCCGCGAACTTCTTGCGGACCATGGTGGCGGGGGCCTTGCCGGGCCGGAAGCCCGGGAGTCTCACCGAGGTGGCATAGCGCCTGGCTGCCTTATCTTCCGCGTCCTTGACGGTCTCAGGGGGGACAGAAATCTGGACATGACGGTCCACGCCGCTCCCTTCCTGCTTTGTGATCTCGATATTCATCCCTCAAATATAATGAAGGAGGCTTGAGGGAAACTGGCATTGGGATACTGCGGAGGACGGACCCAGGACTCTACTGCACTACGGACTGCTGACGTACTGCGGAGGACGGACTGCGGACCAACTGACCACTACGGACTGCTGACGTACTGCGGACTACGGGCTGCGGGCCAACTGACCACTGCGGACTGCTGACCTCTGCGGATTACGGACTGCGGGCCAACTGACCACTGCGGACTGCTGACGTACTCCGGATTGCGGACTCCGGCAGTCCGTAGTAAAGCTCAGTCCGCAGTCCGTACCCCGCAGTACGTCAGCAGTCCGTAGTAAAGCTCAGTCCGCAGTCCGTACCCCGCAGTACCCGAGATCAGACTCGGTCTTCGAGTCCCTTGATGCCTTCCTTCTCGGCACAGGAAGCGCAGCAGAAGAAAGTTCCGTCGCTTTCGACGCCGTGTCCAATGATGCGGCAGCCGCAATGAGAGCAGGTCGGTGCGAGCGCGTGGATCGCGCATTCGAAGGAGTCGAATGTATGGGTCTCACCGGCCATCGTGACGGTGAATGACTTGTCGTAGTTGTTGCCGCACACGTCGCACTGCGCCATCGGAATCCTCTCAATAGAGTGACGCTTTTTTTTATTGCGTGTTTCGGGCCAGACGGTTCGGCGCGACCCATCCAGGCGGTCCGCTGGGGCGTACCGCCAGCTTAGCTTTCCCTGCATGTGCGGTAGATCCTCATTGCATGATGCACCAGTCAGTGTGCTTGCCCGATTCGGCCTTCCCCCGGCGCTCCCGGGATTCGAGCCGCGCTACAACATCGCGCCGAGCCAGGATCAGTGGACGATATCGCTGAATGCCGAAGCGCAGCCGGAGGCAAAACGACGCCGATGGGGCCTGGTGCCATCGTGGGCAACAGATCCCCGGTCCGGATCGAGGATGATCAACGCGCGCGCCGAATCTCTCGCCGAAAGACCCTCATGGAGCGAACTCCTCGATCGCCGTCGATGCCTCGTGCTTGTGGACGGCTACTATGAATGGTCGGGCAAGGGGAAGTCGAGGACGCCGTACTTCTTTCATATGCCTGGCCATGAAGCCTTCGCGCTCGCAGGCCTGTGGGACCGGTGGGAAGGGAAAGGAGAGACGATTGAGACGTGTAGCATCGTGACCGTCGACGCTTCGACCTGGGTGTCGGCGTATCACCATCGCATGCCTGCTCTGCTCGCTCCAGAAGCCGCGATGAAATGGATGTCACCGTTGTCCAGCCGCCGCGATACGCTTTCACTCCTCCGTCCATACGAACTGGCTGACCTCGCATGTTACCAGGTCAGCCAGTTCGTCAACAGTCCGGCGAACGAGTCGCCTATATGTATCGTACCGGCCGAATCAGCCGGCGGTCTCAGCCTCGATATTGATTGAAGACTCGGCAATCTGCGTGAGCAGCTTGTCCGCATCTCCCTCTTCATCGAGCGTCGTCTGAAGCAGATCCGCCTGCTTGTTGTAGCCGAGCTGGCGCGCGTAGGTGCGGACACAGCCGTAGCCGGCCATTTCATAGTGCTCGACGTGCTGTGCCGCCGCAATCAAGCCCGCGTCCAGTACATCGGCATCCGGCTTTTCCTTGATGAGCTCGCTGCCTTCTTCGAGAAGTCCTTCCATGCCGACGCACTTTTTTCCGCGGGGAGTGATATCGAGATCGGCGCAGATGGTCTCCAGCCGCGTGACATGCTTCTCGGTCGCCTTCTGGTGATCAGTGAATGCCTTCTTGAGCTGTGGATGGCTCGCAGCCTTGATCATCTTCGGCAATGCCTTGAGGATCTGCTTTTCGGCGCTCCAGAGATCCTTGAGTTCTGATACGTAAAGGTCTTTCAGGGTTTCCATTTCCATTTTCGCTGCTCCGTTGGTTCGAGGTTTCGCTTTATGAAAAGGCAATTGAAATGCCAACGGATTCAAAACACGAGATAAACGCGGTTTCGAATTGCTGCCGAAGTTCGAAAATGACTATGACCACGAATGGCCGTGCAGCAGCAAGAGCGAATGCCGCTCTAGCCAGCTGGCAAAGTCAGCGAGAAGACCGAGCCTGTCTCCTCTGAGCTCTCCACCGTGAGGTCGCCGCCCATCCCGCGAGCGAGGTCGCGACTGATTGCCAGACCCAGACCTGTTCCCTGGCCTTCGCGTGTCGGGCTCGAGTCCACCTGAACAAACGGCTCGAAGATGTCCGTCAGCCGTTCACTGGGAATTCCGACGCCGGTGTCCTGAACCTGGAGCACCACCGTGGGGGACACAGCGTCGCCAGGCTTGCATCTCACTGTGATGGATCCGCCGCTGCGAGTGAACTTGATTGCGTTCGACAGAAGGTTCAGGAGGATTTGAAGCAGTTTGTCGGAGTCGGCACAGACAACAACGGCCTCGTCGGGCAATTCGACAGTGTATCGAAGGTCTTTGGTCTGAATCTGGGGACCTATCATCGATGCGATCTCTTCGAGCATGTCTCGAATACGCACCGCGACCAACCGGTACTCGATTCTTCCTGATTCAATTCTCGCCAGGTTGAGAATGTCATTGATGATTCCGAGGAGATGCCGCTGGCTGCGATCGATCCGCGCGAGCGCGTCAGATTGTGCCTGTGTCACATCGCCGTAAATGCCGAGCTTGATCAGCTCGACATGGCCGCCGATGGAATTCAGCGGTGTGCGCAGCTCGTGGCTCATTGTTGCCAGGAAGTCAGATTTGGCGCGATTGGCCTCGTCTGCCTTCACCTTTGCTGACGCCAGTTCTGCGTTGCTGCGTTGCAGTTCCTCCGCCTGCGCCTCGAGTTCGATGGTTTGAAGCTCCATCTCGAGTGCCTGCTCCTGCAGCTGCGAATTCACGGCCTCCAACGCGGATCTGGCTGACTCGGCATCGGACAGCGCTCCCTGCAGCTGTCTCCGCACCGAGTTGAGCGACGTCGCAAGCGCCTCCGCCTCCATGGCTGCCTGGTTTGCAGCCGCGGCTTGCACGTCCGCATATACAGCCGCGCGTTCGGCACGAATAGCAACCGCCAGGAAGGGAAGGAGTGAGCGAGCTTCATTTCGGAGTGCTGGCGGTTCTGCCGCTCCGAGAACTACCAGCACTGACTCCGCTCCGGAAGCGATGCCGAAAGCCCGGGACTCGCCGCCGCTCCCCGGATACGTGATTGAATCTTCCGCCGCGTCGCCGTCCCTCACGGTTCGGCTGAGGAACCGGCGCCATGCGCGCGCGTTGGGGAGAGTCTGGGTGAAACCTGGCGCAGGGAGGAGAACCCCCACCTCCGGATCCTCGACAAACAGGATCACATTGGTGCCGCCGAGCAGTCGCCCAAGAGAAACAGCTGCTTCGTCACGCTTTTGCGGCCGCGCCAGCGCCTCGACTGCGGAAACAATGTCTTCCGAAACCATGCGCTTCAGTCGGGCAGCACACAGACAACGGCAGTGCAGTTGTGAAAGCCGCTGAACTGTCCTTCTGAACGAACGATCTGGCCGTAGGAATTGAAGCCCGCAAATGGGAGTCCTCCCAGTTCCTTCGACACAGAATCGAGTTCGTTTTCGAAAGTCTGCCCCAGCCGCAGGCGGGTAGCGACGCAGTCGAAAAAAAATGCGGCCTTCGGAGTACCCCCACTTTCAGTCACCTGATCGATGGCATCCTTTGCCGCTGCTGCGGCAGCATCTGCTGCGGAAGTAGCCCCGGTAGACATTATCCGGGCCGTTGACCCGGTTGGAACTCCGGCCGCAAAACCGATGTCGCCGTTGTTTCCAACTCCAAGCGGAACACGAAGCTTAAATCCACTGTCCGTGCTCAGGCCCACCACATTGTGCAGGAAGAATGGGATCGGTTCGGAAGGGTCAAACGTCTGGCCGGTTTGCTCCGCGTGATCCTCGAATGACTCCACTGCCGGTGACGAATTGAAGCTGAGCACGTTCGCTCCGTCCGCCTCGGTGACGCGGAGCGCGCTGCCTGCCGGAGTCCAGCCGTGGCGCGCTCCTATTCCGACGGGCGTCTGGGAAACTATTTCGAGTGCGACAGCGGCGTTGGAGTAGGCGGTGGTGCCACAAAAGACATGAGTACTCGCGAAGCGGTCGTCGTCGCCGGCGCCGCCCCCGAAAAACCGGTAGGCCCCCGCTGTTTCGAGAGTCAGTGCGCTGACCAGCTCTTCGGTGTAACCGGCAAGCGCATCGACAAGTACGAGTGCCGACGTGAACGGCAGCGTTGGAAAGTCACCTCGTTTGAATCCGCCCGCGATACTTTTCGCAGCGGCTCGGTGATCCGCGGAAAGGTCCGTTCCCACCGAGGCGGCAAATCGCATGCTGGTGCTCTGGATGGCCGTGACATTGGTTAGACCGGTCCCCGATTCGGCGTTGGTGAACTCTCCTGCCGACGAGCAGCCGACAATGGTGGTCGTGCCGGTGGTGCGGGAGAGAGCCTCCAGCAGCTCACCGTAGTCGTTCCTGGGCGAGGCCAGCACTATCAGCGCGTCTGGCCGTCCTGAGAAACCGGCAGAGATCTGACTGCCCAGGTGCTCTCCCGCTTCCCGACTCACGCGATCCGTTTGTGCAATAACCACATGTGTCATTGGTATCTCCATCGAGTTAGCCGATCGTGTCACACAGGGCGCGGAAAATCTAATGGGAACCAATGCATCGTGACTGGGGGCAAGATGCTCGTGCACCGCCGTGTCGATGGCATCTCCCCGGTCATTGATGTCTTACCCAACCCTCCATCTCGAGGCGTGATGCAAGGGGGAATTCACCTGTGAATGTGTGGCCCGAACGCTGTGAACAGCGCATCATCCATGCCGCTGGTTGACGGGCGTCAACTGGCCCGTGCGTTGAATTGGAAGCCCCCAGCTTCGGTTGCAGCGATGACCCGATCGGGGCAACTTTCACGCTCGCCATTCTGAACCAGGGACATTCCATCTGCTGGGAGGGCACATGGCCGGTGCCAAGATATTGGTGATGTACCCGATGCCGAAGGACGTTGCCGCATTCGACAAGATCTACACCGAGGAACACATACCCATAGCCGCACCGATTTTCGCGTCTGCCGGTGCAACGAAGGCCGTCCTCACGTCGGTGAAAGGATCGCCGAGATTCACTTTTCGAGCATGGCTGATCTGAAGGCGTGCGCTCAGTCGAAGGCCGGCCAGGATGCGATCGCTCACGCGCATCACATCTCCAGCGGCGGAGCACCGGTTGTCCTCATTGCAGCAGAAGAGGTCGTCACCTTCTGATGCGAAAGGCGGGACTCGAACCCCCACGGATTTCTCCACTGGATCCCTTCGGACGCACCGCTTTTCCCGATCGATAACGCGCTGGCGATTTCTCCCGACGGTCGCAGCATTGCCTACGTGGGCAGGCGGGGCAGTTCGTTCCAACTCTACATTCGGTCCTTGGCACACGGTGTTGACAAGCTGCTGACGCACGATCGCGACTTTTCGCTCTTTCCGGAGCTTCGCACCGAGAACCCCTTCTAGTTAGCCGTTCCAGATCGACGTCGAGGTCATGCGGCCTCACGGCGCCGTGTTCGTGACGGTCGTTCGTGTGTTACGGTATCGATTTCATTTGAGCTTGTACTCCAACGGTCTGGCACCGTATGTTTGCACCTCCGAACGCGTGTTAGTTCACAAGTAAAAGGAAATCAGATGACCAATCCTGCCACCTCTCATCCTCGCAGACGCTTTCTGGGTCGCGCCGCTGCTGTTCTCGCCGGCTTCGGCCTTGGCGTTCCAAAAGTCGGTCGTGCTGAGACGTCTGTCCCGGGAACAGACTCCGGCTCACTGCACGATGAATGGATGAAGGCGCTCAAGGGAAGGCATCGCCAGATTTTCCACGCCACGGCAGCTGGAGATGGCGCGATGCTGATGGCGAACAATTTCCTTGACGCGTATTCCGAGGAATTCGCCGCGAAACCGGGTGAGGCGAATGCTGTCGTCGGCGTTCACAGCGGCGCACTGGCGATTGGATTCAATGACGCAGCGTGGGCTAAATACTCACTAGGAAAAAGCTCGAGCGTAAATGATCCCGCAACCAAAGAAGCAGCCGTGAAAAACATCTTTGCTTCGGGTGGCCGCTTGAGCGTCGCAGAATCCCAGAAGCGGGGAGTCGTCTTCCTCATGTGCAACACCGCGCTTCGGATGCGATCACGCGCGCTCTCTGCGGACAGGGGCGAGACGTACGAGGCTGTCTACCAAGATTTGAAGGAATCCCGACTGCCGGGGATGATACTGGTTCCGGCGCTGGTCGTCGCGATCAACCGCGCACAGGAAGCGGGCTTCACATACTTGCGGGTGTAGCTCGACCTCGATTGCGAGGAGCCATCTGCACAGTGCGTATTTCTGCGAAGCCCGCTAAACACCAGTGGCGTGCCCGCGTTCGGGTCATATTTTCCAGAGGTGCCATTCGACAGGAGCGCACATGAGAGCCAACACCGACTTCACTACTGTTGTCATCACCTGTAACATCCAACCTGGAAAGGCCACACTAGCCCGCGAGGAATTCTCGGCCATAATCAAGGCCGTGGTGAAGAATGAGGCTGCCTGCCACGGCATCGACCTCCATCTCGATCCCGAGAACTCGGACCGTTTGCTGCTCATCGAGTACTGGGATAGCAAGGACGCATTTACGGGGCCTCACATGCAAACGCCGCACATGCAAGCGTTCCTGCGGCGCGCAGAGGGCTTCCTTGCCGGGACACCAGAGTTTGGTTATTGGCGAGTGCTCGCCGCCGCCGCCTGAGGCCTACCCCTCGCCCGTGGCCCAGGCTGGACGTTGCTTTGCGGTGGGTCCAGACGAAGAGGGATGCGCGTCACCCCGTCGGCCTCGCCGCTCTGCTGTTTCTGCTCAGTTCGAGTGCCTGTGCGCCGCGGGCCACAGGCGGCACGCCAGCGGATGTTGCGGCGGACGTGCGTTGGCGCCGCCAGCAGTGGAACATGGCGTTCGCGAATCGTGACAGCACCGCGCTTGTGGCTCTCGTCGAGGACAGTGCGGTACATGTCTCACCGCAGTTTACGCATGTCGGCCGATCGGCCTACCTATCCGTGTTTCTGCGGGCACTGGCGACGCGACCGCAGGTCCAACTGATGTACTGGCCCGATCGTGTGACCGCATGCAAACGCCCGAAGTGTGGCATTGTGACGGAGTATGGGCGCTGGAAGGAAAGCTGGCTTGAGAACGGGGAAGCCACGGAGGTTAGTGGCACTTACTACGCAATTTGGCGGGAACACAACAGTCAGTGGCAGATCCGCAGCGAGGTGTTCGCGACGTCAACCTGCCGCGGCCGCGCTTATTGTGGCTCGCAAGCGCGGAGCGACGCGGCACGTTGACAATCGATAAAAAAACAGGGCCCCGTGCTGATCGCGGCGGCTGCGACCGCCGACTGGCGATACCGTTCTCAGAAAAAATCAGTGTTGCCTGTACTGGCCGATTCTGGAATGACGCCAGCGGAGGAGGTATGTTCGACGTGCCACATTTCCGTGAGCGTTGATCGTAGGTCTAACCGTCCGTCCACCACAGAGAGGAACAGGTGCGTCGACTTGTGAAACTGATCCCTGTAGTTGCCGTCCTATTTGCCTGTACAAAATCTGAAACGCCGACGACTGACACGGCGGCAGCCATGGTCCCGGAGCCTGCTGCTGCGCCCGTGGTTATAGGTGAGGCTGATGTCTCGGGCACATGGACCGGCACCAGCAACGCCATGGGATCCGATTCGGTGATGAGTCACTGGACGCAGGTCTGCGCCTCCGGAACGTGCAGAGGAACGTCCACGGAATCGAAGGCAACGATCGCATCCACCTACACCCTTGATGGTGACAGCGCAGTTGGCGTGAGCAAGCCGTTTGACGCCGAGGGAGCTATGAAAGGTCAGAAGCTGGTCGATCATTGGACGACACACTTCAATGGTGTGAACGTGACGGGTTCGGGGATGATGACGCTCGCGTCCAGGCCCGATTCAGTCGTAGTGCGTTACACGTTTACCGGTAGTAAGAAGCAGTAACTTCGAGATTGAAGCCGAAAGGCGGCTCATTGGTGCCCCACGTTGACCTGTCTTGGGAACGACTCCCCTGAAATACAGATCGCGAATGGTGTGGTGATCAACGACGGCTACAGTCGGGCGTGGCGACCATAAGCTGGCAACGCGACGCAGCATCGCGGGGACGATGCCTGTTGGTGGTCGCTGCGCGCACTCCACTGTCTAAATGGCGCAGTAGATTAGTGTTTCCACCAGCATCGGCGCGCGCCCCGGCGAAGTCTTTCGTCCACCGGCGCGGTCAAGACTTACGAGAAGAGGTGCATCATGAACACACCTTCCTGGAAGGTCAGCGGTCAGTACTATGAGACATGCAGCTGCGATTATGTGTGTCCCTGCATCCTGCAACAGATGGCAGTCGCCCCGACGAAGGGCTCGTGCACGTTCGCGATGGCCTTCCAGATCGAGCGAGGGACGTACGACGCACTAGACCTCGGCGGCCTCGCTTTCATCGTGCTCGGCCTCACGCCTGGGGCGATGGGTAGCGGAAACTGGTCAGTCGGCGTCATCATCGATGACAAAGCGAATGAACAGCAGCGCGAGGCGATTACCGCGATCGCCAGTGGCGCCGGTGGCGGCCCCATTGCGGCGCTGTCTGGTCTCGTAGGAAACTTTCTTGGAGTAGCATCGGCACCGATACGGTTCGAGCGCGATGGAGCGAACTGGTCCGTGACCGCAGCGAATCTCGTGGATATGGCGGCTTCACCGGCGATGGGCCTCGACCCGAACACAAGCGAGCCGCTACACCTGGAGAACACCGGCCATCCTGCATCATCTCGCTTTGCGCTGGCCCATGCCCTGAGGAGCCACGTGGATGGCCTTGGCCTCACATGGAACGACACGACAGGAAAGAACAACGCTCAATACGCCCCGTTCAGCTGGGGTAATGGGTAGCGAGACACCGGTCGCGACACTCCCCCGTCGCGACCTGATCCTGATACCGAGCTGTATCGCTCTCATCACCCTTCTCGCGTGGGCGTACCTGGTCAATCTCGCTCGCCAGATGCCATCTGCCATGAATGGGGGTGCGGCGATGGCAGGAATGCACATGACGATGGATGTGCGGTTGAGCGTGCGCGACCTGTTCTTCACATTCGCCATGTGGTCGGTGATGATGGTGGGCATGATGAGCCCGTCGGCTGCGCCGGTAATTCTCCTCTTTGCGAAGCTGGGCCCGCAAGGGAGACAACACAACGGCGCGCGCGTACTCCTGTTCGGGCTGGGCTATGTCGTCGTGTGGCTGGGGTTCAGCGCCGCCGCCGCGTTGGCCCAGAGTGCACTTCACGCGGCCGGACACCTGTCGTCGAATATGAGCCTCTCGAGTCCTTTCATCGCGAGCGCGATTCTCATCGGAGCCGGTGTCTATCAGCTGACTCCACCAAAAAAGGCCTGCCTTACGCAGTGCCAGAGCCCTCTGGGATTTCTGATGACCAAGTGGAGGGAGGGTCCCTCTGGCGCCTTCAAGATGGGCACCGGGCATGGTATCTACTGTCTCGGCTGCTGCTGGGCGCTGATGTGCGTGCTCTTCGCCGTCGGAGCGATGAACCTCGCGTGGGTCGCTCTGCTCACTGCGTTCGTTCTCGTCGAAAAGGTCGGTCGCAAGGGAGTCATGCTCTCGCGGAGCGGGGGCCTGGTCATGATTGCGCTAGGTATCGCCATGCTTGCGAGCTGACGCTGATGCGGTGGGCTGACAGTCTCCGTCAGCGACTCCTGCAACAACATGCGAAAGGGGGGACTCGAACCCCCACGGATTGCTCCACTGGATCCTAAGACCGTTTGCTGCCCCGGAATTTATTGCTCCCCCAGCAGGCAAGGGTATGGAAGCCGCCTGAGAGAGTCAGAAGCGCACCGGGACTGCGACCGTTACTGCGACTTCCCGATTCGTGAAAAGGTAGCACCCCCGCTCAGGTCACACGGTTGATCTGAGTGCTCACATTGAACTTTGTCACGTGGTATAAATACTTGACAGACATTCCCGAAGCATGCAGTCCGGTACGCTCCCGGGAAGCACTGCTGAAACTCGGAGTAACACCTGCGCCACGATGATTGCTTCGGCTCACCTCCCGCCGATGGTGACTGCGACACCGGTCGCCGACCGTCCGACGGTCCAGAAGATGTATGAGCCTGTGTCGAAGACTTCAGTAATTGTACGCGTCGTACCTGGTGGAATGTCCGAAAGCCCTCCCAAGTCGGTAAGTGGGTCGGTCGTCCCATCTGTCCTCTTCCACGCGATGGCTTCTTCAGCGGTGCGGCCTTGATTGACGCGGGCCACGATGAACTCGTGCGACTTCGATGTCTCATTGGTCACTCTGATCACCTGACGCCCTTTGCGAACGGGACGTGAGAGCTGGATCTGGCCGTTGAGCGTGATGCGAGCCACCACGTCCGGCCGAGGCAATGAAACATTGGGTGATTTTGATGAGACGACGGTAAGCGGGCGGAACATTCCCCTGAGGAGGTGGCTGCGATTCTTGTCTGCTCGTGCCGAGCCGACGTGACACACGAGAGCGTACGTGCCCGGCTCGAGAACCATTGTAGCGTTTGACGTCCCTGGCGGAGCCGCATAAGCCGGCCCGCCTAGGTCCACGGCCCACGGAGTTGATTCGCCCCGGACCTCGGCCTTGTACCACTCGTCTACCGTTCTTCCAGGCTCCAGCCGCGTCACCCACAGCATATGAAATGCCCTTGTGGGATCGTGATCAGGAGTCGCAGGAGCCAGGTTCCCCGCTCTCACCTTTTCAGGATTGGTGAGAATTTCACCAACCTGGTGAAGACGAAACGTCGTAAGGCCGGCGGGAATAGTATCGGGAGCGCGGATAAAGAACTCGCCCACGCTCACGTCTACCACCCGTCCCGGGAGACGCTCGGCGGCTGAACCCACGCGGCTTGACTGTGCCGGGGATATTGTTGCGAGCAGCAAACATGGTAGTGCAGTGAGGAATAGAACTCTCATAACGTCTCCGGGAGAAAAATCTCACTCCAAACTTCATTGGGATAACGTTCACAGCTGCGGCGGTCTCCGGCGGCAGCATGCTCGCGGAGGTCGTTCATGGGGATCTCCCTGATCGACCACAATCTAGTGTCGCCAAGGTTTCATTGATACACCCTCCGCGATGCCCGCCACTCTTGGGCTGTTCGGAGCCGGAAGCGGGGCGAGAGCCCTCAAGGCGATCGCTGCGCAGTTCGGCCACAAGTCGATCCACATGGCGGCTACAGTCTACGCGCAATTCAGGGCGACGATCGAAGAACGAAAAGAGCGAAAAGGCGCTCTTTCGTGAGATTATACGACGAAGGATGCGACGAACCCCCCGCAACCGCGCTTGAGGCGATCAAGGCAACAGAGGCTAACACATTGTCACATAACACCATGCGAAAGGGGGGACTCGAACCCCCACCCCGTAAAGGACTGGATCCTAAGTCCAGCGCGTCTACCAAATTCCGCCA